>CAZARE010000319.1:0-25979 GCA_964487455.1 uncultured Propylenella sp.
CTTGTCGAGCGGGCGGATCACGTCGGCGTCCAGCACCTGCGTCTCCGCGAGATTCTCGCCGACCGACCTGCCGGTGACGGTCATCGCGCTCGCATCGAGCAGCGGCTCCAGCCGCTTCATCACGGCGCGCGCGCCGCCCGCAGCCTCGAACGCCTCGATAGACGCTTCGCCGTTCGGCCGCACGGCGGAGAGCACCGGTATCGCGTCGGAGACGCGGTCGAAGATGCCGTAGACGTCGAGGTCGACCCCTGCGTCGATCGCCACCGCCTGCAGGTGCTTGATGCAGTTGATCGAGCCGGAGACGGCGAGCACCGCCTTCAACGCGTTCTCGATAGAGCCGGCGGTGAGGATTTCCCGTGGGCGCAAATCCTCCTCGATCATGGCGACAATGCGCTCGCCGGAACGCTTCGCGAACTGGAACATCTTTTCGCTGTTCGCCAGCACTGGCGCTGCGCCCGGCAGCGTCATGCCGAGGGCCTCGCAGGCGGTATGCATGGAGTTCGCGGTGCCCATGCCGGAGCACACTCCCGGCCCGCGCACTGCCGCCTCCGACATCCTCTCCAGCGTCGCCGCGTCGGTCTTTCCGGTCACGACATGGCCGGCCGTGAGGAACACGTCTTCGATATCGACGTCGTGGCCGTCCATCTCGCCGCTTGGCTGGTAGCCGCAGATGACGAAGATCGCGGGGATGTTGGTGCGCGCCGCCGCCATGAGCTGGCCCGGCACGGTCTTGTCGCAGGAGGTGAGGCAGACCATGCCGTCGAGCTGCGGTCCCTCGACCTGCACCTCGATGTCGGCGGCGACGAGGTCGCGGCTCGCCAGGATGTAGCCGCCGCGGCCGCCGGGGCTGAAGATGAAGTCGCTGGGTGCGGTGGTGCGTACTTCAAAGGGAAGCCCGCCGGCAGCGCGGATCGCGTCCTTCACCACACGCGCCACGCCGTCGAGATGGCTGAAGCAGATGGCGAGTTCCGAGGAGGAGTTCACCACCGCGACCTTCGGCTTCTCCATGTCGGCGTCGGAGATGCCGAGCGCGCGCCATTGCGCCCGCCGCGTGGCCCAGGCGGACGAGCCATAGGGGAAATTGCTGCGAAGGGCGCGCGGCATGGACGCTCAGCCCTCCTCCTTCGAGGCTTTTTTCGCCCTCATCCTGAGGTGCGAGGCGCGCAGCGCCGAGCCTCGAAGGGGCGAAAAAAGCACCTCAGGATGAGGGCTGAGAGGAGGGGCTAGAGACAAGCTCCCCCTCATGCTGAGGTGCGCGGCGCGCAGCGCCGAGCCTTGAAGCATCACCCTCCCCGCCGCTTCGTCACCTCGATGACCCCATTGTCCGCGTCGACCTTCACCCAGTCGCCCGTCTCGATAACGGCGAAGGGGTCCCGGTCGAGATCGGTCATGGTGGGAACGCGGGCGACCACGGCGCCGAGCGCCGCCTTCGTCGTCATCTTGATGAAGATCATCGCCCTCGGCGCAGCGCCATGCACGCGCGCGATGTGGAAGTAGTGGGAATAGCCCGACGAGCCCTTGGCGCCGGGGAAGACCAGCACCTTGTCCTTGAAGCTCTGGCCGCACAGCTCGTGGCGGCGTTCGGTGATCGTGCCGGTGTTCGGCTCCATGCCGCCCCAGCCGGAGATCGTGTCGCGGGTGACGAGCGCCTCCCCCTCGGCGACGCCGCCGACCACCTTCCGCCCGCGGATGACGACCCGGTCGAGCGCCTGGCTCATTGGATGCTTCCGCGCCAGCGGCCGGTCAGCGCCGCGTCGATGCAATCCTCCACCGACCCGAACCATGTCTCGACGTTCATGATGGCGGGAAGGTAGTGCGCCTGCTTGGCGGAGTCGGTAGCGGCGACCTTCGTCCCCTTCGGCAGCACGCGGCCGATCGCCGGGCAGGTGTCGGAAAGCACGTGCCCTCCTGCCCGCTCGATCGCCTCCGTATAGCCGCTGAGATCGGCGGTGTCCTTGAGCGCGCGCGGCGTGAATATCCACAGCTCCGTGTTTTCGCTGAGCCGCTTGCCGTCCAGCATCAGCGCCGCAATGCGCACTTGCTCCACGGAGGCGTGCGGGCAGCCGAGCATGACGAAGTCGACGTCGCGGCTCGACGCGTTGCCGTTCAGCCATTCATAGGCTTGGCGCCGCTCGCTGGGACCATAGCGGAGGGTGGCGGCCGGATTTCGGCCGCCGAAGGCCCCCTCGACGCTCGCCGCTTCCGGCGTTGTCCCCGGTATGTGGTACATCTCGACCGCGCCGGAGGACGCCGCGGCGGCGCCGAAATGCTTCAGCTTGATCATGCTCGGCGTATTGTGGAGCCCGTCGAGGACCGGGATGTCGTCCTGCACGATCTCGCCCACGTAATAGCCGAGCAGGCCCCAATCCATCATGGAGTCGATGTCGACCGCCACTTGGACCAGGTGGGTGCCAAGTCGGCGTGCCGGGATATGCAGGCCCCAGTAGGGGATTCGGCCCGTGATGGAAGCCGCGCCCGTGCTCTCCCGCCCCTCCGTGTTGGTGCGCGCGCCGAGCACGGCGTTGCAATAGACGACTGCAGAGGATTCCATCCAGGCGCAGTGCTCGCCGCGCACCGGAACGTTGCCGACCTGATACGGCGTGCAGGTATTGAACATGGCGACACCGCGCTGACCGAAGAACTTCTCGGCCTGTCGCTGCCTCTCCGCCGCCTCCTCGGGAACGCCCGTCACATCCGCATGACGCGTGTCGATGCCATGGATGAGCTGGCACGTATAGACTTCAGCTTGCGGCGTCTCCACCACATCATCGGCATCGAGATTGAACTTCGAAAACACTGCATCCATACCGCCCCTGTCAGCGAACGGGCGGACGGCGGGAGAGGCGGCGTTCCATGTGCCCGCGACGTTGCTGACGGCCACCAGCCGCTCCGCGCCGAGAGCCTCTCCGTAGCGCACCAGCAGATCCATCGCCCGTTGCTTGGCCGGCCCTGCGCCACCATCAAGCATCGCCTTTTCCTGGTCGGTCAGGTCCATGCGTGCTCCTACTCGCCGCGGTGGGGTGTACGGTCGGAGCGTTCCAGATTATCCTTCACACGCTGCTGCAACATCTTGATGTCGATCTGGTGCACGCTGCCGGACCCTGCGAGGTCGAGCGCATGAGCGGCGGCGGCACCCATGGCGATACACGGCCCCATGACGCGCACGCTCGACAGCGCCGCGGGATCGCCGTCGATGCAGCGGCCAACCGCCACGAGATTGTCAACCTCCGGCGGCGTCATTGCCGAGAACGGCACATAGTGCACATGGTTCTCGTCAAACGTTTCCCAAACGTATCCGCTGGCCTTGTTGTGCAGTTCGATGGGCCAGGCCGTGCGAGCGACGGCGTCGTCATACCGATGGCCGGCGCGCACCTCATCGACGGCGATCTGATGGCGCCCTTTGACCCAGCGCGTCTGGCGGATCCCCGGAAATCCATAGGCGCGTACCTTCGCCTCCGCAAAGGCCTTGGGAAACTCCTTGCGTACAAAATCGACGGCACGGTCCGCCTGATCCTTGCCCTCAATACCCTTCCGAGACGCCTCGAGCGGATCGAGGGGCGTTTCCACATGCGTGATGTTGAGTACCGCCGTGCCACGCCCGGGGAAGTAGAATGCGATGCCGTTCTTGCGCACCAGCCCGTAGGACTCGGCTTTCTCGCCGACCCGCTCGGCGAGCTCATCGCGCGATGGCTGGTGATCCTCCTGAATGCCCTCAACAACAATCATCTGTGAGCCGTAGATGGGCCCGTCCTCAGGCTCGCGGCATTCAAGCCCCGCTTGCCAGGTCAAGGCTGCGTCGCCGCTGGAATCGACGAAGCCGGCCGCGCGCAGGTCTACGTCACCGTAGCGGGTCGAGAGTTCCAAGCTTTCGATGCGACGTCCGTCGCGCCGAACCCGCCTCAGGACGGCCCCGACGATCGGGGTGATCCCCGCGGCGAGCACCGCCTTCTCGACCCAACGCGCCAGCGCCACCTCGTCGTAGTACACCACGGTGGTCATCGGCCCGTGGCGGAAGTAGAGCGCCCCGTCGGCATCAAGGTCGTGCAGGATGCGGTCCGCCACGCCGTGGGTAAACTGGTAACCGTGCGTTCCATTAGAGAAGAGCCCGCAGAAGGTGCCGATGATGGAGTTGACCGCCTGACCGCCCAGCGCCGGCAACCCGTCGACGAGCGCCACCTTTTGGCCGAGGGCCGCTGCCTCCAGGGCAGCAGAGATCCCCGAGATTCCCGCGCCCACCACGCAGATGTCGCAATCCACCGCCCGTGCTGTGCCGGCCCCGTTCAGCCTCACGGTTCTTGTCTTCGTGGAGATCGGGCCGCCGTGGGACATGGAGTTCAAGATAGGGGATGCCGGCCCGCCGGCAAAGAGCTGGGTTTGCACCAGCCGTTTCCTTCGATGCCCGTGCGGCGAAGCGGCTGACAATCAGCCGATTTTGATGCTTCCAGACCGACAGGCAGATGGGTACTGTGCCATACTGCAAGCCGCGATAGCTGACTTCAGGGCGGCACCAGCCCCTACCTAGGGAGGAAACGGGATGAAGAGAACTTGTCGAATTGGCGGGCTTTGCGCTGTCCTTGTCGCGGCGCTGGCGGCAGTGCCGAGTGAGGCTCGCGAGCTCATCTACGGATCCTGGCTCAGCGCTAATAACTCGACCAACGTCAAAACGCTCGAGCCTTATTTCGAGCAGCTCAAAGAGGCCACGAACGGCGAGGTCGAGTGGAAGATGATAGGCGGGTCGCAGCTCGCCAACGGCCCGGGCACGCCAGACGCGGTCAAGGACGGCCTCATGGACGCTGGCCTCGTCATGGCGCCGTATGTGCCGAAAATGCTGCCGGCGACCAACATGATCTTCAGTCAGTCGTTGATCGGCGATGATTTCCTCGCCTCTATCGGCGCCATGAACGAGGTGCTGATGCTCGGCTGCGAGGAGTGCAAGGAGGAGTTTCACGAGAACAATGCGGTCGGCTTCGGCGGCTACGGCGTCACACCATACCTCTTCCTCTGCCGCGGCAATCCGCAGTCTCTGGAGGACCTGAAAGGGCTGAAGATCCGCGGCTCCGGCGGTGGGGTGAGCATCATCGAGATCGCGGGCGGGACACCAGTAGCGATGCCGCCGAATGAAGCCACCACGGCGCTAGAGCGCGGCACGCTAGACTGCGTGCTGGGCGGCGTGCAGTGGCTCAGGAGCTTTGGCTACATGGATGTCGTCAACACGGTGATCCAGGCCCCGATGGGAATGGGCGGCCCGCCGGTGCTCATGTATATCAATCGTGAGGTCTGGCAAAGCATGACGCCCGAGCAACGTAAGGCGCATATCGACCTGATGCCCGGTGCCGTGACAACGGAGGCGTTTGACGCACAGCTAGCGGAGGACGAGAGCGTCGTCGCCGAGGCCCAGGAAAAGGGCGTCAAATTCATCGCAGGCGGGGAGCCGTTCCACAACGTGATGATGGAGCGGGATAAAATACAGTACGGACTAAACGCGGACAACGCCAGAACCGCTGGCGTGGAGAATCCCGAAACGATCCTCGACTTCTATCTCGCGGCTTACGAGAAATGGAAGAAGATTGTCGACGAGATCGGTGGGGATCGCGAGAAGTTCCAGGAAGCGATCGCGCGTGAGATCTATTCCAAGGTCGATCCTGAGAACCTCTAGGATCGCGGCCTAAGGAGCGCCTTCGCCAACGGGGCGGAGGCGCAGTACGCGGCGCGGGCTACGCCTTTGGGGGGATCGTCATGCATCAGCTCAAGCGGGCGCTCGACCTGCTCATCGATGCATTGACCTGGTTTGCCTGCGTGCTGACCGTCCTGATGATGCTTCACGTCACAGCCGACGTGGTCGGAAGGTACGTATTCAACTCCCCCATCGTCGGAACGCTCGAAATCGTCTCGGCCTACTACATGGCAGGGCTCTCATTCCTGCCGCTGGCGCTGATAACCCGCGAGCGGGGGCATATCATCGTCGAGCTTTTCACAAATTGGATGTCGCTGCGCGGCCGCACATTGCTTGATGCGACGGTTGCGATCCTGTCGCTTGTCTATGTGGCGATGTTCACCTGGCAGACCATCCTCATTGCGCTTGAGAAGACAGCAATTCGCGAGGCACGCGAGGCAGGGACCGGCTTCGTCCCAATATGGCAGTCGCGCTGGGTGGTGCCCGTCGGCTTTGGCCTGATGGCTGTCTACCTGTTCATATACATCATCCGTGATTTTCGCGGCGCGAAGACCAGTGAGTATCCCGCCATCGACAGAGGGGGAATCGGCGCAGAAGGCCGGCATGTACCCAGTGGCGAGGATGAGCTTTGAGCGGTCCCACCCTCGGCTTTGCCAGCCTCGCCCTGGTTCTGATGCTGATCGCGATCCGGGTGCCGATCGGTGTGGCGCTCGGCGTGACGGCGTTCATCGGCTTCTCGCTTCAACGTAACATCAACGTCGCCTTCGGCGTGGTGAAAAGCGTTCCGTTCGAGGTGGCCGCGAATTGGGGGCTGTCGGCCATCCCGATGTTCATCCTGATGGGCGCCGTCGCCCATAACACCGGAATCAGCGCTGCGCTGTTTCGTGCCGCCCGCGTTTGGTTCAGCGGCTTGCCGGGAGGGCTCGCGGTTGCCACCAACCTGGCCTCCGCCGGCTTTGCCGCGGCCTCCGGTTCATCTGTCGCCACCGCGGCGACAATGGGCCGTATCGCGATCCCCGAAATGCTAAAGCACGGCTATGACAAGAGCCTCGCGACCGGCGTCGTCGCTAGCGCCGGCACGCTCGGAGCGCTCATTCCCCCTTCGATTCTGTTCGTCATCTACGGGGTGTTTGCCGAGGTCTCGATTACCAAGTTGCTGATCGCAGGCGTGCTGCCAGGCCTTTTGACGGCGGCGGTCTACACAGCGATGATCATCGGGCGTTGCTGGTGGAACCCGTCCATCGCGCCTCGCGTCTCCTCGGAGTATTCGCGGCAAGAGCTTTGGCGCGAGCGCTGGCGCTCCCTTGGGCCGGTGTGGCCGCTCGTCGTCCTGATTATCGGAATCATCGGTGGTCTCTACGGCGGCATCTTCACGCCGACCGAAGCGGGCGCCGCCGGAGCGTTTCTCTCCTGCATGGTCGCCGCCTCGCAGGGCCGCCTCAATCTCAGAGTCCTCACGGATTCCGTGATGGAAGCGGTCAAGACCACGGCGCAACTCTTCTTCGTCGCCTACGGCGCGGTGATGTACACGAAGTTCCTGGCGCTCGTTGGTGTCCCCGGAGTTATGGGCAACTTGATCGGGGACTGGGCCCTAGATCCCGTGCTTCTCGTCGTCGCAGTCTCCGTCATCTACGTAATTCTGGGGATGTTCCTCGACCCGTTGGGCGTCTTGCTTTTGACGCTACCAATCGTCCAGCCGATGTTCCGGGCGCTAGGCCTCGACGAAATTTGGCTCGGCGTGATCGTCGTGAAGTACATAGAGATCGGGCTCCTCACTCCTCCGGTCGGCTTCAACGCCTACGTCGTGAAGAGCGTGGTCGGAGATGCAATCCCGCTTGAGACGATCTTCCGTGGTATTGGTTGGTTTCTGGCCTGCGAGGTGGCAATAATGACGCTGCTCTTGGCATTTCCCGAAATTTCCCTGTTCCTTCCCAATTCGATGAACTGACCGGGGAAGAGACGCGTGCCGCAGCGGAGGTGAAATTGCGTCAGATAGCGATCATGGAATGGGGCGGTCGGCTTGACGAGATCGAGGCTCCGACGCCTGAGCCCGCGGGCGAGGAGGTGCTGGTAAAGGTCGAAGTCTGCGGCGTCTGTCACTCCGACGTCCACATCTGGGATGGCTATTTCGACCTTGGGAACGGCCGGCGCTGGGAGATGGCGCGGAGCGTGAGCCTGCCCTTCTCGCCGGGTCACGAGATTGTTGGAACCGTTGTGGCACTTGGCCCCGATGCAAAGGGAGTCGAAGTCGGCGCAAGTGCGGTGGTCTATCCATGGATCGGCTGCGGGCAATGCCGCCGCTGCACCGCCGGCGAGGAGCTTCTGTGCGACAGTTCAAGATCGCTCGGTGTGCGACGCTGCGGAGGATATGCCGACCATGTCATCGTTCCGCATCCCCGCTACCTAGTTCCCTATGACGGCCTGCTGCGAGAGCTTGCCTGCACTTACGCCTGTTCCGGCATCACGGCCTACTCGGCATTGAAAAAAGTTGCCGGCTTGCAGCCAGACGATTGGCTTGCGATTGTGGGCGTTGGTGGCGTCGGGCTTTCCGCGGTGCAGCTTGCCAACGCAGTGACGAAATCCCGGGTGATCGCTGCCGATATCGACCCGGCGAAGCGAGCCGCCGCAGTCAAGGCCGGTGCCGAAAAGGCTATCGACAACCGCAGTGAGAGCGCGGTCGCCGATGCTACGCGCGAAACGGATGGGGGCGCTGCGGCGGCCATCGATTTCGTAGGTTCTCCGGAGACGGTGCAATACGCGATCGATATCGTGCGACGCGGGGGGCACGTCGTTGTCGTGGGACTGTTCGGCGGGGCCATTACGTTGCCGACCATGATATTCCCAAGCAAATTGGTGACTGTCACGGGCTCTTTCGTAGGAACGCTGGACGATCTGAAGGAGGTGATCGGGCTTGCGCAGGCCGGGAAGCTTGCACCAATCCCCGTGACGTCGGTTCCAGCACGGCAGGCAGGCGAGGCGTTACGCGACTTGAAGGCAGGCGGCAAGGTGATCGGGCGGGTGGTACTGGTGCACGGCTGAGACGAGTACTGCGATGCGCCTTGCGGGCAAGAACGCGATCGTTACGGGTGCCGTCGGCAATATCGGGCTCGCCACCACGCGCCTGTTCCTGGCCGCAGGGGCGCGTGTCCTCCTGGTCGACCGTGATGCGGATCGGCTAGGCTCCGTGGCTCGGGGGCTGTACACCTGGAACGCCGATACCTTCGCGGCCCCGATCGCATCGCACCCCGTCTCGGCATTGGGAAGGAATGCCGGCTGCAATTTTCTGCCTTCTTCAGCCTCAGCGAGTTCGCCAAGGCGCGCGATGCGATGGCGGCGGATTATCTCGAGCCCGCGCGTTGGTGGCGCACACAGTGGAGCTCGACGATCCTCCCGCAGCTTCGAAGCTGCTCCGAGCACCGACCGACCAGTGCAAGGTGATGGTCGCGCCCTAAGGCACAACCATGCTCAAAGCGCGTCCGGTCCAGTTTCGCCGGTGCGGATGCGCATCGCCGACTTGAGGTCGAGCACGAAGATTTTTCCGTCGCCGATCTTGCCGGTGTGGGCCG
This sequence comes from uncultured Propylenella sp., assembly GCA_964487455.1. GTDB lineage: Bacteria > Pseudomonadota > Alphaproteobacteria > Rhizobiales > Afifellaceae > DASWJZ01. Next base: position 9,241 of record CAZARE010000319.1, read on the forward strand.
CGGCGCGGATTGCCTCGATCGCCCTTTCGAGGTCGCCGCTTTCGACCGCCAGCTCGAGCTTTAGCTTGGGGATGTAGTTGATCTGATACTCGGCGCCCCGATAGATCTCGGTATGCCCCTTCTGACGGCCGAACCCCTTGACCTCGCTGACGGTCAAGCCATGAATATTCACCGCTGACAATGCATCACGGACGGCGTCGAGCCGATGCGGCTGAATAATGGCTATGATCCAGTTCACAGCTCGCCTCCTCGGTCAGATGCTATAGCCCCGCTCACCGTGCGTGGTGTAGTCAAGGCCTTCGACCATCGCGTCCTCCGACGCGCGAAGGCCGCAAATTGCCTGCGTTATCTTGATAATCACAAAGCTGGCGACTGCCGTCCAGATCAGCGCAGCGATGACGCCGATCGTCTGTACGCCGAGCTGGCTCGCCAAAGTCGCCCCATCCGCCAAGCCTACTCCGCCCAGCGCCGCGGTCGCGAAGACTGCGGCGAGCAGAGTACCCGTTGCACCCCCGACTCCATGCACGGCGAGCACGTCTAAGGAATCATCAATCGATAGCCGTCTCTTGACGATATCAACCGCCAGATAGCAAAGCGCGCCGCCAGCAACCCCGAGGCAGATGCCGCCGGCAGGGCCGACATACCCTGATGCGGGAGTGATGGTTGCGAGCCCGGCGATGGTGCCCGTCACCAGCCCCACGAGGCTCGGCTTGCCGTACTTCGCCCACTCGATGATCATCCACGTTAGGGACGCGACGGCGGCCGACATATGCGTGACCAGCATCGCCATCCCGGCATCGGCCCCTGCTGCCAGCGCGCTCCCCGCGTTGAAGCCGAACCATCCGACCCAGAGCATGGAGGCGCCTACCATGACCAGCCACGGCGCATGCGGTGGACGCACCTGATCGGGAAAGCCGGGACGCGGACCAAGTTGCCATGCGATGACAAGTGCAGACACCCCCGCCGTGATGTGCACAACAATGCCACCCGCGAAGTCAAGCAGGCCGCGCTCGGCTAGCCAGCCCCCGCCCCACACCCAATGCGTTATGGGCGCGTACACGACGATAAGCCACAGGCCGGTAAACATCAGCACGGCGGAAAACTTGATTCTCTCGACGAACGCCCCGACGATCAGCGCCGGCGTGATGATGGCGAACGTCATCTGGAACATGAAGAAGAGCGATTCGGGGATGCCGGTGCCGGGGTAAACGGCGTCGCGTGCCAAGCCGATCAAGAAGGCTCTCGAGAGCCCCCCGACCAGGCTTGTTCCGTCGGTAAAGGCAAGGCTGTAGGCGAGGGCTAACCAGACGACCGACGCCAGGCAGCCGATGGCGATGCAGTGCATCAGGACCGAAAGAATGTTCTTCGACTGCACCAGGCCGGCGTAGAACAGTGCGAGCCCCGGCAGAGTCATGAACAGCACCAGTGCCGTGGCCGTTAGCGTCCACGCAGTGTCGCCCGTGTCGATCATCGATGCGCCCCCCGGTGATCCGGCATCCGATGCGCGTCCCGTACCGGCCAAATCCCGATAGCATCATGCCTAAGAAGCATGCAGATGCAAGATCGCTGCGAGTCGCCGCGGGCGAAGCGCGGAGACTCGTCAGCTTGACATGACATTGGCGATGGCATTCTTTCCGCTCAAATAGATGGATCGGCTGCTGGAACAGCCGGCCGATGAGGCCAGAGATATGCGGATCGGCAAGCAGGATCAGGCGTTCACCGCCATCGCGACCTCCAACTCCGACACGATCACCATTCGCGGACGTGATCTCTGCCGAGATTTGATCGGCAAGGTGGGATTCACCGACTACTTCTATTTTCTGGTCACAGGCCAGATGCCGACCGAGGAGCAGCGCTTCTTTACCGACGCGTCCATGGTGGCGATTGCCGAGCACGGCCTTGTGCCCAGCGTGCAGGCCGCCCGCATGACGCTAGCAGCCGCGCCTGAAGCGTGGCAGGGCGCGATGGCTGCCGGCCTGCTTGGCATGGGCTCCGTCGTTGCCGGGAGCTCGGAGGTCGCGGGTAAATTCCTCGTTGCGCTGATCGAGGACACGAAGAAGGGCGGCACTTCTCCCGAAGACTCGGCCAAAGCCGGGCTGCAGCGCCTAGTCGCTGAAAGGCAAAAGGTTCCGGGCCTGGGCCATCCGCAACACACGACCGGCGACCCGCGCGCCAACCTGCTCTTGAAACTTGCCGACGAGCGCGGCGTTTCGGCCGATAATGTTGCGATGCTGAGGCTGCTGGAGAAGCATGCGCCCGCCATCATCGGCAGGCGGTTGCCGATCAATATCAGCGGTGCGATCCCGGCTGTCATGCTTGATGTCGGCTACCCTGCCGACGCGATGAAGGGATTGCCTCTACTCGCCCGCGCCGCAGGGCTTGTCGCCCACCTCTACGAAGAATCACAGCGTTCGATCGGCTTTGTCCTGTCGAGTCACGCCGACCAGGCAATTGCATATGACGGGGAAGCCGCGCAGAGCGGAGCCAAACCCTTCCCCTCAAAGGAAGAGGCTCGGCGGCGCTAGGCCGCGCCCTTCCCCCAGAGACGCTCGGAGGCAAGGGCCGCGCCGTCGCGCAGCGCCTTTAGCTTCAGCCACACAACGGGCTCCACCACCCATTCGCGATTAGTGAAGGTCCCGAAGCCGCAGTCGGTCGAGGCGATGACCCGTTCGCGCTCGCCCACCGCCGATACCGCTTCGGCGATGCGCCGCGCCACGACCTCTGGATGCTCCACGAAATTCGAGGTGGTGTCGATCACGCCCGGGATGAGGAGCATGTCCATTGGCAGCGGATGCTCTTTGAGCGCGGCATATTCGTGCGCATGGCGCGGGTTGGAGAACTCGATCGATAGCGCTCCGACATTCGCCTCGTATAGCGCTGGAAGGATGTTCGCGAGGGCGATGTCGTGGATGTGCGGTCCTTCCCAGTTGCCATAACAGACGTGCAGCCGGACGCGATCACGCGGAATTCCTTCGATTCCCATGTTGATCGCTGCGACATGCAGTTCAACCGCACTGACGAACTCGGCGTCCGAAAGATCGCGGTACATCATGGTGCGGTCCATGGCGAGATCGGGCGCGTCAATTTGCAGGATGAGACCTGCATCGGTGATCGCCTGGTACTCTTTCCGCATCTCCCTGGCGATGGCCTCCAGATATTTCTCCTGGGTGCCAAAGAAAGCGTCGAGCATAGTAGACGAGATAATTCCAGGGGACGGCGCGGTCATGAACCGCTCAACGAACCTCACCTCCGAGATCTCCTTGAAGCGCGCGATCTCACTTTCAATCGGCCCCATGTCGAGATACTTCAGCTCGCCCTGACACTCGGGCGCGTTCTGCTGCTTGCTTACAAGCGGGAAGCGCCTGACAAGATCCGCCACGAGCTCGGGGAACTCCTCGAACTCGCGTCCGCGCCTCCGCTTGGACACGCCGCCGAAGCCAGACATGCGTTGCGGGATATAAGTCTGGAAACCCACGCGCTGCTGTTCGCCGTCATTGCCAATATCCACGCCGGACTCGGCTTGTCTTTCCACGACGTGGGCGACGGCCTTGTCCGTCTCACGCGACATCCGCTCTGGATCGACCGCTTCGCCCCTCTCACGCCGGACCAGCAAGTCCGACAGTGTCTCGCTGCGCGGCAGACTACCGACATGTGTGACAAGGATACGGTCACGGCTAGTAATCATTCTTCGCTCCAAGCTGACTTCAGCAACGTCGCGGAGGGGCTCGCGTCTACCACCAGCTCCAATCGGCATTGCCAACCAACGCGAGCGCCAACCATGGGAACATTACGCAAACGACAAGCACTACGACCATGGTCAGGGTCATCGGCGCAGTACCGGCGAATATCTGCCACGGCGTGATGCGCTTGTCGTCGAGGTTCGCCTTCACCACGAAGATGGCAATGCCGAGCGGCGGGGTCAGCAATCCGATCTCTATAGCGATGACAGTGATCAATCCGAGCCAGACCAGGTTCACGCCGAAACCATCAAAGACGGGGATCACGAAGGGCAGGACGATCAGCATGATCGAGACGGAATCGAGGAAGCATCCCAGAAGAACGACAACGGCGAGATAGCCGAGGAGAATGGGCAACAGGCTGAGCCCGGAGCTCTCGAGCCATTGACCGATCGCGTAGGGCAGCCCGGAAACCGTGAGCATCTGCGAATAGAGGGTCGCTGCCATCAGCAGAAAGATGATCGCGGCGGTGACGCGGCCGGTCTCCAGCGCCACCTCCCAGAAAATGCGCAGCGTCAACTCCCGCCGCGCCAGCGCGATGACGAAGGCCGCGAGCGCTCCCGCGCCGCCGGCCTCCGTCGGTGTCAAGAAGCCGCCATAGATGCCGCCGAGGACAGTGCCAACCAGGATCGCGATGGGCAGCAGCTTCGCCGCCACGAGCCATGCAGGCGCGTCGTCGAGGGGCCCCGAATATGCACCGGTATAGGTGTCAGGGTTACTCGCCACGAAGCCGCGGTGGAAGGTGGAAAGGCCCATGATCGTAGCGCTGAACGCCAGCGTCAAGAGAATGCCCGGCAGGATGCCGGACTTGAAAAGGTCTGCGATCGAGACATTGGCGATAACGCCGAAGATGATGAAGAGAATGCTCGGTGGAATAAGCATTCCGAGCACCGAGCTGCCAGCCACGACGCCGACGGAGAACTTCGCGGTATGCCCATGGCGCACCATTTCCGGCACCGCGACCTTAGTGAAAACCGAGGCAGACGCAATCGTCGTGCCGGTGCAGGCGGCGAACACCGCGTTGGCGGCAACGGTCGCTATCCCAAGTCCCCCGCGGATTCGCCTGAGCAACAGGGCCGCTACATCGAACGTGTCACGGCCCATATTGGTGCTGGAGACGAAAAGCCCCATCAGCACGAAGAGAGGAATCACTGCATAGGCGTCGGAGGCGACCGACGTCGCGGCCGAGCTCGCCAGAAGGCGGCCCGCTATCTCGACACCCCGGATGGCCCAGACGCCCACGAACGACAGCACCATCAGCGCCACGCCAATATGCATGCCGGTCTGGATCAGGACGAGACTGGAAAGAAGACAGACCGCGCCGATGGCGATGTCGCTCATTGGTGGGTGCCGTCCAGCGCGCGCCTGGCATCCCGCACCATCAGGAGCAGAAACTGAATCGCGGTGGCGACGGCGCCAACGAGGACTGCGGCCATGAAGGGCCAGATCGGGATCTCGGCGACGCCTGCCGTCCCGCGGAAGTATCCACCCTGATAGTTCTGCAGGACGATGGGCCAGACGTAGATGGCGATCATCACCATGAGCAGCGCGCCGAGCGCATTGAAGACGGCGTAGACCGAGGCCTGAAGGCGCGGTCTCCTACGGCTTACCAGCTGCGTCAGCAGATCGTTGGAGACGTGACGGCCCTCGCGCAAAGTGTTCGCCATCTGCAGGAACACGATCGCCACGATTGAAAGTCCCAGGAACTCGTGCACGCCCGGAATCGGATGGTTGAAGAGGTTGCGGCCGGCGACGTCCGAGTTGACCGCCACCACCATCGCGAGGATCAGGAGGGTGCCGACGATGTTCAGCGCCTGCGTAACGTGGCCGTAGAAAGATGTCCGGGGTGCGCCGGGACCCGGCGCACCGTCTGATGGGTCATGCGGCCCTGGACCCGATTCCATGGGTCGAGGAGGGTCAGGTCACTCCTGGTCCCAATTGCGGACCGGATCGGCGCCGGCGCTACGCATTTCCTCCATGTAGGCGCCCAGCACCTCGGTGCCCGGCAATCCCGCTGCGTCAATGCGCTCGGCCCATTCCTTGGCAACGTTGGGCATGGCGCTCGCCCACTTCATCTGCTCCTCGCGGGGAAGCTCGAATATCTCGGCGCCCGCGAACTGCTCCGGCACCGATCCGTAGGCGGCCTCGTAGATGCCCTGCTGCGCCGCATCGGCCTCGGCGGTCCACGCCTGGGCCGCTTCCAGGAGGATGGTTTGCAGCTCGGGCGGCAGTCCCTCGTAGACGCCCTTGTTGACGATGAGCGCCGCGGCGTACTGCGCGCCGAAGCCAACCTTCGTCACGTAGGGAGCAGCTTCCGGATACTTCATGCCGGGAATCGAGGACGGGAAGATGATGAAACCGTCGATGACGCCGGTCTGCGCGTTGTTGTAGTAGAGCGTCATGTTGCTTTCGACCGGCGTTGCCCCTGTGCCGCGCAGCCATTGCAGCGCCGCGCCGGCGGTGGAGATCTTCTTGCCGTTGATTTCCTCGAATTCCTGCACGGGAAAAGTCGTGAACAGCTCGTAGGAATCGAAAGTCGCCCCCGCCAGCCAGACAACGCCAAACTTGTCGTACTGCTCGTTAAAGGCGGGGATGGTGTCGTGCAGCTTCTGTATCGTCTTGCCGACCAGCACGACGTCGGTGGTCGTGAAGGGCGTCATGAACGAAACCTGCTCGAGAGGCAGCTTGTCGGGATGGAAGATCGTGGGCTCGAATCCGATATCGGCGACGCCGTCCGAAACGCCCTGCAGGACGAAGGTCGGCTTCAGAAGGGATCCGGCATAGGCCTCTTTCCAGTTGATCTTGATGTCGAGGCCCGCCTCTTCGATGCGCCTGTTCACTTCCGGAACATAAAACTCGCTCACCAGATTGAGCGGATTCATCGCGCGGAGCGGCTGTCCGGCCGCAACCGTAAGCGTAATCTCCTGCTGAGCGACAGCAGTCGAAGCCGCAACCGCGAGCCCCGCAGCGCAGACAATCGTTGTTGAGAGCTTTCGCATTTTCCTTCCTCCCTTGAATCGGTCCATCGACTTCACCGCCTCGATGCAGATCCAATGCAATCTTGGCCCCAAGCGATCCCGCTCAAGGAATTCGCCGGCGCGCTGTGGGTTTCTCCCAAAGTCACCACGCTTGGTGCCCCCAAACACCACGGTATACAGCGAACAAACGATTGCAGAATCCCATGTAAGCGTCAACTAAGGGTCAAGCGGGCAACAGCGGGCGCACCGCCAGTTCGCAGCAATTTGAGGCGGAGATTCGCCCGGACGCGATTTGACAAGCGCTTCGCTATCATTGGTAATTGCCAGAGGCCGCCAATCGAGCCGCCAAAACGGGAGACGCTCATGAAGATTAGCACTTACGCTGCCGCCGGCCTGCTGCTCGCCGCGAGCGGAGTCGGGCAGGCCCAGACCGTTGGCATCGCGACTTCCAACCCCGGTTCGCTGTTCCACAATATCGGGTCGGCCATCGCCAAGGCCGCCAACGACGCTGGCATGAACGTGACGATCCAGCCGGCAACTAGCCCCAACCAGTATCTCTTCGCCGTGAACGCCGGCGATATCGAGTTCGGCGTGGGCAACCTGCAGGAGTTCAACTATGCGCTGGCGGGCGAGGCGTGGTTCGACGGTCAACCGAACCCGAATCTCCGCGTGGTGACGATGATCATGCCACTCAGAGAGGCAATCTTCGTCCGCGCGGATTCCGACATCATGTCAGTCGCCGACCTCGAGGGTAAGCCTATGGTCGACGGCTATACAGCCCAGAACACCATCCTGCCGCAGCTCGACGCGATCTATGCAACCGCGGGGCTCACCCGGGACGACATGCAGCCAGTGCAGGTGCCAAGCGTCGTCGCCGGGGCGGACGCCTTCATGGCCGGCGAGTCGGTCGGTTTCATTTTCGCCCACGGCGCCGGCAAGGTGCGCGAGGCCGACGCAGCCGTCGGCGGGTTACGGGCGCTTCCGATCGAGAACACGCCGGAGAATGAGGCCGCCATCAAGGAGCACTGGCCGGTCGGCTACCTAGTGAAGATGGGCCCGAGCCCGGCAGCCCCCGGCGTTCTCGAGGAGGGATGGTTCGTCGCCTATCCGCAAATCGTGTTCACCAATGCGGACATTCCCGACGAGTTGGTCCACCAGATGGCAAAGGTCATTCACGACAGCAAGGAAGGCCTTGCGGCCACCTTCCCCCCGTTCAACGCGTTCAATCCTGACGAAGATATGGTCGGCGACACTTCGCCGGGCGAATATCATCCGGGCGCGATCGAATACTTTAGAGAGATCGGCCTCTGGAACGAGTAGCGGTCGGTGAACGACGTGGAGTTGGGGGAGCCTCGCAACGGAGCGCTCTCCCGCTCTTTCTGGGGCAAGGTGGTCTATTGTCTTGCCGCCCTGCTTACCTTCGGTGTGGCTTTCTGGTCGCTTGGCATTCCGCGCCATCTGTACTGGTCTCTCTACCCGCAGCAGTTCATAGCCGCCGCTCTGGCGCTAGCGCTGCCGATTGCCTACTTGACCCTTCCTGCGCGACGCGGCAGCCCGCGCGACCACATCCCCTGGTACGATGTCGCGGCGGCGGCGCTTGGTTTGATTGCGGCCGGATATGTGGCGGTTCGCTATCCCCACATCGTGAACCAGATATTCTTCCGCCCGCCTGAGGCCTATATTCCCGGAGCAATCATCGTCGTCCTCGTGCTTGAAGCGCTAAGGCGTGCAACGGGCTGGGCGCTTGTGGTCATCGTCGTCAGCTTCATCCTGTACGCGCTGTTCGGCGACATTCTTCCCGGCCGCCTTTCGAGCAAGGCACAGGACTGGCAGAAGCTCGCCGGCTACCTCGCCTTTGACATTAACGGTATCCTCGGAATCCCCATGGCCGTGGCGACCACGATCGTCGTTGCCTTCATCTTCTTCGGGAATCTTCTCTCCTCGACCGGCGGATCGAAGTTCTTCACCGATGCGGCGCTCGTCTCCATGGGCCGCTATCGCGGGGGTTCCATGAAGATCGCGGTGGTGGCATCCGCGCTGTTCGGATCGGTGTCGGGTTCTGCCGTGGCGAATGTCGCAGCAACCGGCGTCGTCACCATCCCGATGATTAAGCGCAACGGTTATCCGGCGCACAAGGCCGCGGCGATCGAGGCCGTTGCCTCCACCGGCGGCCAGCTGATGCCGCCCGTGATGGGCGCAGCCGCCTTTCTGATGGCTGAGTTCCTGCAGGTTCCCTATTCTGACGTGGTGCTGGCTGCGCTCGTCCCGGGCCTGCTCTACTACGTCGCCCTCTTCATCCAAGCCGACCTTGAGGCTGGAAAGATGGGCATCTCCGCGGTTCCCGCTTCAGAGATCCCCCAGCGCCGTAGCGTGCTCGGCGGCATGCACTATTTTCTTGCCTTCTGCGTTCTGCTTTACGCGCTCTTCACTCTGCATTGGCAACCCGAGCGCGCTGCGCTTGCCGCCGCCGGTACCGTCGTCGTAACGGGGGTTCTCTTCGGTTATCAGGGCGTTCGTCCGAAGCTCGCCGGTTTACTCGGTGCGTTCGCGCGGACCGGCAAGACGGTTGTCGAAATCATCCTAATTTCAGCGGCGGCCGGCATGGTAATCGGCGTGCTCAATGTGACCGGGCTCAGCTTCAATCTGACCTACAGCCTTGTGCAGATCGGCGCTGGAAACGCCATCGTGCTGCTCCTCCTTGCAGCCTTGGTATGCATCGTCCTCGGCATGGGCCTGCCGACCCTTGGGGTCTATGTTCTTCTCGCGGCCCTCGTAGCGCCAGCGCTTGTCGAGGTCGGCATTGATCCGATGGCGGCGCACCTCTACGTCATGTATTTCGGCATGATGTCGATGATCACGCCGCCTGTGGCCATCGCTGCGTTCGCAGCGGCCGGCATCGCGGGCGCAAGCCCGATGCGGACCGGTTTCGCTGCGATGCGTTTCGGCTGGTCGGCCTACATCGTGCCGCTTCTCTTCGTCGCCTCGCCGAGCCTGCTGCTGATCGGAGAGCCCGAGGCGGTTGCAGTTGCGGTGATCACCGCCACCATGGGCGTCTGGCTCGTCTCCATCGCGCTCGCGGGCTACTTCATGCGCGTCGTGTCTCTGCCGATGCGGGCCTTCTTGGCCGCCGCGGGCCTGCTTGCGCTGGTGCCTGCCGGCGCGTTCGAAGGAGCGATGTGGACGGACATTGCCGGGGCGGTGCTTGGAGGACTTTTGATTACGCGCGAAGTTATGGCGAGCCGGCCGCAGCCTTCCGCTCACGCCATCGGCTCCGATTCGCGCGCCAAACCTCAGGTAGGCGAGACGTAAACGTCTAGCAGCGCCGGCAGCCGTTTTTCGCGCACCGTTCTGAGCGCGCGGGCGATGGCACTAGGTAGAGCGGCACCGTCTTCCACCCTTTCGCCGAAGCAGCCATGGGCCCTCGAGATCGCCGCATAGTCGGGCGACGGCGACAATTGCGTGAACGGCATGGCGTTTGATTTAGCAGCTTCGCCGTCCGGGTACATGGCGAGGGTGGCGCGGCGGACCGCCTGCCAGACTCCGTTGTTGAAAACGACGATCAGCACCGGCAGCTTCTGCGCCGCCGCAGCAAGATGGCAGGCCGTGGGATTGGCAAAGATGTAGGAGCCGTCACCAATGCAGGCGATGACCAGCCGCTCTCTATCGGCGAGTTGGAACCCTAGCGCGGCCGGGAGCGCCCAACCGAGCCCACCGGACGGCGCCGCAGAGAAGTAGGTATTCGGCTCGGTAAAGCGCATCACCGATGGGTCGCAGCCGAGCTCGTTGAACACAGCTGCAGATTCGCTTCTCGCCTCGGACAGACAATGGCTCACGTAGGCCGCACTCATCGGCGCGCCGGAGCCGCGTTCAGCCTGCCGGCGCGCCGTCTCGCGGCGCTCGCGGTTGAGTCGTGTCACCGCTGCCCTGCGGCGCACTACGGCTTCCTCCTGTTCCGCCGTCAGCTCTGTAAGGCTCTCGTGGAGAGCCGTCAGCGCCAATGTCGGGTCGCTGGCGAGCGCAACATCGATCGGGAAACTGCGCACCGGCACCCTCTGAAACAATGGATCGGCACCAACGGCAACGATCTTGGCGTTCCAGCCGGCATTCTTGGGATCGATCAGCCAGGGAACCATCGCCTCCACCGTGATGATCACATCCGCGTCGGCAAGCCAGGCGGACACATCGCCGCCGGCGTGCATCGGATGCTCCGAACTGAGGACGTTCCGCGTTGCCCAGAACTCCACTACTGGAATCGCAAGCCGGTCCGCCAGTGCCTCCAGGGCCTTCCAGCCTCCACGCTCGGGAGGACGCTGCGCGACGATGACGGGATGCGCGGCCTTGCGGATGAAATCGGCCGCCTTGGCGACGTCCTCGGGCCTCGGGAACCCGGCTCTTGTTCGCTCCTGCCGCGTCTCCAAAGGGGGCACACGGGGGGCAGTCTCTGCTAGAACCTCGCGCGGCAGGCTGAGGTAGACCGGCCCGGCGGGATCACTCTCGGCAACCGCCAGCGCGCGTTCCACGATGAGCACCGCCTGCTCGGGGTATCGCAGCTCGTAGTCCCATTTGACCGCTTCGCGCACCATCGCCGCTTGGTCGCGCATTTCCTGGCCCCAATGGATTGGCCGCGAACGGCTGCCGAGGCGACCTCGCTCCGTTATCGGAGTTCGTCCGGAGCACATCAGGAGCGGAACGTTGTCGGCCGCAGCGTTAAGAAGGCCCATGATCGAATTGGCCAGGCCTACATTCACGTGGACCATGGCGCACTGCGCCCGACCTGTGGCGAGCCAGTAGCCATGCGCCATGCCGACGGCGACGGTCTCGTGCGCGGCGAGCACAGGCTCCGGCAGGTCCAGCCCCGACTTTGCCCTCCGCGCAAAAGCCTCGATGACCGCCGGAAAATCGGTTCCGGCATTGCCGAAAACGTAGTCCACACCGAGCGCCTTCATGCGCTCAAGAAGTCGCTCCGCCGTGGACCAGTCATCGACGGCTTTATCCATGCTCCGTCCCCTACTTCGCCAGCTTGAGAAGCCGCCGGGGGTTGTCTTCGTAGATCGCCTGCCGTTGAGCGTCGGTGAAATGGGGTCCATCGAGGATCTTTATCGTCTCTCGGATGTACATGGGACCGCCCTCCGGATCGAAAGGAGCATCGGACGCGAAGACAATATGCTGGAGTCCGAAGAAGTCGATTGCATGCTCGATCGCGCGGCGCGAGCCGAATGTGGCGGTGTCCGCGTAGAAGCCTTTGAAGTAATCGAGGTGCGGCTTCTTCAGCTCGCTCAGCAGGGTCGTGTAGTCCGCATGCGACGTGCGCTTGCCGAGCTGGCTCCATCCGGGGCCGACCCGGCCCTCGAAGAACGGCACCATCCCGCCAGCGTGATGCGTCACGACCTTCAGATTGGGAAGCCTGTCAAAGGTCTTCGAGAAGACAAGCCGCGCCATCGTGACCGAGGTCTCGTACGGCCAACCGAAGGTCCACCAGATCTCGTACTCGGATTTCTTCTCGGACAGATAGTCCGGGAAGTCGGCCGTGCGGTGCGGGTGCAGGAACACGGGCACGTCCGCCTCGGCCGCATAGTCCCAGAACGGCGCGAACTCCGGCAAGTCAAGCGGCCTGTCGTTGACATTGGTATAGACCTGCAAGCCGCGAGCGCCGAGTTCCTCGACCGCGCGCCGGCATTCCCCAAGGCATTTGTCGGTGCTGGAAATCGGCGCCGACGCAATGAATCCAGGAAACCGGTCCGGGTATTTCTGGCAGATTTCGGCCATCGCATCGGATGCGATCCTGGAAAGCTCAAGCGCCTGTTCGGGCGTGGCATGCTCCTCCAACGGCGGAGCGGCGATTGAAAGAATCTGGCAGTAGTCCGGTCCGAACATGTCCATCACCTGGAATCGGCGGTCCATGTCTGTGATCATCGGGATTGCAGACACACGCTTGGGCATGTTCGACATCGGCCCGATCACCTTTTGCAAGGCATTGAAATAGGGCTGCGGCCAGATATGGGTGAACACGTCGATCTTTCGCAATTTCGTTTCCTTCCTCGCCTTTCCGACAGCGGGCCCAGTGCGATTCATAGACCTCGCAGCCGATCTCGCCCCCACGATAGATGAAAACCCGCGTGGTATGAAACGCTCGTCTCCCCGGGCGGCAACTAACGCGGTCCGATTGGTTTTCGCCGGAGGGCTGCTTCGGTTATGAAGGACGGATAATGCGTCCCGCGCTGAACCGCATGCGTGAATATCTCCACCGGCTGCCAACAGCCGACCTCTACTTTCTCAATCCTTTACGGGCATTGGGCCGCGCCCACCTCGGCGGTGCGCGCGTTCCTCGCATCCGCTTCCCGGCGCCGAATGTCTATACCGTTGGCTGCACTGGCGTGATCGTGCGCTACGGGCGCGAGGACGACATCGATCTGCTGACTCGCATGTGCGTCCGCCAGATCGTCTACATCGCCGATGACGATTTCGCGGCAGGAGCCGAGGATCCGCACCTGCCAGCGCGCTATCGTGAAAAACTCGCGGAATTCGCGAAAGGCCCGTGGCCCGCGCTCTGTAAAGCTGCGGACATTGTCATCGTCCCGGGGGCGGTTCTCGCCGCCGCTTACGGCTCCAAGGCCCGCATTATGCCCCCCGCATGGCATTTGCACCCAGCGTCCTCCGACCATTTCGAACGGTCAAGCGTCATCAGGATCGTGCATCTCGGCACCGGTTCCCACCTCGCCGATCTCGCTGCTTTCGCCCCCGTCATTGCCGATGTGCTCAAGGCGCACTCTCGGACAAGGCTCACTCTCTTCTCGCCTGGCCGAGCCGCGGCCCCTCTCGCAGATCACGCGCAGGTCGACGTTCGCCCGCCGATGTCGTGGTGGCGGTACAAGCTCTCCCTGCCGCGGATGCGCTTCCACATGGCGCTCTACCCCCTCGCCGAAACGGCGTTCAACCGGGCCCGTTCCGCCAACAAACTCTACGAGCATGCTCTGGTGGGAGCAGCCTCGCTGATGTCGCCCAATCCGGCGCTACGGGAGGCGGCGGAGCCCGACCTGTTGCAGATTTTCGTGGAGGGTGGCCCCGACAATTGGACAGATCGGATTGCAGCTGGCCTTGCCGACCCGGAAGCCTTGCGGCGGAGGGCCGACGCGACTCGCGCACATATCACTGCCGCGAACCCGCTCGATCGAGCCGCTCGCATGTGGCGCGACATCCTTGCGGCTGATATCTCTTAGCTAGCCGGATGCCCCGCCGTGCCTGTGGCGACGGTGCGCAATTCACGTACGCCGCGCTTAAGAGCCGAATGCGCCGGCCTGCCGGTTCGCTTCATTTGCTCTGCAATCCACCTCGCATGCACCAACCTGATTTCCACAGGGAGCCACGGCAGCTTCAAAGCCTGGGCGATGGCCGTTCGATGCTTACCGCCAAGATGGCGGACTATTTCGCCGTCGGCTGTGATCGCCACGCCAATATCGCGCTCGCGAGAGTCGAAGGCTGGGGATCGAACCTTTCGGTGCTTGACCCGTAGCCGGTGGAAAGCGCCTGAGGCCCGACGACGAACGACGCCACGCATGCGGGCGCTTTCGATGAGGTCCCGGCAGTAGTCGAAATAGGCCTCAACCTCCTTTGCGCTGGTGATCGGCACACCGTTGCGGCTTCCGGGGCGGCCCAGCTCGATCGCATAAACGAGATTGCGGTACGCGCGAGTGTCGCGATAATCAGAGCCGGCCGCGACCAGTTCGCACATTTCGCGGTGGATCGGAGATCGGTCGATCGGAGAAAGCACGGCGCTCCAATCAGCGGCATCCAGGAATGAAGTGCCCGTCCACCTGGTGCCGCGGTGGTCGACGACATAGTCGCTGAGGCGGCGCGTCAAGCTTGCCGGGTCGACCTCGAGCTGCAGCGATGCTCCGAAATACCAAACCGCGTGCTCGGAAGGCACGTTGGTCGCCGTCGCGTCATCCAGGAGCTGCGCGACCGCCCGGTCGAACCGGCGCGGAAAAACGAGCCGCGAGCCGAATATGGGGGCGCCGAGCCTTGCGAATATGGGGCTCCGGGCGCTTGCCGACGCGTGCATGTCGCGCGGCGCGGGCCGGTACGCGACGGACCAACCCGCTTCCCGCCCGTCCGCCCCGCCCTTGTCATGGAAATTCATAAGGATCAGTCTGCGAGGACACTTCGCGGGCTACCCGTACGCACGCGATGCTTCTGCCCCAGCGAGGGATCGGCCGCAACCCTGATTTTCTCATGCCCCCCGGCGCGCCCACCTGTGCGCCGCATGCCCCATGTGCGCGCCCACCTGCGCACCTCATGTCCCCCGGCGCGCCAACCTGCGCACCGCATGGCCTATGTGCAGCGCCCGCGCAGTGGAGATCTGCGCAAGCCGGATCATCCGCTCCACCCGCGTGCGCCGTCGCCCGCCCTCGGCGGCAAGACGCTCGATGAGGAGCTCAGGCCCGCAGACAAGCCCGCTGACCGGGTCGAGATAGCGCGGGTAGAGGATCAGAGCCGCCGCCACCAGCTCGTCGAGCGAGCGCCGGCGGGTCCGGCGCCCCACCGGATAGAGGTCCTCCGTCAGCCCCCAGCCGGCATAGAAGGGCTGGCCATGGGTGGTGACGGGCTTGCCGCGGATGAGCGCCTCGAACCCGGCCAGCGACGTCATCGTCTCCACCCGGTCCGCAATGCCGATCAGCGTCAGGATGGGCGCGTTGGTGACGATCCGGTCAGCGAACGCAGCCGCTCGCCGCGCCGGCACGCGGCCGCGCCGAATCCCGGCCTCGACGTCGGGGTGCGGCTTGTAGAGCACGAAGGCGTCCGGGTGGCGACGACGAACCGCCTCCAGGAGCTCGATATTATGCTTCAGCGCGGGCGAGCCCCGCTGGATCGACGCGTCGTCTTCGACCTGCCCCGGGACAAGGACGAGCGGCCGTCCGCCGCTCTCCACATGGACGTTGCCGCTCAGCGCGACGTTGTACTTGGTTGTGCCAACCGCGACCAAGCGCTCGCGCAGCCTGTGCGCCCGCTCAAGGAGATCCGCCGGGAACTCGGCCTCCTCCAACATGACCTCCAGATCGCTCGGCCGCCTCGAATCGTAGAAGATGCCGCGGCTGTCGAAGACCAGCGACATGGGAAGCACGAAGGTGGCGCCAAGCCCCGCCGAGCGGATAAAGCCGTCCTCTACCTGCTCCAGCGCAATTCCGGCCTCCGCGCAGGCGCCCTCAAGCCGCGCGTTGTCGCGCGATGCCCAGGCCACGATTCGCCCCCCTCGCCGCCTCGCGGCATCGAGCGCGGCGGAGATTTCTCCCACATATGCCGGAGCGCCGGCCGGCCCCTCGAGCATGCGGTCGAGCGAATGCCGTTTCCATCGCGAAATCCGGTAGCAGACGGCCGGGCGCGCCTGCTCCACAAAGCGGTCGCGCATCCAAGCCAGCTGCGCGGCCGCCTCCTCAAAGACGATCTCGTGGCGCGAGTAGGCGTCGAAATAGTGCGCGTAGCGCAGAAAGTAGGCAGCGAAGAGCTCCAAGGGCGTCGCCGAGCGCTGTCGGCCGACAGCGAGGCGGCGATCGTCGGTGAACCCCCAACCGGCGTAGAAGGGCGAACCGAACGTGACCACGCGCTTTCCGGCGAGTGCCGCCTCAAAGCCCATCCCCGAAGAAACCGTGTAAACGGCGTCCACCGCGTCGAGCAGCGACCACGGATTGACGGGATCGGCGACGATACTCAGACGGTCGCCGGAGGACACCCCGGTCAAGTATCCGCGCCGCCGCCCCGATACCACGTCGGGGTGCTGTTTGACGACGATCTCGGCGTTCGGATTCTCTGCCGCCGCCGCCGCGAGCATGTCGCGGAACGCCCCCTCGTCGGCCAGAGCGCCGGCGATCGACGCATCCCCGTACACCTGATCGAGGACCAAGACACGCCGGCTTCCGCCGCGCAACCGCATCTCGTCGGGGGAGCGGTCGGGCCCGGCATTGTACTTGGAAAGCCTGAGTCGCAGCAGGGTGGCGACCGCTGACTTGGCTCGCTCGGCCACAGCACCATC
>CAZARE010000320.1:0-12546 GCA_964487455.1 uncultured Propylenella sp.
GCAGGATGATCGGGAGCGGAATCCCGATGAGCCAAAGCAGACCGCCTCTAAGCATGGTTCATCCTCCGGAATAAGCGCCCGTCAACAGCCCAGCGCCTTGTCGGTTCCCGCGGGAACCGAAGGGAGGCTCATCGTTTGGCCCAGTGAGGAGGCAGCGCCAATTAGGTCAGTATTACATACCTGTTTCGTGCGGCCTACCTGATTGGAGCGTGGCGCAACCGGATTAGAGCACCCGAGACATTCGGCCGAAACAGCGTTCGCCTAGGTCTCGCCGACAACACCGAGGGCTGGGACATGAACGAACGGGCACAGATCGCCGTATTCGAGGCGCGTCAATCGATGCTGCGGGTATGGATGGCGATCTCCGCCGTGTGGGTGGCCTTCTGGCTGATCACCGCCGCCGTCGCGCTGACCGCTTTTCAGCCGCACAGCCCGATCAATGTCCAGCTCGGCCTGTTCGCCATCATCGTCGCGACACCGCCCGTCGCCTTGCTCGCCATCGGCGCCCTGTCGCGTTGGATCTTCGAGTCCGTCGCGCTACGCGCACGTCGCTAATCCGCCAGATGCGCGGCAGCCGGTGGACAGCCACCGATGCCGACGGGTGCGCGCCCTCGGAGCTAAAGTGTCAACCCATGTCTTGGGAACGGTCCGTCACCTATGTGTCCGGGCCGGACACTCGAGATTTGGAGCGGGCGATGGGATTCGAACCCACGACCCCAACCTTGGCAAGGTTGTGCTCTACCCCTGAGCTACACCCGCATATACGCGCGTCTCGGGAGGGTTGCCCGGCGCGGCCCGTATATGACCCATGGCCCCCGGGATTGCAACAAGTTGGGGGCCCAAGCCGCAGTTGTCGGGGCGACTGCGAACCGCTAAGCCGACCGGTGTCTGGCAAGGTTCCAGGAGGATCAATGCCCGCCAGCCGCGCCGACCTCGCCACCTGCCTGGAACGGCTTGGGATCGTCACCGAGACGGTGGAGCACCCTCCGCTGTTCACCGTCGAGCAGAGCCGGGCCCTGCGCGGCAACATCGCCGGCGGCCACACCAAGAACCTCTTCCTGAAAGACAAGAAGGACCGGATATTCCTCATCGTCGCCGCGGAGGACGCGGAGATCGACATGAAGTCGCTGCACAAGCGCATCGGCAGCGCGCGCCTGTCGTTCGGGCGGCCGGAATTGCTTGTCGAGCTGCTCGGCGTCGTTCCCGGCGCCGTGACGCCTTTCGGGGCGATCAACGATAGCGCCGGTCGCGTCACAATTATCCTCGATTGCGCGCTGATGCGACACGAGCGGCTCAACTTCCACCCGCTCGACAACGCCGCGACCACGACGATCGACCGCGACGACCTTCTCGCCTTTCTTCGCCACACCGGGCACGAGCCGAAGGTGATCGCCCTAGCAAGCGCCGCGCGCGACGATTCCGTGTTGGAATCGCGGGAAGCACTCGCCACATAAAGCCGACTACGAATGGGAGCTTGCATGAGCGGCGAAACACTCATCTTCGGGCAGGACGGGGGCGGGGCCGCGCCGACGGCGGGGCAGGCCGACCTCATCAAGGAAACCACCACCCAGAATTTCCGCGCCGACGTGCTGGAGGCCTCGCGCGAGGTCCCGGTCCTGGTCGATTTCTGGGCTCCGTGGTGCGGGCCCTGCCGCGACCTTACCCCGGTTCTGGAGCGTGCGGTCGGCAAGGCCAACGGGAAGGTGCGGCTGGTCAAGATGAACATCGACGACCATCCGCAGATTCCCGGACAGCTCGGTATCCAGTCGATCCCCGCGGTCATCGCCTTCAAGAACGGCCAGCCGCTCGACGGTTTCGTTGGCGCGCTACCGGAGAGCCAGGTGCTGGCATTTATCGAACGCGTCGCCGGGCCTGTCGGGCCGAGCCAGGCCGACCAGGCGCTCGAAGCAGCAGATGAGGCGTTGGCCGGCAATGACCCTTCCGGCGCGGCCGCTCTCTATAGCGGCGTCCTGCAGGCCGATCCGGACAACATGAAGGCGCTTGGCGGCTTGGTGCGTTGCTTCGTAGCGCTCGGCGAGCTGGCGCAGGCGCGCGGTCTCTTCGCCGGGCTCACGCCCGCGCAGGAGCAGGATCCGGCCATCGCCGGGGCAAGAGCTGCGCTGGAGCTCGCCTCCCAGGCCGAACAGCTCGGCCAGCCCTCCGATCTGGAGCGCCGGCTGGAGTCGGAGCCCAATGACCATCAGACGCGCTTCGATCTCGCGCTCGCGCTCAATGGACGCGGCGAACGCTCGGCCGCCGTGGATCAGCTTCTGGAGATCGTGCGGCGAAACCGCGGCTGGAACGATGAGGCGGCGCGCAAGCAGCTCGTTCAGTTCTTCGAGGCCTGGGGTCCAAAGGATCCGGCGACCGTCGGCGGGCGCCAGCGCCTGTCGTCCCTGCTTTTCTCCTGACCGGTTCGCTGCGTCGCAAGGAGGACTCGGCAAATGGCCGTGACGGCCGGAAACAAGCGCTATGAGACGGCGACAGACTTGCCGCGGCAAGTTCCTGTCTTTCCCCTGCCCGGCGCCTTGCTCCTGCCGAGCGGACAGCTTCCTCTCAACATCTTCGAGCCGCGCTATCTCGCGATGGTCGATGCTGCGCTGGCCAGCGACCGGCTGATCGGCATGATCCAGCCGGCTCTCCATGCGTCGGCCGACGACGACCGTCCGCCGCTTTGCGAGATCGGGTGCATCGGGCGCGTCACCCAGCTCGCCGAGACGGGCGACGGCCGCTACTTGATCACGCTGTCCGGCGTCAGCCGTTTCCGCGTCATCGAAGAGCTCTCCACCGTCACCGCCTATCGTCAGTGCCGCATTTCCGTCGACGGATTCTCCGACTTGACGGAGCCACGCAGCGGCGAGGACAGCGTCGACCGGGCAACGTTGATCAGGACGCTGCGCGATTATCTTGAGGCGAACAATCTCGAAGCGGACTGGGAGAGCGTCAACCAGGCGTCGACGGCCGGCCTGGTCACGGCGCTCTCGATGATGAGCCCCTGGGGCCCACCCGAGAAGCAAGCGCTCTTGGAGTGCGCCGACCACGCGGCCCGCGCCGAGACTCTGATCGCGATCGCTCAAATGGCGCTCGCCGAAGCGAATGCTACAGCCGCGCCGCTGCACTGAAACATGGAGGAGCCCGCATGCCGGACCGCGAAACCGAGAACAGCCGGTCGGTCGACCCGAAGCTCCTGGAGATACTCGTCTGCCCGATCTCCAAGACGACGCTCGAATACGACCGCGAGCGGCAGGAGCTGATCAGCCACGCCGCGAAGCTTGCCTTCCCGATCCGCGACGGCATTCCCATCCTGCTCGAGGAAGAAGCACGGCGGCTGGAGGAATAGAGCGTTCTCCTGACGCTCAGGCGTCGTCGTTAACGCCGACCAGTTCAAAGCAGTGGCAGGCATATCGGTCGTGGGTTACTCTGTCCGCGATGGGCGAGCCTGAGGCCCGCTGGCCCTCCAATGAGTGCGTGGAGTTTGGCCAAAGATGAGTGATGCACGACAGAGGCTTCTTGAAAGAAGGAAACGGCTGGAAGAGCAACTGGCAGAGCTCGACCGGCGGGAGGCGCTGCAGAAGCGGAGGGACGATCGGAAGCGGGCGGAACTTGCCGGAACGGCGGTACTGGCTCACGCTAAGACCGATCCACACTTTGCGGCGATCTTCCGGAGCATTCTGGACGGATCGGTCTTGTCAAAGCGAGACCGAGCGTTGTTCGGCCTTGGGGAGGCCCAGTCCGCGCCCGCTCCAAACCAGAACAGGCCGGAGATTCGTCTCGAGCTCCGTCAGCGTGGCGAGGTAGCCTAGCGCGCCGCCGACGATCCCGTGGCCGTATCCCTGACCGGGATCGGGCAAAGGATCGTGGAAGGCAACCGACCAGCCAATGGTTCGCCCTGGAAAGCGGGATGCCGAAAGTAACGAAGAATCGTAGACGCGCGGTACTAGCCGGCTACGCAGTGTTGAATCACGCCAAGGCCGATCCGCAGTTTGCGGCGATCCTCCGGGGTATTCTGGACGCCTCCATCTCGGAGAAGCGGGACCGCGAATTGCTGGGTCTTTGGGTGGCGGAGCTGGCGAAGCCTTTGCTCAGCCGCGACGCTCAACTCGCCGCGCTTGCAGAGCACGGAGCGGGGTCGCTGCTTGGGCAGTAGGCTACGACCTCGTAGGTGACGGCACCGAAGGCTAAAGCGCCTCACCTCTCAGGAGCTTGGGCAGCTCGCCGCCGTGCCCCGCCGCCTCGTCGATGAAGAAGGCCTTCAATCGTGGCATCCGGTCGACGATGCCAAGGCCCACGTCGCGCAGCACGCGGAGCGGCGTGAGGTCGTTGGAGAACAGGCGGTTCAGCGCGTCGGTCATGACGCCCATCTGCCAAGTGTCGAAGCGCCGCCATCGCTCGTAGCGTCTCAGCACCTCGAGCGATCCGATATCGAGGCCGAGCCGGTATGCGTCGACGATTGATTCGGCTAGCGCGGCTGCGTCGCGAAAGCCGAGGTTGAGTCCCTGTCCGGCGATCGGATGGATGCCGTGGGCCGCGTCGCCGAGCAGCGCGAAACGAGGCCGCACGAAGTCGCGCGCCAATGTCAGGCCGAGCGGATGGGAGCGTCGCGGCCCGTCGAGGGCGATTTCGCCAAGACGATGCCCGAAGCGCCGCTCCAGCTCGGCGAGGAAGGTAAAATCGTCGCCTTGCACCAGCCTTGCCGCCTCCTCGCTCCGCTCCGTCCAGACGAGCGAGGAGCGGTTCCCCTTGAGCGGCAGGATGGCAAAGGGCCCGCCGGGGAGGAAGTGTTCGACAGCCACGCCGCCATGCGTCCGCTCGTGGCGGACATTCGCCACGATCGCGGACTGCGGATAGCTCCACGTGACGGTCTTGATGCCGGCGAGCGCTCTCAGCCGCGATCGTATGCCGTCCGCTGCTACAAGGAGCGCGGCGCGCCGCTCCTTTCCCGAGGCGAGCCCCACCTCCATTTGGGCGTCGTCGGCCGCGAACCGCTCCACGGCATCCGGCGCCGTGAGCACGATTCCCGCCGCATCGACCGCGTCGCGGAGCGCCGCCATCAGCGGCCCGTTCGGCACCATGTGCGCGAAGGGATCGCCCTCGGCCACGTTCGCATCGAAGGTGAGGAAGACCGGCCGCACAATATCGCCGGTGCGGCTGTCGGTGATCTCCATTGAGCGGATCGGCTCCGCCTCGGCTTCCAGCCTGGTCCATACGTCGAGCCGTTCAAGCATGCGCCGCGCCGCCGCGGCGACGGCCGAGGCACGCTCGTCTGCGCGTACGGCGTCGCGCGGATTTGCGTCGATCACCTCCACCTGGAGGCCGGGGGCGCTCTTGGCGATCGCGAGGGCCGCCACCAGGCCCGCCGAGCCACCGCCGGCGATCAGGACGTCGGGCCCGTTTCGCTTGGTCGCCATCGCTCCTCTCTGCTTGACTTCCCTGCCGGCTCTGACGACTTTCCGCCGCCCCTCCAGCCGGAGCTTGGAAAGAACGCCCATGTCGGCCGCCATCGAGAACCTGCTGCGCATCCTCGACCTGGAGCCGCTCGAGCACAACCTGTTCCGCGGTCGCAGCCCCGAGGACGGCTGGCAGCGGGTGTTCGGCGGCCAAGTGATCGGCCAGGCGCTCGTCGCCGCTTCGCGAACCGTCGAACCGGACCGCAAGGCGCATTCCCTGCATGCCTATTTCATGCGTCCCGGCGACCCAGCCGTGCCGATCATCTACGAGGTCGATCGCATTCGTGACGGCAAGAGCTTCGTGACGCGCCGCGTGGTCGCCATCCAGCATGGCCACGCGATCTTCTCCATGTCGGCGTCGTTTCAAGTCGAGGAACAGGGCCTCGACCACCAGACGGATGCTCCCCAGGTCCCGCCTCCGGAGGAGCTGATCTCCGAGGACGAGCTGAAGCGCCAGTTCATGGAGCACGCCAAAGAGCCCATCAAGCGCTACTGGCGCCGCGAGCGGCCGATCGAGATCAGGCCGGTGAGCCTTGCCCACTACATGGGCCGTCAGAAGCTTGAGCCCGTACAGAACGTGTGGTTTCGCGCGACGGGGGCGCTGCCCGACGACGCGGCGATTCACAAATGCGTGCTTGCCTATGCTTCGGACATGATGCTGCTCGACACCTCGCTCTACCCGCACGGCCGTTCGCTCTTCGACCGGGACCTGCAGGTGGCCAGCCTCGACCATGCGCTTTGGTTTCATCGCCCGTTCCGCGCCGACGAATGGCTGCTCTACGCGCAGGACAGTCCCTCCGCCTCGGGCTCGCGCGGCCTTTCGCGCGGCGCCATCTTCAGCCGCGAGGGAGTGCTCGTGGCCTCCGTCGCCCAGGAAGGCCTGATCCGGGTCTGGCCCGGCGAACAGCGCTGACGTGCGTCCGCTCAAGGGAACCTGCACCGCGGGCGCCTAGGCGCGCGGCGACTTGGCACAACATTTGAACGTGTTGTTCGCGAGCGGCTGCGTTCGGCAGCTGCCGGTCGCGGCCGGCCCGCCGGTCGAGCCATGGAGCAACACCCAATGAAACTCATCATCGCAATCATCAAGCCCTTCAAGCTCGATGCCGTGCGTGACGCGCTCACCGGCATCGGCGTCCAGGGCCTCACTGTCACCGAGGTCAAGGGATTTGGCCGGCAGAAGGGCCACACGGAGATCTACCGCGGGGCCGAATATCAGGTCAGTTTCCTGCCGAAGCTGAAGATCGAGGTGGCGATCGCGTCGTCGGAAGCGGAGCGCGCCGCCGAGGCCATCGCCGATGCCGCCAAAACCGGCCAGATCGGCGACGGCAAGATTTTCGTGCTCGATCTGGCCAGCGCGCTCCGTATCCGGACGGGTGAGACAGATACCGACGCGCTTTGATGCCTAATCCTTAGGCAGCAAGCACTCGGCTCACGCAACTTGATGAAAATTTGCGCAGAAGGGGGTGGTTCTCTCCGGCCTCCCGGCGGCGGTGCGGTTGGCACGCACTTTGTATCGCTCTGACTCGAGCGCCGCGATGCTGGCTCTCCCTCTCTGCGGGAAACAACGATGGAGAATGCGATGCGCTGCTTCGCAGCTAGTCTGATTGTCGCGGTTGGCCTCGTCGCCGCGATGCTCGCGCCGGCCTTTGCCCAGGAGGCTTCCGAGCCGGCCACCGAAACCACCGAAATGGCCGAGATGGTCGCGGATGCCGCGGCGCTCGATAGCGGCGATACCGCCTGGATGCTGACCTCGACCGCGCTCGTGCTGCTGATGACGATCCCGGGGCTCGCCCTTTTCTACAGCGGCATGGTTCGCAAGAAGAACATTCTTGCCACGGTCATGCAGTGCTTCACGATCACCTGCCTCATGACGATCGTATGGATGGTCGCCGGCTATTCGCTCGCCTTTACCGACGGCGGCGGGCTGAACCAGTGGGTCGGCGGGCTTTCCAAGATGTTCCTGGCAGGGATCGGGACCGACTCTCTGACCGGCACCATCCCGGAAACCGTCTTTCTCACGTTCCAGCTGACCTTTGCTATCATCACACCGGCGCTCATCGTGGGCGCGTTCGCCGATCGAATGAAGTTCTCGGCGATGATCTGGTTCATGGTGCTGTGGAGCCTCATCGTTTATTCGCCGGTCACCCACTGGGTATGGGGCGGCGGGTTCCTCGCCGATGCCGGCGTGCTCGACTTCGCCGGCGGCACCGTCGTTCACATCAATGCCGGCATTGCCGGCCTCGTCTGCGCGCTGGTGCTGGGCAAACGGCACGGCTACGGCACGGAGAACATGGCTCCGGCCAACCTGGTCTACAGCGTGATCGGCGCCTCGCTGCTGTGGGTCGGATGGTTCGGCTTCAACGCCGGATCGGCGGTAGCGGCCGACGGCGCGGCGGGCATGGCGATGGTCGTCACCCAGATCGCGACCGCCGCGGCGGCGCTGTCGTGGATGTTCGGCGAATGGACGGCACGAGGCAAGCCGAGCGTGCTTGGCATTGTCACCGGCGCCGTTGCCGGCCTCGTGGCGATCACCCCCGCATCCGGCTTCGTCGGCCCGATGGGCGCTCTGGTGATCGGCATCGCCGCCGGCCTCGTCTGCCTGTGGGCGTCCGTCTGGGTCAAGCCGGCGCTCGGTTACGACGATTCGCTCGACGTGTTCGGCGTGCATGCCGTCGGCGGCATCGTCGGCGCTATTTTGACGGGCGTCTTCGCGGTGGAGGCTATCGGGGGCACGCCCGGACTGCTTGAGGGGAACCCGGGGCAGGTCTTCACGCAGATCTACGGCATCATCGCCACCATCGTGTGGAGCGGCGTCGCCTCGTTCCTCATCCTCAAAGTCATCGACCTCATCATCGGCGTGCGCGTCAGCAACGAGGTCGAGATCGAAGGGCTCGACATCAACCTGCACGGCGAAGTGATCCAGTAGCGTTCCCTCCCTTACGACTGCCCGGTCGTCCGCGACGACCGGGCCTTTTTCTCAGCGTGATCCCAGTGGTTAAAACCGCCTTAACCCTGCTTCCTTACGGTCGCCGAAAAATCCGACGAAGGCATGCGGCGATCGAGCATGGCGTACAGTACATTCAGCGAATATCATTCCGTCGAAAGTCGCCTCCGCGACTTCGCGGCACGGCACGCGTTGCGCCTTTGCGGCCTCGCTGTCATGGCGCTGGCTGCGGCGTTTCTGGTCAGCCTGGCGACTTGGCACGTCGACGATCCGAGCTTCAGCTATGTCGCCGACAAGCCGGCGCGCAACTTGCTCGGCGCGCCCGGCGCGGCCTTCGCCGATCTCGCCATGCAGTTTCTCGGCTTCGCGGTCGTCGGTCTTGTGTTCCCGCTTGCGGTGCTCGGCTGGAACCTCTTTCGCCTGCGTCTCCCGCGCCGCCCCATCCGGCAAAGCTTCGCATGGCTGAGTGGCGCGCTGCTGCTCGCGACAGCCTTTTCGTGCCTTCCCGTGCTGGCGCAATGGCCGCTGCCCACCGGACTCGGCGGCGCGCTTGGCGATCTGGCTCTCAGACTCGTCGAAGGGCTGGGCGGCGGCTCGCTGTCGGGCGGTCTTTACGCGGCCCTCTTCGTGATTCTGGGCGGCCTCTCCCTCGGGCTGCTGTGGACCGCCTGCCTCCCGCGTCCGGCAGGAGTGGCGGCCTCCGGCCGCCGCCGCGCGCGACAAGCCGAGGAGGATGAGGAGGACGCCGGACCCTATGGCGACGAGGCCGAAGGCCAGGCGGACGGTCGCCTGCGGCTTCTCGCCGGAATCCTGGCGCATTGGGCGCTGACGGCGCCGGCCTTGCTGCGGCGTCTGACACGCCGCCTCGTCACCGCCAGTCGGCGGCGGCCCACCATCGGGGCACCCCGCAGGGAGCCGCTCTTCCAGTACGAGGATTCGGAGTTCGCGGAGGAAGACGAGTTCGACGACGCCTTTTCCGAGATACCAGTCGACCGCCGCGCGGCGTCTGGCACGGAGCCGCGCCGCATCGTGCAACCGGCTGCGCCCCGGCCCAAACCGAGCGCCCGCGTCAGGAAGGAGGCGCAGCCCTCCTTCCTGCCGTCGGCGGACTTCGAGCTGCCGCCGCTTAACCTGCTATTTGAGCCGCCGCCTCAGCGGAAACGCGAGCGCACCGTCGACAGCGCCGCGCTGGAGCAGAACGCCCGGCTGCTCGAGGGTGTGCTCGATGATTTTGGGGTACGCGGCGAGATCGTCAACATTCGCCCCGGCCCGGTCGTCACCCTCTACGAGCTCGAACCCGCGCCCGGCATCAAGTCGTCGCGTGTCATCAGCCTCGCCGACGACATCGCCCGATCCATGAGCGCCATCTCCGCGCGCGTTGCCGTGATCCCGGGCAAGAACGCCATCGGCATCGAGCTGCCGAACATCAATCGCGAGACGGTATTCCTGCGCGAGTTGGTTGCCTCGACCGACTACGAAGGGACGAAGGCCAAGCTGGCGCTTGCTCTCGGCAAGACCATCGGTGGCGAACCAGTCATCGCCGATCTGGCGAAGATGCCGCATCTGCTTGTCGCAGGCACCACCGGCTCGGGAAAGTCAGTGTCGATCAACACGATGATCCTGTCGCTCCTTTACCGGCTGCGGCCGGAGGAATGCCGCCTCATCATGATCGATCCGAAGATGCTGGAGCTTTCCGTCTATGACGGCATTCCGCACCTCCTTGCCCCGGTGGTCACCGATCCGCGGAAAGCCGTCGTAGCGCTGAAATGGACCGTGCGCGAGATGGAAGACCGCTACCGGAAGATGTCCAAGCTCGGCGTCAGGAACATCGACGGGTTCAACCAGCGCATCGCGGTCGCCGCAAAGAAGAAGGAGGCTCTGACTCGCACCGTGCAGACAGGTTTCGACCACGAGACCGGCGAGCCGATTTTCGAGACGGAGCATCTCGAGCTCGAGCCGATGCCCTATGTCGTGGTCATCATCGACGAGATGGCCGACCTGATGATGGTGGCGGGCAAAGAGATCGAGGGCGCGGTCCAGCGCCTGGCGCAGATGGCGCGCGCCGCGGGCATCCACGTGATCATGGCGACGCAGCGGCCCTCGGTCGACGTCATCACCGGCACCATCAAGGCGAACTTCCCGACCCGTGTCTCCTTCCAGGTGACCTCGAAGATCGATAGCCGCACGATCCTGGGCGAGCAGGGCGCCGAACAGCTGCTCGGACAAGGTGACATGCTCTACATGGCCGGCGGCGGGCGCATTCAGCGCGTGCACGGTCCCTTCGTCTCCGACGAGGAAGTCGAGGACATCGTCGCGCATCTGAAGAGCCAGGGCGTGCCGGACTATCTCGATTCCATCACCGACGAGGACGAGCAGGAGGGCGGTGGCTTCGACGCATTTTCCGGCGGGCCCGACGAATCGAACGATCTCTACGATCAGGCCGTCGCGGTGGTCCTGCGCGACCGCAAGGCGTCCACAAGCTATATCCAGCGGAGGCTATCCATCGGCTACAATCGCGCCGCCTCGCTGATCGAGCGGATGGAGCAGGAAGGCGTCGTCAGCCAGGCCAACCACGCCGGGAAGCGGGAGATCCTGGTGGGAGAGAACGCCGCCTGACGCCCTTGCGCCGTCAAGAATGCTCCATATCTTTGCCAACGGAGGGGAAGGAGGCCGTCATGAGCGTTACACCGCTCTCCCGTCGCGCTTTGCTTGCCGGAATGATCGTAGCTGCGGTCGCTGTAGATGCGGGCCACGCCCTCACCGCTGAGGAAACCGCCGTTCTTCGCGAAATCTCGAGCGCCCTTTCGCAGGTCAAGACGATGAACGGCGAGTTCGTGCAATTCAATCCCAATGGTGAGCAGCTGCAAGGCCAGTTCTACATCGCGCGCCCGGGTCGCGTTCGTTTCCAGTACGACCCGCCGGCGACGGTCCGCGTGATAGCCGATGGGAAGTCAGTCCTTATCTTCGACAGGAGGCTGCAAACGTACGACATCTGGCCGCTCTCTCAGACGCCGCTCCGGCTGCTCCTCGATTCGAGCCTCGATCTTGCCACGTCCGAGCGGGTGACGCGGGTCGGCGTCGCACCCGACCTGGTCGAGGTCGAGCTCCAGGACGAGACGCGCTTCAGCGCGGGCACGCTCAACCTGATTTTCGATCGCAACAGCCACGAGCTGCGGCAATGGACGGTCACCGACCAGCAGGGCCTGCAGACAATGGTCGCGCTCTACAACGTCGAGAGCGGCAATAGCCTGAATGCGGATCTTTTCGACATCGACTACCAGGCCGCCACCAACGCCGCGCGCGAGAAGCGCTAGTGGAACGAATTTGACATTCGATACCCGCTCGATGTCGACCTTCGAGATCGAATGTCAAATTCAAAAGTTCCACTAAGAATCACAAAACTTGCTAGTGGTTCTTTGTTCCAATGTTTGCCCCCGCACGGCTGATGCAGATGGGATGCAAATGTTGGAAACGAACCACTAGCCCTTCGGGAGCGCTTCCGCTCCTCCCCCTCCAAGACTAAGCGGACGCGCGCGCCGCGCCGGCAATCAGCGACCCAAGCTCGACGGGAAATGGAAAGACGATCGTCGAGTTCTGCTCGCCTGCTATCACGCCAAGAGTGCTGAGATAACGAAGCTGCATCGCCTCGGGCCGTTGAGACAGTATCTCCGCCGCTTCCAGGAGCTTCTGCGCCGCCTGCTGCTCGCCCTCTGCGTGGATGATCTTGGCGCGCCGCTCGCGCTCCGCTTCCGCCTGACGCGCGATAGCGCGGATCATGCTCTCGTCAATGTCGACGTGCTTGATCTCAACATTGGCGACCTTGATCCCCCATGCGTCCGTCTGATCGTCAAGAATAGCCTGAATATCGTTGTTGAGCTTGTCCCGCTCGGCCAGCATCTCGTCGAGTTCATGCTTGCCGAGGACCGACCGCAGCGTAGTCTGCGCCAACTGGCTGGTCGCCTCCATGAACTGCTCTACTTGAATGGTAGCGCGCTCCGGATCGACGATCCGGAAATACAGAACCGCGTTGACGCGGACCGATACGTTATCGCGCGAGATCACGTCCTGGCTCGGCACGTCGTGCACCACCGTCCTGAGGTCGGTGCGCACCATCTGCTGGACATACGGGATGAGCAGAATCAGTCCTGGGCCCTT
>CAZARE010000321.1:0-10676 GCA_964487455.1 uncultured Propylenella sp.
CCGCCAGACCTCGCGCGTGCCGATCCTCATGCTGACAGCGCGGGCGGAGACCCCTTACCGAATTCGCGGACTTGAAGTCGGCGCCGACGACTATCTGGCCAAGCCGTTCGAGCCGCGCGAGCTGCTCCTTAGAATTACCAACATCCTGAAGCGCAACGTCGAGCCGGAGCGGCCGGCGATCCAGTCCATCCGCTTCGGCCCCTTCACCTTCAATGTCGAGCGCGGCGAGCTGAAGCGTGACGACACTGCCGTGCGCATCACAGATCGCGAGCGTGATCTGCTGAGAATCTTCGCCGCCCGCCCGGGCGAGACGGTCAAGCGCCACGAGTTTCTCAAGGTCTCGAACGGCGGCGGCGAGCGCGCGGTGGACGTCCAGATCAACCGGCTGCGCCGAAAGATCGAAGACGATCCTTCCAATCCGGTGCATCTGCAGACGGCGCGTGGAATTGGCTACCGGCTGCTCGTGGACTAGACTCGCGCGGCTCGTCTTCGGAAACCGCAGCCATGGCCCTTATAGGCGATATCGGCGCGCGCCTCCGCCCCCCGGATTGGCTGCGCCGCCTCTATGAGGCGACCGGCCGCCGGGTAAAGCGAGCGTCGGCGCGCCTGCAGGGGCTCAATCTTGGCGCCGTGCTCCCCGATATCCTGGCGTATCTGCCGAAGGGCCTCTACGCCCGCTCCATCCTCATCGTGGTGATGCCGATTCTGATTCTTCAGGCCGTGGTCGCCTACGTCTTCATGGAGCGCCACTGGCAGCTCGTCACGCGTCGGCTGTCGAGCGCCGTCGTACGCGACGTAGCCGCCATTATCGAGGTCATCGACACCTATCCCCAAGACCAGAGATTCTCTGAGATCACCCGCATCGCGGCGGAAACCTATGGACTGACCGTCTCGGTCCTACCGCCGGCGCCCCTGCCGGAAGCCGGCCGCCGTCCCTTCTTTTCGTTGCTCGATTCCGCGCTCTCCCGCGAGCTCGGCCGACAGATCAACCGGCCGTTCTGGATTGACACGCTTGGCGATTCCGACCTCGTGGAGATCCGCGTTGCGCTTGACGACCACGTCCTGCGGGTGTTTGCGCCGCGCAGTCGCGCCTATGTCTCCAACTCACACATCTTCCTGCTGTGGATGGGCGGCACGTCGCTGGTGCTCATCGCCATCGCTCTGCTCTTCCTGAGGAACCAGATCAGGCCGGTCCTCACCCTGGCTCATGCCGCCGAGCAGTTCGGCAAGGGCCGGCCGGTCGCCGAGTTCCGGCCGCGCGGCGCGCGCGAGGTGCGGCAAGCGGCTCAGGCTTTCATCGACATGCGCGAGCGCATCGAGCGCCAGGTCGAGCAGCGCACCACGATGTTGTCCGGCGTGAGCCACGATCTCAGGACCATGCTCACGCGATTCCAGCTCGAGCTCGCCATGCTTGGCGACACGCCCAACACGGAGGCGCTGAGGGCCGACGTCGACGAGATGAGCAGCATGCTGGAGGACTACCTGGCATTCGCTCAAGGCGACGCGGGCGAATCGACGGAGCTCGTGGACCTGCCCGCCCTCCTGGAGGAGGTCGCCGAGACCGCGCGCCGCGACGGCGACGTGGTGGAGACGGCGTTCGAGGGAGAGGCGCAGGCGCTTTTGCGCGCCCTTGGCTTCCGCCGCTGCCTTGCCAACCTCGTCGGCAATGCCGGCAAGCACGGTGATCGCATCGTGGTGAAGGCGCGTCATGCCGATGGCTGGCTGACGGTGACGATCGACGACGACGGGCCAGGCATTCCGCCTGACCAGCGCGAGGCGGTGTTTCGTCCATTCTACCGGCTGGACGGCAGCCGCAACGTCGACGGCGGTGGTAGCGGGCTTGGCCTTGCGATCTCGCGCGACATTGCGATGAGCCATGGCGGCGACGTCATTCTCGCCGAAAGCCCGCTCGGAGGCCTTCGCGCCGTGCTGATGATACCCGCCTGACGCTTCGGAAGCGTCTAGAACAACCGTCCGCCGAGCGGCACGTCCTTGCCGGGGTGAATGAGAACGACCTTTTCGTTCTCGTCGGGTACCCCCAGCGTCAGCACTTCCGACATCATGGGGCCGATCTGCCGCGGCGGGAAGTTGACGACCGCGAGCACGAGACGGCCGACAAGATCGTCCGGCCGGTAGTGATCCGTGAGCTGGGCGGAGGATCTCTTCCGCCCAAGCCCGGGCCCGAAATCGATCACAAGCTTCAGCGACGGCTTGCGCGCCTCGGGAAATGCGTCCGCCTCCACGACACGCCCCACGCGGATGTCGACCTTGAGGAAATCGTCGAATGCGATCGGCGTCGCCGTAGCGCCGCTCACGAGGGATGTCCCTCGGCGAGGTCCATGGGCGGCTCCTCGCCTCCGCGCCGCCGTCGGGACCGGCACGCCCGGCCGAGCAAACGGCTCAGCGAGTGCAGCCGCACCGCGCACCGCTCCGCCTCGCGCAGGCGCTTGTCGAGCGCAGCCATCGTGCGCGCCTGGCCAGGATCTTCGTCGTCGAGCCAGACGCGCATGACGCGCGCCCAGACGAACGCCAGAGCATGAGCGCGGACGAGCCCGCGTGCTCCCGCCGACGAAATTCCGGCGGCGGTCAGCATCCATCCCATCGAGACGGTCGTCAGTCGGTTGAGCTCCAGCGCCAGCAGCGGATCGCGGAAAGCTGCTTTGGCGAGGTTGCGGATCGCCTGCTTGTGCGGCGCCAATATTTCGAAGCGGCTGAACAGCACGTCGAAAAGACGCTCGCGGGGAACCTCCTGCGCCAGTCCCGGATCGACGCGCGCCAAGACCTCCTCGTCAACGCCGCGGACGAACTCGGCAAGGACCGCGCCCCTGCCGTCGAAGGCGGCGCGGAGCGTCTGGAGCGAGACGTCGGCCCGCACGGCCAACGCCTCCAGCGTGACCTCCTCCCAGCGGCGCTCCGCGGCGAGCGCCATCAGCGCGTCGGCGATCTTCTTTCGGGTCTTCTGCTGAGCCACAAGTGCACTCCTATTTCCCATCGAACGATAGGTGAGGCTTGTGGTCAAGAAAGGGCAGAGCGGCCGAAGCGGGAGCTTCTTCGCCTAGCCCAGCTCGATCGAGCGCCTCTTCGCCTCGGCAACCGCGCGGGATAGGAGCGGCTTCAGGCCGTCGGACGCCATCAGCACTTCCAGGGCAGCGGCGGTGGTGCCTCCGGGAGAGGTCACGTTCTGGCGTAGCTCGGCGGGGGAAAGCGGGCTCTCGGCCAGCAGCGCGCCGGCTCCGGCTACCGTGCGACGCGCGAGGAGCTCGGCGAGATCATTGGGTAAGCCCGCCTTGCGGGCGGCCTCGGTCAAACACTCCGCGAGCAGGAAAACATAGGCGGGGCCCGAACCGGACACTGCCGTCACCGCATCCATCAGCGCTTCGTCGTCGATCCAAGCCACGTCCCCGACGGCCGCCAGCAAAGCGTCGACCGCGTCGCGCTGCCCGCCGCCGACATGCGGGTTCGCCACTGCGACAGTCGTGCCCATGCCGATCTGCGCCGGCGTGTTGGGCATGGCGCGGATGACCGGTTGCCCTGTGGGAAACGCCGCCTGCAGCGTCTCGAGCCGCACGCCGGCGGCGATGGAGACGATCACCGCGTCGCGAGCTGCTGCGGGCGCGACGGCGGCCAGTGCCTCGGCCATGGTCTGTGGCTTCACTGCCAGCACGACGAAGGCGAAGTCGCGCTCGGCCGCGTCGGATGGCGCCGCGGCGATCGCGACGCCGGCATCGGCGAGCGACGAGCGCGCTTTGGGATCGGGATACGGATCGACCACGGTAACGCGCTCCGGCGCGAGGCCCCGCTGAAGCCAGCGGTCAAGCATGGCGCCCCCCATCTTGCCGGCGCCGACGAGAAGGAGCGGGCGGGCGCCCGGGAGCATGATGTCAGGCTTCGCCGTGCGTCTCGAAGAGCACGCTGGCAAGCGCTTCCTCCGGCGCCTGGCCGGCCCAGATCACGAACTGAAAAGCTTGGTAATAGCGCTCGCAGGCCTCCACGGACGCGGCCAGCATCGCTTCGAGCTGAGCGGTCCCGGCCTCCATGCCTTCGGTCAGCAAGAGGGCATTGCGGTACATGATCACCCCTTCCTGCTGCCAAAGGTCGAAATGGCCAAGCCAGAGCTGCTCGTTGACCAGGGCGAGGAGGTGCATCACCTCGCTCTTGCGCCGCTCGTTGACCTTGAAATCGAAGGCGCAGGCGAGATGGAGCGCTTCCAACGTGCCCATCCAGGACATGGAAAGATTGTAGTCGCAAAAACTGCCCGCAACGGAAATCGTGATCTCGTCATCGCCGGACCGATCGAAGGCCCAGTCATGCGCGGCGGCGATCTGCTCGATCAGGTCCACAGGATTGGCCGCGGGCGACAGCTCGAAATCAACCAGACTCATGCTCTTGTCCTCGCGTCGAAAAGAAAGGGACGCAAACAACACTGACGCGACGTCGCTCGCGCGAATCCTGGGACGCCGCCAGCAATCGCGCTGACGCATTCCATTAGCTCAACATGCTCGGGGCAAATCCGAATCTCTTCCGATCCCACTATAGATCAGCGACCCCCGTTCGAAAGCGGCGCCAAACCTGCCGGCCGTTTTTCCACGGGGAAACCCGCCTAGCTTTCCTGCGGCGGGGAGCTGCCGCCTCCGCGTTTGCTGGCGCCCCGCTTGATCGGTTCCTGCCCGTCGGAGCGGGCCGCGCCCCCCAGCTGCGCTTCAAGTCTCTCGATCCGCTGCTTCAGCGCTTCGTTCTCCTGGCGAGCCTTGGCCGCCATCTCGCGCACGGCTTCGAATTCTTCGCGCTGCACCAGGTCCATCTCGCCGATAAAGCGCTCCGCCTGGGCTTTCGCCGCCGTTTCGACTTCGCGTCGCACGCCTTGGGCGACACCGGCCATATCGTTCATGAGCTTGGCGAATTCATCGAGAAGCCGGTTGCTGCTCTGGGTCATCTCGTCCTCTCCGAAAAACGCGGAGGTGGTCAAAAGCGTCGGATTTCGGCGCCTTTGTGCTATGCACAATAACCGGCGCCCTTGATATATGCTTCGGTGCCTCCTACGCAAGGCGGCGGGCGGGCCGGGGCTCCCGGGCTGCACCCGCGCCGCGGGTTGACCCGCTCCCCCGACGCGGCGAAGGTCGGCCGCCCGGCCCCATCATGTCAGCTCTCGTCTTCCCCGACATCGATCCCGTTGCCATCCAGCTCGGCCCGCTCGCCGTGCGCTGGTACGGCCTCGCCTATCTTGCCGGCATTATCATCGGATGGCGCTATGCGCGGAGGCTCGTGCAAGACGAGCGGCTTTGGGGCGCGCGCCCCGCGCCGATGCGAGCTGCCGACATCGACGATTTCCTCATCTGGCTGGTGATCGGGATCGTTGTCGGAGGTCGCGTCGGCTACGCGCTGTTCTATCAGCCGGGCTACTACCTCGACGACCCGCTCAGCGTCCTGCGCCTGTGGGAGGGCGGCATGGCGTTCCATGGCGGCCTTCTCGGCACCATCCTCGCGATGGCGATCTTCGCCCTGCGCCGCGGCATACCGATGCTGTCGCTGTTCGACGTGGCAGCGGCGTCCGTGACCTTCGGCCTGTTCTTCGGGCGCATCGCCAACTTCATCAATGGCGAGCTATGGGGACGCGTGACAGACCAGCCGTGGGGCGTCGTCTTCTGCAACGCTTCGATCGAAGCGGCGAGCGGCGGAATATGTCCCGCCGGGCTCGCGCCGCGTCATCCAAGTCAGCTCTACGAGGCGGCGCTGGAGGGATTGCTGCTTTTCGTCGTCCTGCGCATCCTCACACATCGCTTCCAGAGCCTTGCCCGGCCTGGCCTGACAGGAGGAGCGTTCGTCGCCGGCTACGGCATCGCCCGCATTGTCGTCGAGTTCTTCCGCGAACCGGACCCGCAGCTCGGCACCTTCGCCGGGTTCCTCACCATGGGCATGATCCTTTCCATTCCCATGATCCTCGTCGGACTCGGCTTCGTGATCTGGAGCGGGCGGAGGCAGCCGGTGTGATGGATACACCGCTGCTGGCTAAGCTGCGGCGGCTCATTCGGGCCAGCGGCCCGATGAGCGTGGCCGAGTACATGGCGCATTGCCTCGGCGATCCCGAATACGGCTACTACGCAACGCGCGATCCGTTCGGTGCCTCGGGCGACTTCGTCACCGCTCCGGAGGTGAGCCAAATGTTCGGCGAGATCGTCGGGGCGTGGCTGATCGAGATGTGGCGGCTCTCAGGTGCGCCCGCCCCGGTCAGGCTTGTCGAGCTCGGACCGGGACGCGGCACGCTGATGGGCGATGTTCTACGCGTCGCCGCGCACGTACCCGAGTTCCTTGGCGCCGCGTCGATCCATCTCGTGGAGACAAGCCCGGCGCTGAGACAAATCCAGGCGGAAACGCTTCAGGCTTCCCCCGCGAAGCCGAGCTGGCACGTGTCTCTCAACGATGTTCCGGCGGGCGCGACGCTGCTTGTCGCCAACGAGTTCTTCGACGCGCTGCCCATCCGGCAGTTCGTCCGCCTCGACCTCTGGCGCGAGCGGGTCGTCGGTCTCGACGCCAGGGATCGGCTTGTCTTTGGCGTCGGGCCCGGCGTGCTGGAACAGGCTCTGGATGCGCCTCAGGGGACCGTCTTCGAGCTACGACCGGCAGGCGAGGCCCTGGCGGAGGAGATCGCCCGGCGGATCGTCGAGCACGCCGGCGCCGGGCTCATCATAGATTACGGGCACGCGCAATCCGCCCCGGGGGACACGTTGCAGGCGCTGAGCGGCCACGCGTTCTGCGATCCCCTCGAACGCCCCGGCGAAGCCGATCTTACCGCGCACGTCGACTTCGCGGCTCTCGCGCGAGAGGCCCGTCGCGTGGGCGCGGCTGCGCATGGACCGATGCCGCAAGGCGACTTCCTGGCTGCGCTGGGTCTCCCCGAGCGCGCGGAGATGCTTGGCGCCGCCGCGGAAGGTGCAGATCGCGCGGCGGTGCGCGCGGCGGTCGAGCGACTCGCCGGGCCGCACCAGATGGGCACGCACTTTAAGGTACTGGCTCTGACGCGGCCGGAACTCCTCCCCCCGCCCTTCGGCGCGGACGCGCGCGTCCCCCAGCAGGCGTTCTAGGCTCCGCCGATGCGCCGAGCTCTACTCATTGGCGGCGTGGCGTTGCTCTTGGCGGCAATAGCGGCGGCGCTTGTCCCCGTGTCGATGATGCTGCTCGGATGGAGCCTGGGCGCGCATGGCTACGTGGCCCTGTTTCTCACGGTCTTCTTTTCCTTCGTAGTCGCCGGCGGGCTGATGTTCCTGATCTTCTACAGCGCGCGCCACGGCTACGACGACGCCGCTCATCACGGCGGTCGCACGGACGTGCGCGACGACAGCGAGGTAAATTGAGCGTGCGGTCACCCCCAGGCTCCGGCGCCGCCTTCCGTTGACTTCGAACCGGCGCACGGCCAACGTCCGCGCCATGCACGACGTCGCGCACGGCATCTCGCCGATCGAAGCGCCTCCGCTGGCGCTGTCCGGTATCCGGCACGCCTTCTTCACCCGCGCCGGGGGGGTCTCCAGGGGGCTCTACAAGGGACTGAACACCGGCATCGGCTCGCGCGACGACCGCGAGGCGGTTCTGGAGAACCGCGCCCGCGCGGCGGGGCACCTGGGAACGTCGCGTGACCGGCTGGCCACGCCCTACCAGCTGCACGGGATCGACGCCGTGGCCGTTGAGGACGCATGGGGCCCGGGGCTTGGACCGAAGGTCGACGCGGTGGTCACCGACCGCCCCGGGATCGCGCTCGGCGTCGGCACGGCGGATTGCGGGCCGGTGCTGATGGCGGACGCGGAGGCGTGCGTCATCGCCGCCGCCCACGCGGGGTGGAAGGGCGCGCTCGCCGGCATTCTGGAGTCGGC
Source organism: uncultured Propylenella sp. (assembly GCA_964487455.1). Taxonomy (GTDB): domain Bacteria; phylum Pseudomonadota; class Alphaproteobacteria; order Rhizobiales; family Afifellaceae; genus DASWJZ01. The sequence goes on from CAZARE010000321.1 coordinate 7,863, forward strand.
GGTGGCGACGATGGAGCGGCTCGGCGCCAAGCGCGAACGTGTCGTCGCCGTGCTCGGCCCCGCGATCTCCGCGGACGCCTACGAAGTAGGGCCCGAACTCGTGTCGCGGTTCGTCAAGGCCGATCCGAAGAATGCCCACCATTTCCGCCCGTCGGAGCGGCAGGACCACGCCTATTTCGACCTGCCGGGCTACATCGTGGCGCGGCTCCGCGCCGCCGGGCTCGGCGCAGTGCACGATGTCGGTCTCTGCACCTATGCCGACGAGGCCCGCTTCTTCTCCTACCGGCGGGCGACGCATCGGGGCGAGCCCGATTACGGCCGGCTGCTTTCCGCCATCGTGCTTACCGGGGACTGATCGTGGCGCTCCACTTCGAGCCGGCGGAGTTCGAGGCGCGGCGCGGGCGCGCACTGCAGACGATGGAGGGCCGCAAGCTCGACGCGCTCCTGATGTTCGCACCGGAGAGCCAGCACTGGCTCACCGGCTACGACAGCTTCGGCTTCTGCTTCTTCCAATGCCTGGTGCTGACGCGCGAGGGCGAGTTCACACTCCTGACGCGCTCCGCCGATCTGAGGCAGGCGCGCCACACCTCGCTGATCGGGAACATTGTCGTGTGGACCGACGAGGCAAGCGCCACGCCGGCGGCGCAGCTCCGCGACCTCTTGAACGACCTCGGCCTCCTCGGCGCGCGCATCGGCATCGAATACGACACGCACGGCCTCACCGCCGCCAACGGCCGCGCGCTGGACGATGCGCTCAAGAATTTCGGCCTGACCGAGGACGCCTCCGGCCTCGTGCGCACTCTCCGCGCGGTGAAGAGCCCGGCGGAGCTCGCCTATGTCCGCCGCGCGGCGGAGCTTGCCGACGACGCGCTCGACGCCGGGCTGAAGCTGATCCGCGCCGGCGCCGACGAGAGCGCCATCCTCGCCGCCATGCAGGGCGCAGTGCTCGCCGGCGGCGGCGACTATCCCGGCAACCCCTTCATCGTAGGCTCCGGCCGCGACGCCCTCCTCTGCCGCAGCCATTCCGGCCGGCGCGTGCTCGACGCAGAGGACCAGATCACGCTGGAGTTCGCCGGCGTCTATCGCATGTACCACGTGGCGCTGATGCGCACCGTCATCGTCGGCAAGCCGAGCGAGCGCCACCGCGAGCTCTACGCCGCCTGCGCGGAGGCGCTTTCAGCCTGCGAAGCGGCCATGCGGCCGGGCGGCACGTTCGGCCAGGTGTTCGACGCGCACGCCGCCGTGATGGAGGCGCACGGCATGACCCGCCACCGGCTCAACGCCTGCGGCTACTCGCTCGGCGCGCGCTACCCGCCGTCCTGGATGGACTGGCCCATGTTCTACCGTGACAACCCGGCGGAGGTGGCGCCGGACATGGTGCTCTTCGCCCACATGATCCTGATGGATTCCGACGCCGGCGCGGCCATGTGCCTCGGCCGCACCTACCTGACCACCGACGGCGCGCCCGAGCCGCTGTCGCGGCACGGGGTGGAGCTGCTGGTGCGATAGTAAGAATGCCGCTCCTGCGCGGTTGTCCGCTTCCCGGCCGATTGCTACAAGGCCTCGCGCCCTGCCGCATCCGGGCGTCTTACGACGGGCCGGCAAGCCGCCCGGGGGCTGCCTTAAGACATGAAGATCGTCGCGGGGAACTCCAACCACACGCTCGCCCAGGCGATTGCCGACTATCTGGAGACGGACCTGGCGCAATGCGCGGTGAGGCGCTTCGCCGACCAGGAGATTTTCGTCGAGATCCAGGAGAACGTCCGCGGCGAGGACGTCTTCGTGGTGCAATCGACGAGCTTTCCGGCCAACGACAATCTGATGGAGCTCTTGATCATCATCGACGCGCTGAAACGCGCCTCGGCGCGCCGTATCACCGCAGTCATCCCCTATTACGGATACGCCCGCCAGGATCGAAAGTCGCTCGGCCGCACGCCGATCTCCGCCAAGCTCGTCGCCAACATGATCGTCACGGCCGGCGTCGACCGGGCGCTCACGGTCGATCTTCATGCCGGGCAGATCCAGGGCTTCTTCGACATCCCGACCGACCATCTCTTCGCCGCGCCGGTGTTCACCCGCGACATCGGCGAGCGCTACGACAACAATCATCTGATGGTTGTTTCGCCCGATGTCGGCGGCGTGGTGCGCGCGCGCCTCATCGCCAAGCGCATCGATGCGCCGCTCGCCATCGTCGACAAGCGGCGTGAGCGGCCGGGCGAATCGGAGGTGATGAATGTCATCGGCGAGGTGGAAGGGCGCGCCTGCCTACTGGTCGACGACATCGTCGATTCGGGCGGCACCTTGTGCAACGCCGCCGACGTGCTCTTGGAGCGCGGCGCCACCTCGGTCGCCGCCTACATCACCCACGGCGTGCTCTCCGGCGGCGCCGTGGCGCGCATCACCGCCTCGAAGCTGAAAGAGCTGGTGATTACCGATTCCATCGAGGCGACCAGCGCCGTGAGGACGGCGCACAACATCCGCATCGTCTCCATCGCGACGCTGCTCGGTGAGGCGGTGAGCCGCACGGCGCTGGAGAAGTCGGTGTCGAGCCTGTTCGATTAGAGCTACGTCGCGAAGCGCAGCGCCGCGCCGGTCAGCGCCGCCACGCCCAGAACCGGCACGATGCCGACATGGAAGCGCAGCAGCGCGATCGCCGCGGCGAGCGCGATGAGTGCCGCGGCAAGATCGAACGTTCCCGGATCGGGTATGGGCAGGCCGATCGGCCCGAGAGCCATCTCCCCCACCTCCGCGAAGAGCACGTGCAGCCCGAACCACACCGCCAGGTTGGCGATGACGCCGACCACCGCCGCCGTC
>CAZARE010000322.1:0-18013 GCA_964487455.1 uncultured Propylenella sp.
CGTCGGCGCCGTCTCCGGCTCCACAGCAACGATCTTGACGCGGCCCTCGTACCAGCTGGCGATGCCGCCGATCAGCCCGCCGCCGCCCACCGCGACCAGGAGCGTGTCGAGATCGGAAGCCTGCTCCTCCAGCTCCAGCGCTAGCGTCCCCTGGCCCAGAAGCGTCTCAGCCTGATCGTAGGCGTGCACCGCGAGGGCGCCTGTCCTTTCTCGAAACGCCTCACTGGCCGCCAGCGCGTCGGCATAGCGCTCGCCGCCGACCACCAGGTCAGCGCCATAGCTGCGGATGCGCGCCACCTTGGCGGGCGCGGCCACCTCCGGCACGAAAATCGTCGCCTTCGCTCCGAGCTCGCGGGCAGCGTAGGCCACTGCGGCGCCGTGGTTGCCGCCGGAGGCCGCCACCACGCCCTCAGGCGGCACGCTGCGCGACAGAAGGTTGGCGAACGCGCCGCGCGGCTTGAACGAGCCCGTATGCTGCATGAACTCGAGCTTCAGCAAGAGCTTCCCGCGGGCGACGCCAAGCTCCCGCGCGTCGGTCTCAAGGACGGGCGTCCGCCGCACATGCGGACGGATCAGCCGGCCAACGGAGCGGATCGCCTCGCGGTCGATCGTCTTCGATGCCGCGGATGCTGCGTCGCCGGCCGACGGCCCGATCGGTCCCCTATCCATCGCGTTGGCTTGCCATGATTGGGCGGGGCGGTCGAGCGGCGCGCCCGGCTGGAGCGCGCTCGGACGCACATCCGGACCGAAAGAAGGTCTGGCAACGGCTCTCACGAGCTAACCCGGATTTCGCTGCGCTCCATCCGGGGTAAGGTTGCCAATCCCGCCGGCACCGCGCAATCCGACCTCGCACCAATCGCCGCGGGCGCCGCCACCATAGGCGCGCGCATAGCCGCCCGCGACGAGCGTCGCGGCCACGTCGAGGCCCTGCGACGTCGCCACGTCGGCCACCACGCGCCCGAAATACTTGCCGCCCTCGATCTGTGTGAGCACGATTGTCCCTTGCGAGACGAGCCGCTCCAGCGCTGCCGCTGCGTCGCGTGCCGAAGCCTTCTCCCCCTCACACCGGCCGCGCAGCTCCGGCGCGTCGATGCCGCGGATGCGCACCAATATGCTCAGGTCCTGACCCAGCCAGATCATGACCCGGGCGCGGATCGTGTCGCCGTCGACCACACGCTCGACCGCGGCCACATAGGGGCCCGCGAGCGTCTGGCTTGCGCCGGCCGGCGCAGCGCAAACGGACAGCGCGACGACGAAAGCGAACAACCCGAAGATCATAGAACGCGCATAGGACCGGCTGCTAACCCGTGCAAGGATTATTTTCCTATATACCATTACGGGTATTCTTTCATGAAATAACCTATGATTGCAGTCAGGCACAAGCCACCCGTGGCACGAATTCGCGATCTTGCCCTTTGCCGCGGCGTTGCCATGTTCTCCTGCAACAGCGGCGCGAACGGCGGGGCTTGGAATCGGCGCTTCCGCTTGCCAATCTCGCTTCGACGACGATTCAGTAGCGAACTATCCGCGCAAGGGACGCATGATGAAATTCAGAAACAAGGTTCTCGCCTGTGCCGCCGCACTCGTTATTGTCGGACCTGCTGCCGCGGAGGCCGCCACCTCCGCTTCGATCAAGGCGCAGTTCCGCAACGCAGTCTCCCGCGTGCTCAACAGCGTGAGGAACGATACCGAGTACCTGAGAAACCTGAGCAATGCCGAATTCCAAGCGTTCGTATCTTGCGCCCAGGGCGTCATGAGCGCCGCGCCGGTCGGCCGGATGCGATACGTGCTCGCGGTCTCGAACCTGAGCGAGCAGCGCCGGCGCTTCGATCAGGTGGCTAGCGACAACGGTGCCGCGCTGAAGCAGAAGATCACCCGCGATTGCTCGTAAGCGCAGTCGCTCCGGACGCCTGGCGAGAACACGAGCGGTCGCCGCTTCCAGGGAAAACCGCCGGCGATGCCGTGCTGGCCCATCGGGCGTGTGCGTAGCTGTGCGCGCATCGTCGGCCGACGCGCCGGCCGGCTGCAATTGAACCTTCGGCCTTTTCTACCCATCATATAGGAGGTGCGCGCCGGCGCCGGTGCGGTTTCCGAGGGACTTCGATGAACCTCTTGAAAACGGGCATGCTGCTTGCTGCGCTGACGGCGCTGTTCATGGGCGTCGGCTATCTTGTCGGCGGCACGGGCGGCGCGTTCTTCGCCTTTCTGCTGGCCGCCGGCACGAACCTTTTCGCCTATTGGAACGCCGACAAGATGGTGCTCAGGATGCACCATGCGCGCCAGGTCGATCGACGAGGCGAGCCGGAGCTTTACGGCATCGTGGAAGAGCTCGCAGAGCGCGCCGGGCTGCCGATGCCGAAGGTCTATGTGATCGACAACTCGCAGCCGAACGCGTTCGCCACCGGCCGCAATCCGCAGAACGCCGCGGTGGCGGCCACGACCGGGCTGCTTCAGCAATTGTCGCGCGAGGAGGTCGCCGGCGTCATGGCGCATGAGCTGGCGCACGTGCAGAACCGCGACACGCTGATCATGACGGTCGCCGCGACCATCGCCGGCGCCATCACCATGCTCACCTATTTCGCGATGTTCTTCCGCGGTGCCCGCAACAGCCCGCTCGGGCTCGTCGGCGTGCTGCTCGCCGCGGTCACCGCACCCATCGCCGCGGCGCTGATCCAGATGGCGATCAGCCGCACACGCGAATATTCCGCCGACCGCGCCGGCGCCGCCATCTGCGGCAATCCCCTGTGGCTCGCCTCCGCCCTCGGCAAGATCGCCCGCGTCGCCAGGCGCCTGCCGATGGAGAGCGCGGAACGCAACCCCGCGAGCGCCTCGCTCTTCATCGTCAATCCGCTCTCCGGCGAGCGTATGGACAATCTCTTCTCCACGCATCCGGCCACCGAGAACCGCATCGCCGCGCTGACGGAGTTGGCAGGCGCGGGCGGCGGCAGCGCCGAGGCATCCTCCCCAATGACGGCCGGCAGACCGGCGCCGTGGTCGCGCGCCGGCCGCAGGCGCGGCCCTTGGGGGTGACGTCGAAGCCGCGCGCCAAGGGACGAGAGCCGGCTCAGCGGCGTCCGGAAGCCGAGGCGGAGCCGCCCGGCCTCACCGTCCGCCGCACCGCGACGGCGATCCTGCGCCAGGTCATCGAACGCAAGACGCCGCTCGACGCAGCGCTCGATCCCGAGCACGGCAATCCGCACGTCCGCGCCCTCGATCAACGCGACCGGGCGCTGGTGCGGGCAATCCTCGGCCAGGCGCTGCGCCGCCGCGGCGAAATTGAGGCGGCGCTTGCCGAGGCCCTCGATCGACCGTTGCCGCCCGGCTCGGAGGCGCTCGCCGCGATCCTGCACGTCGCGGCGGCGCAAATCCTCTTTCTCGACGTCGCCGACTACGCCGCCGTCAACTGCGCCGTGGCGCAGGCCGGCGGCGACAAACGCACCGGCCGTGCGCGGGGGCTGGTCAATGGGGTCCTGCGCCGGCTTGCTCGCGAGCGGGACGCCATCCTCGCCCGCCCCGACGCGTCGCGGCTCAATACGCCCGCCTGGCTCTACGCGCGCTGGCAAGCCACCTACGGAGAGGCAACAGCCGCCGCCATCGCCGCCGCGCATCTCGCTACGCCGGGGCTCGACATCTCAGTGAAGGCGGAGGCCGCGCTTTGGGCGGAGCGCCTCGGCGGCGCGGTGCTTCCAACCGGCAGCATACGACTGAGAGAGACCATGCGCGTGCCCGATCTTCCCGGCTACGACGAAGGCGCCTGGTGGGTGCAGGACGCGGCGGCAGCGCTGCCGACGCGGCTTCTCGGCAACGTGAACGGAATGGCCGTCGCCGATCTCTGCGCCGCGCCGGGCGGCAAGACGCTGCAGCTCGCGGTGGCGGGGGCGCAGGTGACCGCCGTCGACATCTCGCGCGGCCGGTTGAGCCGCGTCGCCGCCAATCTCGCGCGCCTTAGGCTCGAAGCGACGCTCGAATGCGCCGACATCCTCGAGTGGCGGCCCGGGCGGGCATTCGATGCAGTGTTGCTGGACGCCCCGTGCTCTTCCACCGGAACGATCCGCCGGCATCCGGATATACCCTGGCTAAAGCAACCGGAGGACATCGAGACCCTCGCCGCGTTGCAGGCAAAGATGCTTGACGCGGCCGCGGCGCATGTCGCGCCGGGCGGCATGCTCGTCTTCTGCACATGCTCGCTGGAGCCGGAGGAAGGTGAGTCCCAGGTTCAGCCGTTCCTGCTGCGTCATCCCACATTTCGGCGCCAGCCGGTCGAGCCGGCCGAGCTTGCCGGACTCGCCGAGCTCGTCACGCCAGAGGGATACCTTCGCACCCTGCCATGCCACGGCTTCGGTGAGGCCACGGAGATGCGGGGCATGGACGGGTTCTTCGCGGCTCGCTTCCGCCGAAGCTGAGGCAGCGTCGCTTGCCAAGGTCGGCAAACAGGATTACCCGCCTCGCCATGCCAGCGATCGCCCCGGTCGACCAGCTGCGGCTAGCCTTGCACCGGGTGGGACGCCTGACCCGGCGATTGCGCCTAGGGGCAGTGTCCGGACCGATCGGGCGGTTCAGAGTCGCAGGCGGCGGACGCTCGCAACTCCTCATCGCGCCGCCCGACCTCAGGACCGCCGACCCGACGATCGCGGTGGAGATCTATTCAGGCCGCTTCGCCTTTGCCGGGCACGTCATCGAAGCCGGCGGACGCTCGCCCTTCGACATCGGCCCACCCTCGGAGGACTGGCTGAACGAGCTGCACTCCTTCGGTTGGCTCAGGCACCTGCGCGCCGCCGACACCCCGCTCGCCCGCTCCAACGCCCGCGCCATCGTGGAGGACTGGTTGTCCATGCACAGCAGGGCGAGCAACGACGAGGTCGTTTGGGACACCGGCGTCACCGCACGCCGCGCCCTCTCGTTCCTGGCCCAGTCGCCGCTCATCCTTCACGACGCAGACCACGATCTCTACCGCGACTTCGTTCGCTCGCTGCTACGGCACGCCAATGTGCTGCGCTCGGCGATCGGCAGCAGCGAGCCCGGGATGCCGCGCCTGCACGCGGCCATCGCCATCGCGCTGATCGGTCTTTCACTCTCGCAGCAGGAACGCCTCGCGCGCTCGGGCCTCGACCGCATCGACGCCGAGCTGCAGACCCAAGTCCTGCCGGACGGCGGACACATCTCGCGCAACCCGACCGCGCTCGTCGAAATCCTGATCGACCTTCTTCCGCTCCGGCAAGCGCTGATCGCCCGCGGCCTCATACCGTCGGAAACTCTGATGAACTCCATCGACCGGATGATGCCGATGCTTCGCTTCTTCCGGCACGGCGACGGCGCATTCGCTCATTTCAATGGCGTCATCGCGTCGGCCGGCGGACTTGTCGCGACGCTCGTCTCCTACGACGAAACGCTCGGCACGCCGGCCTCGAGCGCCACCTATTCGGGTTACGAGCGCGTCGAAGACGGCACGTCGCTGCTGCTCGTCGATGCCGGCGGGCCACCGCCGATCGCGTATAGCAGCGAGGCGCATGCCGGGGCTCTGTCGCTCGAGTTCTCGTCCGGCATGCATCGCATCGTCATCAACTGTGGAGCCCCAGCCGCCCGGCATGAGAACCTGCGGCGGGCCGCGCGCCGCACCGCCGCCCATTCCACCGCCACACTGGAGGAACATTCCTCCTGCCGATTCTCCGGTCCGGCCGCCAACGCGCAAATCGTTTCCGGCCCGCGCAGCGTCGCGGCGCGCCGCCACTCGCCCGGTGACGGCTCGACCGTGCTGCAACTGGTCCACGACGGCTACGCCCGGCGCTTCGGACTCGTCCATGAGAGAAACCTCCGGCTCGGCGCCGGTGGGAGCACGCTGGAAGGCATGGACCGCTTCGTGGGCCAACCGCAGCAGCGCGGCCTCTCCTTCGTCATTCGCTTTCACCTGCATCACGCGGTCACCGTCCACGCCACCGACAGGCGGACGTCCCTCGACCTCAGGCTGCCGGACAATACGACTTGGCGCTTCGAAGCCAACGGTCCGGTGGAGCTCGAGGAAAGCGTGCATCTATCCGACACATTCGGCAGCCGCGCTTCTCATCAGCTGGTGCTGGCGAGCCGCGTGGAATCGGAAGTGCCGGTGAAATGGCGGCTGTCGCTCCGCCGCTGATCCTTTGCCCGGCTCGGCAGTCGTGCTAGCCGAGCCTGATCCGGGAAGTCTTCAGGAACCTTCCGCGCATGCAAGCTCAGCCGATCGACGGCCCGGACCGCCTCAGGATCAAGCGCGCGCTGATTTCCGTGTCCGACAAGTCGGGGATTGTCGCGCTCGCGCGCGCTTTGATCAACTACGGAGCGGAAATCGTCTCCACCGGCGGCACCGCTAAAGTGCTTTCCGATGAAGGGCTGCCGATCACCGATGTCGGCACGGTGACCGGCATGCCGGAGATGATGGGCGGCCGGGTGAAGACCCTGCATCCGGCCATCCATGGCGGACTGCTGGCGGTGCGCGACGACCCCGGCCACCAGGAAGCGATGCGGCGGCTCGGCATCGAGGGGATCGACTGCCTCATCGTCAATCTCTATCCCTTCGAGGAGACGATCGCGGCTGGCGCCGCTCCGGCGACCGCGATCGAGAATATCGACATCGGCGGCCCGGCGATGATCCGCGCCGCGGCCAAGAACGCTGCCTGGGTCGCAGTGGCGACCGATCAAGCAGACTATCCCGGCATTGCCGCGGCGCTGTCCGAAGGGGGCGTTCCGCGCGAGCTGCGCGCAGCGCTCGCCGCCAAGGCATATGCCCGCACCGCCGCCTACGACGCGGCCATCGCAGAATGGTACACGGGCATCGTCGACGAGGGGCCGCGCGAACGACTGACCGTTGCGGCGAGGCTCCGCGAACGGCTGCGATACGGCGAGAACCCGCACCAGGCGGCGGCTCTCTACCTGACGGCGGCGCGGGGTCCAAGCGTCGCCGCCGCACGCCAGCTGCAGGGCAAGCCCCTCTCCTACAACAACATCAACGACGCCGACGCCGCTTTCGAGCTCGTCTCCGACCTGCCGCGCGACAACGCGGCCGTGGCCATCATTAAACACGCCAACCCATGTGGTGTCGCATTGGGCGCCGATCTGACCGACGCCTACGCCAAGGCGCTTCGCTGCGACCCGGTTTCGGCCTATGGCGGCATCGTCGCGATGAACCGGCCGCTCGACCGAAACGCGGCCGAAGCGATCGCCGGCATCTTTACCGAAGTGGTGGTGGCGCCGGAGGCCGACGAGGAAGCACTCGCGATCTTTGCCAGGAAGCCCAACCTCCGCCTGCTGGTGACCGGCGGCCTCGCCGATCCAACGGACCGGGCACCGCGTCTGCGAAGCGTGGCGGGCGGGCTATTGGTCCAGGAGCGCGACTTCGCACTTGTCTCCGCAGCCGATTGCCGCGTGGTCACGCGCCGCGCGCCGAGCGAAACGGAGATGGCGGACCTTCTCTTCGCCTTCCGCGTCGCCAAGCACGTGAAATCGAATGCCGTCGTCTACGCAAGGGAAGGGGCGACGGTCGGCATCGGCGCCGGGCAAATGAGCCGGGTGGACTCCGCGCGGATCGCGGCGATCAAGGCGGCGGAAGCCGCGAGTGAGGCGGGGCTCGATCATGCGCTGACGCGCGGCTCGGTTGTCGCCTCCGACGCATTCTTCCCGTTCGCCGACGGGCTACTGGCCGCGGTCGAGGCCGGCGCCACTGCGGTGATCCAGCCCGGCGGGTCGCTGCGCGACGAGGATGTCATTGCGGCAGCCGATGTCGAAGGAGTCGCCATGGTGTTCACCGGCATCCGGCATTTCCGGCACTAGATGCAAGCACAACGGCTCACGCCGGCGCCTCACATCTCCCTCGTGCGGGGAGGTTAGCGCTTCGACATGCCCCTCTTCGTCTCGCTCATCCGCGGCATCAATGTCGGCGGCAAGAAGCTCATCAAGATGGATGCGCTGAAGGCGGTCCACGAAGGGCTCGGACTGACCGACGTGCGCACACTGCTGCAAAGCGGCAATGTCGTGTTCAAGGCGCGCGGCAGGGGAGGTGGCTCTCTTGCCGGACGCATCGAAAAGGCCATCGAGGGGGAGGTCGGCTTTCGTCCGACGGTGATCACCCGCAGCGGCACGGACCTGAAGCGGATCGCCGAGCACAATCCGTTCCCGAAGATGGCGAGGAGCGATCCGGGCCATCTCGTCTGGATGGCGCTGGCGGGAAAGCCGGACGCGGCGGCGAAGACGCGCCTGGCGAAGGCGCACTCCGGTCCCGAGGAGATCGCGATCAAGGGCGAGGACGCTTATATCACCTACCCGAACGGCATCGGCCGCTCAAAGCTCACCAACGCGCTCCTTGAGAAGGCGCTTGGCGTCGCAGGCACCGCGCGCAATTGGAATACGCTGACAAAGCTCTTGGCGATCGCAGAGATGCAGAACTCTTCCTGACGCGATCCAGTCGCCTAACCTCCCCGGAGGTCGAAGTTTGCGGAGGGAAGCGACAGCAAACTTCGGGAGGGGGTGTCACCTGGACGCAGTCACCCCCTCCCGAAATTCCCGCGCCTTCGGCTTGGAATTTCGACCTCCCCTCAAGGGGGAGGTTACCGTCGCGTCTATCCAGCCTCGCGCCGCGCTTCGTTGGCCCTAACCCGCCGGCTGTAGCAGGCTCGCCTGATTGCCTTCCGTGTCGGCGAACGCGACGTAGCGCCCGATGCCGGGTATCTCCATCGGCTCGCCAAGAACCTTGCCGCCGGCCTGTACGATGCCCTTCATCGCGGTTTCGATACTCTCTACCGAGACCACGACGGAGGGAGACTGCGGCCCATCCGACTGCTTGGGGAAAAATCCGCCGTTGATGCAGCCGGGTGTCTGCGCGCGGCCGTCCTTCGTTTCGGTCGTCTCAGCCAGAACGTAGTTGCCCATCTCCGCGCCAAACTGCTGCATCTTCCAGCCGAAGGCGTCCGCGTAGAACTTGGTGACGCGCTTGGCGTCGTCGTAGGGCATCTCAAAGTGAACCACCGGGTGTTTGCTCATGGCTGATCTCCTGGAGCGCGAACGCCTCGCCGCGCGGACCGCTGATCTTACCCACCCCGCACTTCCGTTCAACGAACCTGCCGGGAAAGGCTGCGCTCATTGCGGCTTTTGCCGCGCGATCCCTGCTCTGCGTCCAGCAATCGCCCAGTAGACGAATCCCGCCACCGCGCCCGCCGCGGCACCGAGCTGCAGCTCGCCGTCTGTCGCCGGCGGCTCGCCCCCAATGCCGGCGAGAAACGCAACGAACCCGATGCCCGCTCCGACGACAAGGTGGAGGATGAGGGAGCGCCAGCCGAAGGCCTCGGCAAGAACGATTACGATCAGCGAGGGAATGCCGGCGACCGCGCCCACGAGCATCGCGGCGACGAGGCTGATCACGAGAAGCTTGGCCGCGAAATCACCGCCCGACTCACCGGGATTGGGCTCGGCGCCAGCGGCGACCATGATAATCATGGCCGCGGCGATACACGCGGCGATGAACCCTACAGGGATAACGATGATGATCCGCCACAGCCAGCGCATCGGCTTAGGCGCTCACGCCCCGACGGCCGCTAGCTCCCGCTCGCTCTTCCGCAACCGTTCGCTGGCGCTCTTCAGCTGCCCGCACGCGGCGAAGATGTCGCGCCCGCGCGGCGTGCGGATAGGCGAAGCATAGCCGGCGCGGTTGACCAATTCGGCGAAAGTCTCGATCCGCTCCCAATCGGAGCACTCGTAGGGCGCGCCCGGCCACGGGTTGAAGGGAATGAGGTTGATCTTCGCGGGTATCCCCTTGAGGAGCCGCACCAGCTCCTTCGCTTCGGCGAGCGAATCGTTGACGCCCTTCAGCATCACGTATTCGAATGTGATGCGCCGCGCGTTCGAGAGGGCCGGATAGGCGCGGCAAGCCTCCATCAGCTCGGCCAGCGGATATTTCCTGTTGATCGGCACGAGCACGTCGCGGAGCTCGTCGCGCACCGCATGGAGAGAGATGGCGAGCATGACGCCGATCTCCGCGCCGGTCCTCGGGATCAGCGGCACCACGCCCGAAGTGGAGAGGGTGATCCGCCGCTTCGACAGCGCGATCCCCTCGCCGTCGGCGGCGATCAGGAGCGCGTCCTTGACGTTGTCGAAATTGTAGAGCGGCTCGCCCATCCCCATCATCACGACATTGGAGACGAGCCTGCCCTCGCGCGGCACGACAGCGCCCTGCGGGGTCTCCGCGTCGGGAAAATCGCCAAGTCGGTCGCGCGCCACCAGGATCTGCGCGACGATCTCCTCGGCCGTCAGGTTCCTGACCATGCGCTGCGTGCCGGTGTGGCAGAAGGTGCAGGCGAGCGTGCAGCCCACCTGGCTGGAGACGCAGAGCGTGCCGCGCCCCTCCTCGGGAATGTAGACGGTCTCCACCTCGACCGGGCGGCCGGCGCCGCGCGGCGGCAAGCGCAAGAGCCATTTGCGCGTGCCATCGTGCGAAACCTGCTCAGTCACCACCTCTGGCCGCTTCAGCGTGAAGCGGGCGGCGAGGGCGTCGCGCAGCGCCTTCGACATGTTCGTCATGGCGGAGAAATCGGTGACGCCGCGGAAATAGAGCCAATGCCAGAGCTGACCCGACCGCATGCGGACTTGAGCGTCGGGCACTCCCGCCTCGCGCAGCGCATCGCCGAGCGCGGCGCGCGTCAAGCCGATCAGGGACGGGGTCTCCGCCACGGGGGCGGCGGGACCCCGGACCGGGTCGCTGAGGAGAGCGGTCATCGGTTCGTCCTAGCACGCCGCGGCGGCGCAAAGAAAACGGGCCGCCGTGGCGGCCCGGCATTCCTGCCCATATAGGACGGCGCGGCGCAGCCGCTATTGGCAGTCGGCTTTCATCTTATCGGAGGCCGCCGTGACACCGGAGAGCGAATAGTCGTAGGTCGTATCATTGCCGCGCCGCGACATGGCCTTCACGGTCATGCGGCTGCCGGCGCGCATCGCCTCCAACAAGTTCGTCTCATCCTCTTTGTTGACAAGCCAAGCGCTGTCACCCTCGGTGAACATGGTGAACTCCCTGTCGCCGATCTGCACGGTCACCTTGGACTGCTCCCTCAGCTGATAGCCGGCGACGAAGTTCGCCTCGGTCGCGGCTTCCCCGGCGGGCACCGACGTCACCGAGAAACTGACGCGGCCGTGGTCGAGCCTGGGCGGCTGCATCTTGTCGGGCTCGGAATAGATGTAGCAGACCTTTCCGTTCGCGCCGCCGTAATTTCCGTCATAGGACCACATGGTCCAGTTGCTGAAGGTGCCGAGCAGCGTCGGCTTGGCAGCGCCTTGCGCCAGTGCGCCGGTCACGGCGGCCAGTGCAAGGGCTGCACCGATAACGAGTTTCATCTGGATCATGGTCGCAATCTGAGTTGGTTCGTGCGGGGTGTCTCAACTGGCACAAAATCCCGTCGCCATGGGCCCGGTGCGTCGGCGGGCAGATTTCCGTGCTTTGGTTACGAAAACGTCAATAGCCGACGCCGCGGGTCGCGCGGCGGGGAAAGCGGAGCGGAATTCTTCGAACAAACTAGGCAAGACTGTGACCTTGGCAGCGCTAGCCGGGCTCGGCCTTTTCGGCGAGCGCCCGGCGCGCGGCCTCCCGATGCTCCTCCTTGACGGAACCGCTGACGGCGGCGATGGCGGCCGCAAGCACCGAGGCGTCGTCGAGGAACCCGATGCCGAGAATGAAGTCGGGAATGAGATCGAACGGAGCCACGAAATAGGCGAGCGCGGCCACGAGCGTCAGCCGCGCGCCGCGCGGCGTCGTTGGGTCCAGCATGGCGTAGTAGGCGGCCGCCACCTCGTCGATGAACGGAATGGCGCGGAGCGCCTTCCTCACGGTCGGCCAGAAGCTGGCGCGAACCCACGCCTCCTTCTCCTCCGCTTCTTCCGGGCCTAGGACCTCGATGTCCGGGGCGCGTCTTGCCATGGACTCCTCCCTTGCGGGCGGAACATGGAGCGAGCGCGCGACGACCGCAAGGATTCAGCGCCGGCGAGGCTGCCCCAAGACCACAGGTTTCGGCAGATCCAGCGTGGGCCGCATCGCGTCAATGTTTTGTTAACGACCGCGGATGGAGATGCTGCGAGGGGGTTGCCCGCGCCGACTGGGCAGCCCGTGCACCCCTTGGGCCCGGATGTTGGAGGATTGGAATGCACGCGGGAATTGAGGATATCGCAATCAAAGAGCGAGCCTACGCGATTTGGGAAGAGGATGGGCGACCCGATGGCCGTGACTGGGAGCACTGGTATCGGGCGCTTAAGGAGATCGCCGCGCCGGCTCCCGCCAAGAACGGCGGAGTCCAGACGACGCGAAGCAGAACCGCAAGGACCCGAGGCCGGCTCCGCGGGATGCTGAAGTCCGCCCTCTCATAGGATCGAGCTTTATCGGAACCGTGGCGCCTCTATCGGCGGCGGGTCGAGGCGCCGCAGCCCGCCTCTCTGGCGCGGGATTGCCGCCGTTTGCCGCTGATACCTGAAAGGCTTTCCTAACTACGACGCCCTAAAGCTGCGGCAAGGTCGCAAGACACCTCCCATTTGATGCAAATGGGAATGGACTTGAGCACAAAACAAGGTAGCTCCGGCCCGGAGGGCAGGATCATGCAGAACCATGGCGACAGACAGACCGACGCCGTCGAGCAAACGTCACCCAGTAGCGACGAGGGCAGTCGCCGCGAGCACCGCCGGCGCACTTTGAAGCAGGCGCGTGCCGTGCTCTCCGACACGACTGTGATCGACTGCAAGCTGCGCGATCTGTCGGAAGACGGTGCACACCTTGTCTTCGGCGGCACCATCTCGCTGCCGCAGGAGTTCCGCCTCTACAATGTCAGCGATGCCTGGATGGTCCCCGTCAGGCTGGAATGGCAGCGCGGACTTGAGGCCGGGGTCTCCTTCACCGGCCCGCAGACGCCGCACGCAGCCGTCTAAAGAAGCAGGCCTCACTCAGGCAGCACGGCAACCGCGTCGACCTCGTAGAGGGCGCCTTCGAGGGCGAGCGCCGAGATGGCGACCGTTGTGCTCGCCGGTGGGTCGACCTTGCCGATATAGCGGCTCCGCACTTCCCGCAGAATTGGCAGGTGCGCCATGTCGATGAGATAGTTGTTGACCTTGACGATGTGCTCGAAGCCGGCGCCGACGCTTGCGAGCGCCGCTTGCAGGTTCTTGAACGTCTTCTCGGCCTGGGCGCGAAAGTCGCCGGGCGCGCCGACCAGCTTCCCTTCAATGTCGAGACCGATTTGGCCGGCGATGTAGACGGTGCGCCCCGGCCCGCTCACTTCCACCACCTGCGTGTAGCCGGGCGGCGGCGCGAGGGTGTCGGGGTTGATGAAGCGCGGGTTGGGCATGCGTCGGCTTCCGTTGTTGCGACGGGACTTGCGTCCCACGGATTATTGCATGGCGGAAGCGAACGCGGAACCTGCATGAATGAGTGTGGCCACGTTTGCCTCGACTTGCCCGCCAGCCGCAGCTAACGTGACTGCAACTACAGGAGGCGCGATGTCGATCGTCAAGGCGAACGGTCTGGCGACAAAGGCCTCTTCGACGGCCCTTGATGCGACGCGCGCGGCGGAGAAGTGCAACAGCGACCGCGCGGCCTTGCTCGTGGCTCAGGCCCAGATGCTCATCCAGCAGGCCGAGGAGCAGCGCAGAAGACATAAGTACACGTTCAGCGATGCGGAACGGCTCGACTTCGAGCTAGACGTCGCCGCGAACGTCCGCACTCTCCTGGCCCAGGCGCGCGGCTATATCTCCGAGGCCGAGGGCCGGATCGAACAATGCAGGCGGGCCGAACAAGGCATCTGCATTGCAAAGGAGGCGGTGGCCGCTGCGAAGGCCTGCGATGCGGCGCGGGCGCGCCGACTGGCCGAAGCCAGCGGCACGTTCATCGATTCCCTCGACGTGATCTTCCGGCTTCGCATCCGCAGGCTCGCCATCGGCAGGCGGCTTGCGGCTGCACGAAAGTCCCTCGAGCAGATCGAAGCTCTGCTGCGCGACTGCGCCAAGAAAGAGCCGATCTATCCGTTCAAGGAGTCGGGGACCTTCAAAGGCACAAGGGCGGGGCTGGCCTCCAAAGCAACGGTATTCACGGGCGAGAAAAATCGCATCGAGTTCGTCTTCGATGCAGACAAAGAGCTCGATTGCGATTCGATCTGCTTGCTGACGGTGCAGCATTACGAGGATCTCGGAAAGTGCGGCAAAGTGGTTGATCCCCCTGATGCTGGTCGGCGCGGAGGAGAGGCCGGACTGTTCACGCCGCTGGATCGCGATGCGGCCGATGGTTACGTGGTCGACACCAATCCGCGCGCCAAATGTCCCTGCCTGCCGTCCAAGGTGCAGGGCCTGGTGGAGATCAAGCGCCCGAAAGGCGGCGGACGAGCGGCCGGAAGCAGGCAGGGGATTCGCGGCTTCGATGAACCCAACGATGTCGGGGAGGGTTTTGAGTGTTGTTTCGAGACAGCCGCAGTCTGCTTCAAGGTGACCAAGCGCTCTGAGCTGAACGAGGTCTTGGCATTCCAGATCACGGTGCTGCAAACCATGCACTGGGTCCTGACGAGGAACAAGGATTCCGTGCTCGAGTCGCGGATACTGAAGAATGGGCGGGCGATCGATTGGGGCGCTCCTTCTCTGCCATTCCAGAAAGCCCTGCGGAAATGGCTGAAGGTAGAAGGTCGCGGACCCTGCCCACCGGGATTCCTCAAGAAGCGAAGCGCGCTTGAACTGTCCAAATTTCTGAAGCTGACGCCGAGGAAGACGAAGTGATCACGCCAGATCGGCCGCGGCAACATACCCGTCACCATTGACTCCCTCCGCCTAGGCGAACATAATAGGAACATTCCTTACTGTTCGCATGAACGCGACGGGCGCTCCTGCCGCGACAGGATTGCTTATGCCCGAGAAACCGCCCTCCAGTCGCGACCGGCCGAAAGCCCTTCTTGTCTCGTCCGGCCGCTCGAGACGGCGGCCCGGCGAGCCGGCTTATGCCGAGCTGCTGGCGGCATCGAATTTCTCGTTCCTACGCGGCGCCTCGCACCCGGAGGAGCTTGCCGCGACGGCCGCCGCGCTCGATCTCGCGGGCTTTGCCGTCGCCGACTCGAACACACTGTCCGGCGTCGTGCGGGGTCACCTCGCGGCCAAGCAAGTCGGCATCCGCTATGCCGTCGGCTGTCGTCTCGCTTTCCGTAGAGTCTGCCCTCCGACGGGCGATCAGCCCGACCCGGGGGGCACGCCCGACATCGCTGCCTGGCCGACCGACCGCGCGGCCTATGGCCGGCTCTGCCGCCTCCTCACCACCGGCAATCTCCGCGCCAAGAAGGGCGAGTGCCATCTCGACCTCGCCGATCTTCTCGAATGGGGAGAGGGCTTGGAGCTCGCGGTGCTGCCGGGGCGGGACATCGATGCCGCCACAAAGGTGGAGGGCTCACGCAAGAACCCTCCCCCCTGGCGGGGGAGGGTGCCCCTTCGACTTGTCGAAGGGGCGGGAGAGGGGGAACTCGAAGAGCTTGGCGCCAACCCCCTCTCTCGACCTTCGGCTAACGCCGAAGGTCACCCTCTCCCGCAAGGAGAGAGGGAGCGCCAATCGCCAACGCTGGAATCCACCCTCGCCACCCTCGCCGAAGCCTTCCCGGGCCGCGTTCGCCTCGGCGCGACCTCACTCTATCGCGGCGGCGACGCGCGCCGCCTTGCGGCGCTCTCCGCGCTTGCCAAACGATACGACGTTCCCCTGCTGGCGCTCGGCGACGTGCTCTATCACGCCCCGCAGCGCCGACGCCTGCAGGACGTGCTTTCTTGTGTGCGCGAGCATCGGACGCTCGACGACGCCGGCCGGCTCTTGGAGATGAACGCCGAGCGGCACATGAAGAGCGCCGCCGAGATGGAGCGGCTCTTCCGCGACGTGCCCGGCGCCGTCGCCGAGACGCTTCGCGTCCTGGAGCGCCTCGACTTCTCACTCGATGAGTTGCGCTATGAGTATCCGCTGGAATCCGCCGGCGATAGCGCCACTCCCTTCGACGAGCTGGTGCGCCTCACCTACGAGGGGGCGGCATGGCGCTATCCGGAAGGCGTGCCGGACAACGTAGCGAAGGCCATCGAGCACGAGCTGAAGATCATCAAGGAGCTTCAGTACGAGGCCTACTTCCTCACCGTCTGGAACATCGTCCGCTTCGCCCGCTCACAAGACATTCTCTGCCAGGGGCGCGGCTCGGCGGCCAATTCCGCCGTTTGCTATTGTCTCAGAATCACCGAGGTCGATCCAGCGCGGGGCGATCTCCTCTTCGAGCGCTTCATCTCGCGGGAACGCAACGAGCCCCCCGACATCGACGTCGATTTCGAGCACGAGCGCCGGGAGGAGGTGATCCAGTACGTCTACGAGAAGTACGGCCGCGAGCATGCGGGCATCGCGGCGACCGTCATCACCTACCGCTCGCGCTCCGCTGCACGCGAGGTGGGCAAGGCCTTCGGCCTGTCGGAGGACGCGGTCGGCGCGCTCGCCGGCAACATATGGGGCTGGTCGAGCGCCGCCGTAGACGGGGCCGACGTGCGGCGCGCCGGGCTCGATCCCGACGAGCGCCGCATCGCGCAGATGATGGAGCTCTCGCGCGAGATCATCGGCTTTCCCCGCCATCTCTCGCAGCATGTCGGCGGCTTCGTCATCACCAGGAGCCGCCTCGACGAGGTGGTGCCGATCCTGCACTCGGCCATGGACGGACGCGACATCATCGAATGGGACAAGGACGATCTCGACGCGCTGAAGATGTTGAAGATCGACGTGCTGGCGCTCGGCATGCTGACCGCCATGAAGAAGGCGCTCGACCTTCTCGAACATCATTACGGCGAGACGCTCTCGCTTGCTTCGATCCCGGCGGAGGATGGTGAAGTCTACGACATGATCTGCCGCGCCGACACGATCGGCGTGTTCCAGATCGAGAGCCGCGCGCAGATGACCATGCTGCCGCGGCTGAGGCCGCGAAGTTTCTACGACCTCGTCATCGAGGTGGCGATCGTCCGTCCTGGCCCCATCCAGGGCGACATGGTGCATCCCTATCTGCGCCGCCGGCAGGGGCTTGAGAAGGTCGTCTACCCGAGACCGGCACCCGAGCATGGGCCGTCCGACGAGCTCGAACAGGTGCTCGGCAAGACGCTCGGCGTTCCGCTCTTCCAGGAACAGGCCATGCGGATCGCCATCGAGGCGGCGAAGTTCACGCCTGGAGAAGCAGATCGTCTGCGCCGCGCCATGGCCACCTTCCGCCGCGTCGGAACCATCGGCTTATTCAAGACCAAGATGATCGAGGGGATGGTCTCGCGTGGCTACGAGCGCGGCTTCGCCGAGCGCTGCTTCCATCAGATCGAAGGGTTCGGCGAGTACGGTTTTCCCGAGAGCCATGCGGCAAGCTTCGCGCTGCTCGTCTACACCTCCGCCTGGGTGAAGTGCCACTATCCGGACATCTTCTGCGCCGCGCTCTTGAACGCCCAGCCCATGGGTTTCTACGCGCCGGCACAGCTAGTGCGCGACGCGCGCGAGCACAGCGTTGAAGTGCGCGAGGTGGATATCAATTTTTCGGAATGGGATTCGACGCTGGAGGCAGGTCACCAGCCCTCCCCCCTTGCGGGGGAGGGTCTGGCCCACCTTCACCCCCGCCACGCCGAGCAATCCCCCGCAATCCGCACCACGCATGCCGTCCGCCTCGGCTTCCGCCAGATCAAGGGCATGCGCGAAGCGGATGCGGAAAAGCTCGTCACCGCGCGCGGTGCGCCCTACAAAAGCGTGCGCGATCTGTGGCTGCGCTCCGGCATCGCGCGCGCCGGGCTGGAGCGTCTCGCCGAGGCGGACGCCTTCCGCTCCATCGGTCTCGATCGCCGCCAGGCGTTGTGGGAGGTGCGCGCTCTCGATCCATTGTCGGCGGCAGAGCGCCTGCCGCTCTTCGCCGGCAGCGCGGGCGGCCTGCAAAAGGAAGAGCCGGTGACGCTTCCCCTGATGCCGCTCGGCGAGCACGTGGTGAACGACTATCGCGCGCTCTCGTTGTCG
>CAZARE010000323.1:0-3421 GCA_964487455.1 uncultured Propylenella sp.
GCCGACGTCGATGCCGTCCGCCGCCGCGTCGACAATGTCTCCGACCGCCTCGGCCGGCGCATCAAGATCCTGATCGGCAAACCCGGCCTCGATGGCCATTCCAACGGCGCCGAGCAGATCGCGGTCCGTGCAAGAGACTGCGGCATGGAAGTCGTCTACGAGGGCATCCGCCTCACGCCCGCGCAGATCGTGCGCGCTGCGGTGGAAGAAAGCGCCCACGTCGTCGGGTTGTCGATCCTCTCCGGCAGCCACGTGCCGCTCGTCCGCGACGTGCTCGAGCGCATGAAGAGCGAAGGCGCCGGCGACATCCCCGTCATCATCGGCGGCATCATCCCGCCGGACGACGCCGACCTCCTGCGCGACCTCGGCGTCGCCGGCGTCTACACCCCCCGCAACTTCGAACTCAACGCCATCATGAGCGACATCGTCGGATTGGTGGAGCGCTCGAACTAAGCGCCCTACATGGGGGCGCGAGCTGAACGCCCCTTCCCCTTCTCCCCGCCTGCGGGGAGAAGGTCGGGATGAGGGGCGGCAGCAAACTCCTACGTCGCCTCATTCTCCCCTGCGAACGCCAGCAGCGCTTCAAGCACCTCATCCAAATTCTCGAACACATTGGCATTCGAAACGCGGAAAACACGATAGCCCAACTCGCTCAATGCATCCGACCTCACCGCATCCCTCACCAGTTCCCAGTCCGTCGAATGCGTCCCACCGTCGATCTCCACGACGACTCGTCGCTCCCGGCAAAGGAAATCCACGAAGTACTCGCCGACTGGCGCCTGCCTCACGAACTTCAGGTCACCAAGCTGGCGATTGCGCAACTCCGCCCAGAGTTTGGCCTCAGCCGACGTGTCGTTCGCGCGCAGGACACGCGATCGATTGGTCCGCCAGGGTTGGGAGTGTCGCATGGCGTTTGGACCACGCCTCGAAATTGCCGCCGCCCCTCACCCTACCCTTGTAACTTGAAATCCGCGCGGGGTGGTAAAGTGCCTCTCGCGGCAACGGGCGGGTGCCCGACCAACCCTGGGTCCACGAAGACCGTGGGAGAGCAAGGCGCCCCGCCCGTCATCCACCTGAACCCGAACAGTCGCCGGGGCCGCAGAGCGAGCCCGATTAGGCAAGGACGGGTCGGAATGGAAAATATCGTCGTCGGTATCGATGTCGCCAAAGACCGCCTGGACGTCGCCGTGCGTCCAAGCGGAGATGTGTTTGCCGTCGAGCGCAACGGCGCCGGCCTCGCAGCCCTCTGTGAGAAACTCGTCGCGCTCGGCCCCGCCATCGTCGCCATCGAGGCGACCGGCGGCTTCGAGGAGATCGCCGCCGCCGGCCTTGCCGGTGCCGGCCTCCCCCTCGTCGTCGTCAACCCCGCCCAGGTGAGATCGTTCGCCAAGGCGATCGGTCAGCGGGCCAAGACCGATCCGATCGATGCCGCCGTCATCGCTCACTTCGCCGAGGCGACGAAGCCCGAGATCAGGCCGCTGCCCGACGAGGAAACCCGCCATCTCTCGGAGCTTGTCTCGCGTCGCCGTCAGATCGTCGAGATGATCGGCGCCGAGAAGCAGCGCGAAAAGCGCGCTTCGCTCAGAACCACGCGCAAGAGCATCGCCCGCATCGTCGCAGCACTCCAGAAAGAGCTCGAGGAAATGGACCGCGACATCGGCACCGCCATCCGCGCCTCGCCCGCCTGGCGCGAGAAGGAGGACCTGCTCGTCTCCGTACCCGGCGTCGGCAAAATCATCAGCCGCACCCTCATTGCCGAGATGCCCGAGCTTGGAAGCCTCGATCGCAAGGAAATCGCAGCACTCGCCGGCCTCGCACCCTATACGCGCCAGTCCGGCACCTGGCGCGGCAAGAGCTTCATCGGCGGTGGCCGCACACGCGTGCGCACCGCCCTCTACATGGGCGCCCTCGTGGCCACGCGCTGGAACCCGACCCTCAGAGCCTTCTTCGATCGCCTCGTCGCCGCCGGCAAGCCGAGAATGGTCGCCCTCATCGCCGTCGCGCGAAAGCTCCTCACCATCCTCAATGCTATCGTCAGAGATCGAAAACCATGGCAAAACGCTTGACCGTCAAGACAGTCGCTCTCCCCGCGCGCGGGGAGAGGGGAAGCTTGGCGCGACCGCGGAAAGCAAAAGGCGCGGAGCCGAAGCTGCCGCGCCCTGAATTTTTTCCTGAGCGCGCGACTGCGCGCCGGCCGGCAGGCCGTACCTGTTAGCGGCTATAAAATTCCACCACCAGGTTCGGCTCCATGTGCACTGGGTAGGGCACATCGGCCAGCGCCGGGATGCGGGCCATGCGGGCCGACATCTTGGTATGGTCGGCCTCGATGTAGTCGGGCACGTCGCGCTCGGCGCTCTTGACACCCTCGAGGACCAGCGGCAGCTGGCGCGACTTCTCGCGGATCTCGACGACGTCACCGACCTTGCAGCGATAGCTCGGGATGGTCACCCGGCGGCCATTGACCTTGACGTGGCCGTGGCTGACGAATTGCCGCGCGGCGAATACGGTCGGCACGAATTTCGCGCGATAGACGATGGCGTCGAGCCGGCGTTCCAGGAGGCCGATCAGCTTTTCGGAGGTGTCGCCGCGCAGCCGCGCCGCCTCGCGATAGATCGCCTTGAACTGCTTCTCGGTGATGTTGCCGTAATAGCCCTTCAGCTTCTGCTTGGCGCGGAGCTGCTGGCCATAGTCGGAAAGTTTGCCGCGGCGGCGCTGCCCATGCTCGCCGGGGCCATATTCCCGCTTATTGTAGGGGCTCTTCGGCCGGCCCCAGATATTCTCGCCGAGCCTCCGGTCGATCTTGTGCTTGGCGTGAATGCGCTTCGTCATTTTTTCAAAACTCCAAAGCCAAATCCGGCTCTCTCGCGGGCCTTGCCCCGCGCCTGTCAAAACCCTTGCTGGTGAAGGCGGCGAGCCGCCGGGACCTTTTCCGGCGTCCTCGAAACCAGGAAGCCCAAGGCTTCGCCCGCGCTCTGTTACACGCGAAAGGCCGAAAGTGTCAATTGCGGCGAAAGCCGCCTAACGCGGGGCCGTAGAGCCTTGCGCGGCAGGCGGCTGGGCCTGGACATAGGCGTTGATGGCGCTTTCCACCTTTTGCTTCTGTTCCGGCGGGCATTGCGGCCTTTTCGGCACCACGAGGTCGGTGCCCTGATCCGCCTGCGCGCCGCCTTCGGCGCCCGTTCCTTCGTCAGGGACCTCGGTGATCTTGGCGTTGCCGGCGAAATAGGATGCCGAGAACATATGCAGCGCATTGATCATCAGAAGCTGCGGCTCACTCCAGACTTTCTTGGCCATTTCGCTCTGCATCATGGCCTGATAGTTCGCCCGCGCCAGCGCCTCGAGCTGACAGGCTTCGGCATAGGCCGAGCGCGTCGCGGCGCGGATCACCCGGCGTGCGTCCTCGACGGGGATCAGAAAGACG
>CAZARE010000324.1:0-5889 GCA_964487455.1 uncultured Propylenella sp.
TACGCCATCATCGCGGTTCTCGGCCTCTTCATGGGAGGCGACATGATGTTCGGCATCGCGATGAATACGGCCGACCACTGGCTGCACGTCGTGCTCGCGGTCGTCATCTTATTGGCCGGCTTCGGCCTGCCTGACGAGGGCGGAAGCAGCGCCAATCAGCCCGCGTAGCGGCTCTGGGAGCAGAAATCGCAAAGCCGCCGATCCGGCGAGTGTCGAAGTGCCGCCCTGACAAAGCGCAAGCGTCTTCGTCACTCGCCGGCGACCGCCGCAAGCGGCCATCCCATCGACCGCCTCTTAGCCGTGCGCCGACATCACCGGCAGTACCATTCCTTGATCCCCTTCTCTCGGTCGACGAACCGCCAGTAGGCGTGGAGCTGAC
Source organism: uncultured Propylenella sp. (assembly GCA_964487455.1). Lineage (GTDB taxonomy): Bacteria > Pseudomonadota > Alphaproteobacteria > Rhizobiales > Afifellaceae > DASWJZ01. Next base: position 380 of record CAZARE010000324.1, read on the forward strand.
CGCAATTGGGGGGAGGCGCGTCCGGCCAGTCGGCGCGCCGGTCGCTACGCACCCTTTGAACCGGCGGGGGATCGGGCCTGGGGATCGGAAGCCGCGCCACGAAGCCGGCGAGCGTCAGCGCCTCCGTCGCCGCTGCTGTCTCGAGCGCTTCATCGAGCGCCGGCTCACCGCTAGCTTCCTCGACATCGAGCGAAGGAACCGCAGCCACAAGCACAAGCTTTGGCTTGCAGTCGGCTGAGAGCTCGCCAGCGAAATCCGGATCGGCGCCGTGGAGCCAGTCGCGCGGACAGTCCACAGCCACTCTCGCCCAAGGGGACGCGGTTGGGAGATCGTCTTTCGTCTCGGCGTTCGCCGCATCGTCCTCTATGTGGCCAGATGCTGAGAACGCCGCCACGCCAATATCCGTGCGACCGCTTGATCGAACCGCGTCAATATCAGTCAGATTACCGATCGACGGTGGCAGCGCTTCCACCAGCGCGCTCTCGGGGGCTGGACCATCCAGCAAAGCCTCCGGCTCCGCCGGGGCCATAACGGGGACCCGGGCGCGAACGGGCGGCGCGGCGGCGTCAAGAACCCCCGAACTCGCCTCCGCCGCCTCACTGACCGCGGCGGCCGGAATCGTCCCCGTGACGATTGTCTCTTGGCGGAGAATTCCCTGCGGGGACTGGACGAGGCCGGCGGACTGCGCGCGTGGCGTCCTTCGTGGCTCGTTGAAGAGCGCGTCGCCGGCCGTGATCACCATGATGACGCCGGCGATGCCGACTATTCCGGCGCTCCTCAGGAGAATCGGACCGAGTTCACCCCACTTCGGCCACCCGTGTTCCGGTTGACCGAACGCTTCCTCCCGAAAGCCGTACTGGCCTGGACGCCGCCTGATACTTAACACGCGAACCTCGGATACGCGGGTTCTCCGGCTAACTTAACAAAAAGTAAACGTCGGAAGAAGGGCGATGTTGGGGCAGATCGCGTTGTTTTCGCCAGACGCCAAGAAAGAGCGCAATCCCTACGGTCGCGGCGTCAATGCGCCTCGGTCTTGGCCCTTGTGGATGCGATCGCGTCGAGCGCCATCTCAGACAGGCGCTCCCACTCCTTCATCGCGAACTTGTGGAGCGCGGACTTGTCCTGGCCGGCCTCGAGCGATTCCTTGAGCATGTCGAGCTCGGCCAGGAACATCTCCGCGTTGAAGCCAGAAACGTCGCTCGCCAGCCGACGCAACAAAACGCGTAAAAACTGCCGCTGCATCGTGCCCTGGATCAGCATGATCTCGCCGAGCGCATCGACATCCGTTGGCTCGCGCGTCTGAGGCATCCGCCATCCCTCCAGCATCGTTCGGCAGCGAGGCCATGCCGCGGCGCTCCCGCTCCCTGAACTGAGACTCGCAGAATTGGGCGCGTGGGTCCAGGCGCGCTTCCCGCGACCTCCGACAAGCGAAGCTTGATGCGAGAAGCCCGGCGCAATCGCCGGACTCTCGGATCGCGAGATAGAAACTGCTCTCAGCTGTCCAAAAAGCTCCGGAGCTTCCTTGACCTCGACGGGTGCTTCAGCTTGCGGAGCGCCTTCGCCTCGATCTGGCGGATGCGCTCGCGCGTCACCGAGAACTGCTGGCCGACCTCTTCGAGCGTGTGGTCGGTGTTCATGCCGATGCCGAAGCGCATGCGGAGCACGCGCTCCTCGCGCGGCGTGAGCGAGGCGAGCACGCGGGTGGTGGTCTCTCTGAGGTTCGACTGGATCGCCGCGTCGATCGGCAGGATGGCGTTCTTGTCTTCGATGAAGTCGCCGAGATGTGAATCCTCCTCGTCGCCGATCGGCGTCTCCAGGCTGATCGGCTCCTTGGCGATCTTCAGCACCTTGCGCACCTTCTCGAGCGGCATCTGCAGCTTCTCGGCCAGCTCCTCCGGCGTCGGCTCCCGGCCGATCTCGTGCAGCATCTGGCGCGAGGTGCGCACGATCTTGTTGATCGTCTCGATCATATGCACCGGAATGCGGATGGTGCGCGCCTGATCGGCGATCGAGCGCGTGATCGCCTGGCGAATCCACCAAGTGGCGTAGGTGGAGAACTTGTAGCCGCGGCGGTACTCGAACTTGTCGACCGCCTTCATCAGGCCGATGTTGCCTTCCTGGATCAGGTCGAGGAACTGCAGGCCGCGGTTGGTGTACTTCTTGGCGATGGAGATGACGAGGCGGAGATTGGCCTCCACCATCTCCTTCTTGGCTTGCCGCGCTTCGCGCTCGCCCTTTTGCACCTTGTGGACGATGAAGCGGAAGTCCTCGATCTGCAGGCCCGTCTCCGAGGCGAGCTGGCGGATGTCCGCGCGGATCTTGGAGATGTTCTCCTTCTCCTTTTGGCAGAAGGCCTTCCAGCCCTTGCCGCTCAGGCGAACGATGCGGCGTGTCCAGTACTGGTCGAGTTCGTAGCCGCGATAGCGCTCCAGGAAATCCATGCGGGGGACGCCGTGGCTCTCCGCAAGGCGCATCAGCTTGGCATCGAAGGAGATGAGGCGCCTGTTGATGTCGTAGAGCTGCTCCACGAGCGAATCGATGCGCGCCTGATTGAGCGACAGCGACTTGACGTCGGTCACGATCTCGTCCGTGAGCTTCTTGTGGCGCCGCTCCTGCGCGGGGGTGAGCGCGCGCGCCTTGGTTCCGCCGCTGACCAGCGCGTCCTGCAGCCGTCTTAGCTTCTTGTAGCTGCTAGCGACACGGTCGAAGGTCTCCAGCACCGCCGGCTTGATCTCCGCCTCCATCGCGGCAAGCGAGAGATTGTTCTCGTAGTCGTCGTCCTCGTCGGCGTCTGGGTCGGGCTGCGCTTCTTCGCCGTCCTCGCCGGTCTGCGGTTGCGGCTCCTCATCCTTGGCGTGGCCATTCTCGGTCGGTGCGGGGGATGACCCGGTCTCGGCTGCGGGTTGAGCGGGCTCCGGCGCCTTGGCGTCGGGTCCGGCATAGGTCGCCTCCAGATCGATGATGTCGCGCAGCAGCACCCTGCCGGCGTTCAGCTCGTCGCGCCAGATGATGATCGCCTGGAAGGTGAGCGGGTTCTCGCATAGCCCGGCGATCATTGCCTCACGGCCCGCCTCGATGCGCTTCGCAATGGCGATCTCGCCCTCGCGGGACAACAGCTCCACGGTGCCCATCTCGCGCAGATACATGCGGACGGGGTCGTCCGTGCGGTCGGTAGGCTCGCGCCCCTTGGCCTTCTTGGCGAGCGCGGTCCCGCCAGCCTGCACCAGTTCGCGGCCGTCGGCCTCATCCTCAGCATCGTCGTCGGATGCCTCAGCCTCGCTCTCTTCCTGATCGTCAGACTCCACCACGTTGATGCCCATGTCGGAGAGCATCGACATGGTGTCTTCGATCTGCTCGGAAGTGACTTCCTCGGAGGGCAGAACAGAGTTCAGCTGGTCCATGGTGACGAAGCCGCGCTTCTTCGCCTCCTTGATCATCCGCTTGACGGCCGCGTCGGAGAGATCCAGCAGCGGCCCGTCCTGCGGTTGCGCCTCCGCCGCGTCGTCCTTCTTTTCGGTAACGGTTTGAGTGGTGGTCGCCATCGTGCTCGCGTCTCTTCGGCCCGAACGCTCAGGACCGCCTGTTGATGGGAGCCAGGTTCCTAGGGCTTCCCCGTAAAGGTCGCCTTAACCAAGCCCCCCTTGCGCCTCGCCCAAGACCTCTAGCCCGCGCCAGTCCAGCCGCGGAGCCGGCATTCAGCGCCGCTTGAGCGGGTGCACGATCGCCGGCTCGACCTCCTCGTCCAGATCGGGACTAAGCCGGCGTTGATCCTGCTCCAGAATATCTCTCAGACGGCTCAAATTGACTGCGCTCGCGTCGTCGCGGAGCGCAGCCGCCGCCGCTTGTCGCTCGATAGATAACGTTCCGGCGCGGAGACGCAAGTGCTGCGCGTCGTCCCAGACCGCCGCCGCGCGACCAGGCTCGACACCAGCGAGCGAGCCGAGCCCGGACCGGCGGAGCTTCTCCAGGATTGCTGCAACGGCATCGCCGTGGCCTTCCTTCTCCAGCGCAGCGCGCAGATCGGCAGCACGAATGCCGGGAGACTCGGCGAGTCTGGCGGCGAGCCCGGCCGCCAAATCAGCAAGCCCCTTGGCGGAGAACGGAGCCTCCGCAAGCATCTCAAGGCGCTCCGACGCAATCTCCGGGTGCAGGAGCAGCACGCCGAGCACGACCGCATCGCCAAGGCTTGGCCCTATGCCCTGGCTGTTTTCCCTGACCAAGGGGTGTGCGAGCAGGCTAGCCGATGGTCCTGACGGCCGGACGCGACGCGTTCCACCGGAAAGCCGACGAACGGTCGCGCGCTCCGGCGGTCGTCGCGCACCAAGATGTCGCTCCAGCCTCTCGTTGAGGGCCCGCTCATAGTATCGGCGGACATCTGCATTTCCGATCGAGGCCACCGCCGATCGCAATGACTGCTCAAAGGCGGCACGGCGCTCGGGCGTGGCTAGGTCGAGCCCGTAGCCAGCACTTATCCAGAGCATGTCGACCAACGGCTTTGCCGCAGCAAGCAGACGCCGGAATGGCTCCGGCCCTTCGCGACGAATCAGATCATCCGGGTCCTTTCCACCTGGGAGAAGCGCGAATCGCACACTCTTGCCCGGCTTAAGAGCGGGGAGTGCCTGGTGGACGGCCCGGAAGGCGGCCTTCAACCCGGCCTCGTCGCCGTCGAAGCACAAAACCGGCTCGTCCGCCATTTGCCAGAGGAGCTGCAGTTGATCTTCCGTCAGCGCCGTGCCGAGCGGCGCAACGGTCGCCTCGAACCCGGCGGAGACGCATGCGATCACATCCGTATACCCCTCCACCGCCACGACGTGCCCGCCGCCCCGTGATGCGGCGCGCGCTGCCTGGCCGTTGTAAAGAACGCGGCTCTTGTGGAAGAGCGGCGTATCCGGGGAGTTCAGGTACTTGGCCGGCGCCTCCGGAGAGAGCGCCCGTCCCCCGAAGGCAATAATCCGCCCGCGGAAATCGGCAATCGGGAACATCATCCGGTCGCGGAAGCGGTCGAAGGAGACCGGAATATCCTCGCCGGCAATGAGGAGTCCCGCCTCGATCATCTGATCCTGGGGGATGCCGGAATTTGCCAGATGCTCCTTCAGAGCATTGCGGCTTGTCGGCGCGTAGCCGATTCGGAAGCGCGTCTGCATCTCGGGCGAGATACCGCGCTCGCGGAGATATGCCCGTGCCTTGCCCGCTTCGGCTGCTTGCAGCGCCTGCTCGAAGAATCGCGCCGCGTTTTCCATCACCTCGTAAAGGTTGGCGCGTTCGGATTCGCGCCTTTCTGCCTCGGCGTCGCGCTCCGGCAACGGAATGCCCGCTTCTGCTGCGAGCTGCGCCACCGCCTCCGGAAAGCTCAGACCTTCCCGCTCCACCAGAAAGGTAAAATGGTCGCCGGAGGCGCCGCAGCCAAAGCAATGGTAGCGGCCCTTGCGATTGTCCGCATGAAAGGAAGGGGTTTTCTCCCCGTGGAACGGGCAGCAGGCCCAATAGTCGCCGCGCCCGGGGTTGGACTT
>CAZARE010000325.1:0-5027 GCA_964487455.1 uncultured Propylenella sp.
TGGCAGCCGAGATAGTGCGAGCCCGGCCCCACCTCGCGGATCGCCGACAGGGCCTGTCCGTTCTCCGAAAGATCGACGCCCTCCGCGAAGCGTTGCTGCATGGCCAGCTGGTCGCAATCCATGACGAATTTCTCGTAGCCGGAGACGAGCCCGCCTTCGAGCCAGCCGGCCGAATGCAGCACGAAGTTGGTGCCGGAGAGGACCGTGGCGTTGAGCGTGCTGGCGCTCTCGTAGGCCGCCTGCGCGTCGGCGGTCTTGGAGCCGCACAGGCTGCCGCCGGTGCGGAAGGGGATGCCGAGGCGGCGCGCGAGCTGCGCCGCGCCATAGGAGACGAGCGCCGGCTCCGGCGTGCCGAAGGTCGGCGCGCCCGACTGCATGGAGATGGAGGCGGCGAAGCAGCCCATCACGACGGGGGCGCCCGGCCGACAGAGCTGCGTGAAGGCGGCGCCGGCCAGAACTTCCGCCAGCACCTGCGTCAGCGTGCCGGCCACCGTGACCGGCGACATGGCGCCGGCCAGGATGAAAGGCGTGATGATCGTCCCCTGCCCGGCGCGAGCGTAAACCTTCAGCGCACCCAGCATGGTGGCGTCGAACACCATCGGAGAGTTGGCGTTGATGAGCGAGAGCAGAACGCAATTGTCCGCGACGAAATCCTTGCCGAAGACGATCTCCGCCATCGTCACGGAATCGGCGGCGCGCTCCGGATGCGTGACGGAGCCCATGAAGGGTTTGTCGGAATAGCGGATATGGCTGTAGACCATGTCGAGATGCCGCTTGTTGACGGGCACGTCGACCGGCTCGCACACCGTGCCGCCGGAATGGTGGATCGCCGGCGCCTGATAAGCGAGCTTCACGAAATTGCGGAAGTCCTCGATGGCGCCGTAGCGGCGCCCGTGGTCGAGGTCGCGCACGAAGGGCGGTCCATAGACCGGGGCGAAGACGGTGGCATTGCCGCCGATGGTGACGCTGCGTTCCGGATTGCGCGCGTGCTGCGTGAACGCCGCCGGCGCGGACTTCAGCAGGGAGCGGCACAGCCCGCTCGGAAAATGCACGCGGGCCTCCTGCACGTCGGCCCCCGCCTCGCGCCACAGCGCCAGCGCCTCGTCGTCCTCGCGGAACTCGATGCCGATCTCCTCCAACACGAGATCGGCGTTCGCCTCGATCAGCGCGAGTCCCTCTTCGTCGAGCACCTCATAGTTTGCAAGCGTGCGCCGGATGTATGGAAGCTGCACCGCGCCGACGCCCGAGCGCCGTGCACGCCGCGCCTCGGCCCCGCCGCCGCGCCGCCGCCGGCCTTCGCCGGCAGCCTGATCGGATTCGGCGACCGTCATACCGCTGTTCCCACCGGGGGATCGAGGACCCTCGTTCCGCGGCGGAACCTAGGCAGGCGTCACTCGGCCCGCGCGCCCGGAAACGGCAGGGGGTGGCGCGTGCTGGACACGCCCGAAAAGCAGCAGTTCAGAAGAGCGCGATCAGCGCCCACACCACTAAAATGACGACCGCCGCGGTTATTCCCCACAGCTGCCAGGGTTTCATGCGGCGCCAGGTGAAGGACTCGCGCGCATATTTGTCGTCGGGTTGCAGCATAGGGTCGGCCATGCCTTGCTCCTTCCACTGTCATCTCCGCACAAGTCTGCGGAGGCAAAGACTCGGGGAGAAAACGGCCGTAGCGGCGTTTCGTTCCCCAGGAAAGCATTCCCGATCCGGTTCGGACGCTCGCGTCGCAGACCGCAGCGGCGCGCGTCGTTTCTGAGCGAGGTTTCCAACTCGAGCGGCACGATATATGAGGCGGCACGCCGCATTGCGGCGCTTTTTGTTGTGGAGCCTCGCCATGGCCGACGACGATATCGATCTCGCATCGCTCTCCGACGACGAGCTCGGCAAGCAGATGATGGACGACCTCTATGACGGGCTGAAGGAGGAGATCGAGCAAGGGACAAACATCCTGCTCGGGCGCGGCTGGCAACCTTACGACGTGCTAACGAAGGTGCTGGTGGAGGGCATGCGCATCGTCGGCGAGGACTTTCGCGACGGCATCCTGTTCGTGCCCGAGGTGCTGCTCTCGGCGAACGCCATGAAGGCCGGGATGTCGATCCTGCGCCCGCTGCTCGCGGAGACCGGCGCGCCCAAGATCGGCAAGATGGTGATCGGCACGGTGAAGGGCGACATCCACGATATCGGCAAGAACCTCGTTGCCATGATGATGGAAGGCGCCGGCTTCGAGGTGATCAATATCGGCATCAACAATCCGGTGGAGAATTACCTCGCCGCGATCCAGGAGCACGAGCCGGACATTGTCGGCATGTCGGCGCTGCTCACCACCACCATGCCCTATATGAAGGTGGTCATCGACACGCTGAAGGAGAAGGGCATCCGCGACGACTATATCGTGCTGGTCGGCGGCGCTCCGTTGAACGCGGAGTTCGGCGAGGCGATCGGCGCCGACGCCTATTGCCGCGACGCCGCCGTGGCGGTGGAGACCGCCAAGGAGTTCATGAAGCGCAAGCACAATCAGCGCGCCGCGGTGGGGGCGTGAGTCACCGACCGCTGTGGTGCTCGTAGTAGCTGCGCAGCACAGACGAACTCGATCTCGCCGCCGGAAGGGCGGCGAAGCAGCTCGATCTTGCGGAGGCCGGAGACGTTCCGCGCCAGAATGCCTGGAGAGATCTCGTTCTTCAGCAGGTTCTCGTACGCGTCGGCGTTCTCAGGCGTGGTCCAGCCGTGCCACAGGCGCGCAATCATGTCGGCCTCCCGCATGAGACTGCCCGCGACCGGCGGGGCTCGACTACCCGAGCCGAGCCTCGCCGGTAGTATGGAACGGCCGGCCCGAAGCGATCGCGCCGGCCGTGCGCTCATGTGTGCCGCGACATGCGCCGCTCAATGCGCCCAGCTGTGGCTGCGGACAACCTGGATCGTCCCGTCGACCATGTGGATGAAGTGGTAGCCGCTGCCGTTGCCATGCGCCGGCCAGAAGCAGCCGATCTTGTACTTGGCGGAGGCGTGCCTCTGGTCGCAGTTGTAGCAGTACTTGTCGTCGACATCTCCGGCCGCGCGAGCATAGGCGCGAATGTAGGTGATGTTGGTGTGCGGCAGCGGGCCGCTGCATCCGCCGCCGGGTCCGGGTCCCCAGCTATAGGCATCGGTCCAGGCCCTGTAGTCGCGGCAGAACCCGCCATTGTACTTCCACCGCCAGTACCAGCTGAAGCAGGTGAAGGGGAACGGCGAGGCGGCATGCGCCGGCGAGATCAGCGTGTCGCCGATCCCGTTCAGAAGGTCTTCCAGACGCGACCAAATGGGCTGCTCCAGCATGTCCGGCATCGGCGACAGGCTTCCCTGCTTGCCGATTCCGCCCCGGTCGTCCGGCTGGCTCGGCGGCGCCGGCTCCTGGAAGAACCGCTGGTCGGGCCCGATCGATGTCTGCATCACCTTGAACGTCTCCGGGCGGACGAACATGGTCGCCAGCTCGCCTTCGGCGTCGACCAGTGCCCCGTCCTCGCGCAACTCATAGCCGTCCGCCTTGAGGTCCTCCATCAAGGTCACCGGCACGTAGTCGGCGTCGACGATGAACAGCCCGGTCTTGGGGATGTCGCGCATGGAGGACAGCGCGCTCCGCGTAATGCGTTTCACGCCGGGGAAGGCGGCGAACGCATAGCCGGCGTCCGCTCCGCTCACTTCGACGGCGCGTCCCCCCTCGACGCGCAGCACTTCCTCGACGACGCCCTTTCCAAGCTCGATCGTCTTGCGGACTTCGACGGGTCCGCTCTGGGTTTCGGTGGTCCGCGTCGTCGTCTGCGCCTGGGCTTGGGCACAGAGCCCGAGGACGGCGATTCCGGCCAGTAGATGACGTGCAATGCGCAACATGACTGCCTCCCTGTGCGCTTGTCGTCCCCAGCCAGAACTCATGTTCGGCCGTCCTCCGCCGGAGGCCGATACACAACCTCCGAAAAGGTAAACGCTCTGCCAAGGCGATTTGATGACATGGCGCGAACATGCGGGGATCGGCGGACGGCTTGCCGGCGCCTCGCATCGGGCCGCTTTCCGGTTTAGATGTTCGTGATGAACGAGTACGCCCCCTTCTCAAAAGGCGATGTCTCCGGCGACCGGCGCGGGCAGGTGCTCGTTATCGCCTGCGGGGCGCTGGCGCGTGAGATCGGCGCAATCGTCGAGGCGAGCGGGCTGAGCCACATAGACCTCACCTGCCTGCCGGCGATCTGGCACAACCGGCCCGAAAAGATCGCGCCGGGCGTGCGCAGTCTCATCCGCGAGAACCGCGCCCGCTACGCGAAGATCGCAGTGGCCTACGCGGAGTGCGGCACGCAGGGCGCGCTCGACAAGGTGTGCGCTGAGGAAGGCGTCGAACGAATCCCCGGCCCGCACTGCTACGCCTTCTATTCCGGCACGGAAGAATTCCTGGCGAGCGGCGACGCTGACATGGATGCGTTCTTCTTGACCGACTTCATCGCGCGACAATTCGACAGCTTCGTGATCGAGCCGCTCGGCCTCGACCGGCATCCTGAGCTGCGCGACGCCTATTTCGGCAATTACCGGCGGCTGGTCTATCTGGCGCAGACGGAGGATGCGGAGCTCGAGAAGAAGGCGCGCGAAGCGGCCGAGCGGCTGGGGCTCGCCTACGAGCGACGCGTGACCGGCTACGGCAATCTGACAGGATTCCTCACAGGGGCGGCGGCGATGCAATAAGCGAGGATTTCAAGGGATCGCGGCGGGAACGAAAAGGACAGGCATGAGACCGCAGAAGATGAAAGCGTATGCGTCATTTGCCGAGTGGAAGCGTGACCAATCACAGCAGAATCAGAGACTGATAACCGCACTCTCTCGACTTGTTAAGAGAACCGCGCCCAAATTCACTCCGTCCGTCAAGTGGGGGCAAGGATGCTGGATGTTGGACGATGTGCCGAAGATCTTTATTCATTGCGAACCGGATCACGTCCAGCTCGGTTTCTATGCCGGGTCAAGACTGGAAGACCCCGAGGGCTTGCTCGTTGGCAAGGGTAAGCATGTTCGTCACG
>CAZARE010000326.1:0-2591 GCA_964487455.1 uncultured Propylenella sp.
CGTGCTGCGTGCGCTCGTCGAGCGCGGCCACGACGTGACGCTGCTCACCAACTTCGCCGTGGATACGTTCCGCGCGGCCGAACGGCGCTTTCCGTTTCTGACCGAGAGCCGCGGCGTCACCGTGTCGGGCGCGGTCCGGCTTCTAAAGCCCGACATCGCGATCTACAGGCTCCACGTCGCCAGCTTCGGGCTCGTGCCCGCCGCCACGCTCTTCTTCGACGATGCGCCGCAAAACGTCGAGGGTGCGCTCAAGGCTGACTGGAACGCCGAACTTTTCGTCGACGCCGGACGCATGCGACGCGATCTCTCGCGCTACGGGATCGACCTGTGACTTCCTGACCGCGCTCATGCCGCGATCCTCCGGCGGATTTCAGCGCGCAACGCGTCGATAAGCAGGAGCGTCCCGTCTTTCTCAACGTGCCAGAACGTCCAGCCATTGCAGGCCTCCAATCCCTGCACGGCGGCGCCGACGCGGTGGATGGAGCCGACATGATGACGACCCTCCGCCTCGCACAGAAGCGAGGCGTCGGCGCGTACCGTGGCGGCGAAACGGCGGCCGGAATCGGTGAGCACGTCGCCGACCGCGATAAGGCCCGCCTCAAGCAATGCCCCGAAGGGAATGCGCGGCTCGGCCCGCCTCCCCTCGATGACCTTCAAGACGGCGCCGGTCGCCGGCTGGGCCGCAGCGATCCGCTTCTCGGCGGCGGCGATGTAGGCGGGATCGCGCTCAATGCCGATGAAGCGCCGGCCGAGCTTCCTCGCCACGGTGCCGGTCGTGCCTGTGCCGAAGAAGGGATCGAGGACGACGTCGCCGGGTCTCGTTGAGGCGAGCAGCACACGATAGAGCAGAGCTTCCGGCTTCTGCGTCGGGTGAAGCTTCCCGCCTTCCCCGCCCTTCAAGCGCTCCTCGCCGGTACAAATCGGCAGGAGCCAGTCGGAGCGCATCTGCAGATCGTCGTTGAAGACCTTCAGCGCATCGTAATTGAACGTATAGGCCTTGGCGTCCTGCGAATGCGCAGCCCAGATCAGCGTCTCGTGCGCATTGGCGAAGCGGCGGCCGCGAAAGTTGGGCATTGGATTGGTCTTGCGCCAGACGACGTCGTTCAGAACCCAGAACCCGAGATCCTGCAGCGCCGCGCCGACGCGAAAGATGTTGTGGTAGGAGCCGATGACCCAGAGCGTGCCGGTCGGCTTCAGCACACGGCGGCAGGCGTTTAGCCAAGCCCGCGTGAAGGCGTCGTAGCTGGCGAAGTCGGCGAAGCGGTCCCAGACCTCGTCGACGCCGTCGACACGCGACTGATTGGGGCGGGTGAGCTCACCGGACAGCTGCAGATTGTAGGGCGGATCGGCGAAGACGAGGTCGGCGCTGGCGGCCGACAGCTTCTCCATCTCGCTGACGCAATCGCCCTTCAGAATGACATCGAGGATGGGGAGGGTCCCTCTGGATGCCGCCGACCGTACGCCCATCACGCTACTCCGATACCGCCGGAGCCAGCGTCGCCGAACAAGGTGAATCCGCCGCTAAGGAGCGTGGTTAAACCTAGCTAAACAATCTCGCCCTATGTTCGGCCGATCCTGTGATATTGGAGAGCGCATCGTTTTGCCGGGAGAGAGATATTGGTGACGCGGCCCGTCCGGCCAGTCCTGCTTGTTTCGCTGCTGACGCTCGCATTGGCCGGGGGCGGCTGCTCGATGCTCGGCGGCGGCGCAGGAGGAGTGGCGCCGACGGCGACCGCAAGCACCAGCCCGACCGCCGAGGGGCAGGTCGATGTCCGCAGCCTCATCGGGCCTGACTATTGTCCGGAGCTGCGCATCCTGGATGGCGCGCAGCTGATCCGCCGCTACGAACGGGGCAGCGAAGAGAACCCCAACGCCGTCGTCTGGCAGGCTTCTTTCGGAGAAACCGCGCGGGATTGCCTGTACGATACAGAAGGCGGTCTTACGATCCGGGTCGGAGTATCGGGCCGTGTCATCGCTGGCCCGAAGGGCAGCGCCGGCGAGGTCGCGGTTCCGTTCAAGATCGCCGTCGTGAAGTTCAAGGAGGCGGTGCTGGCGAGCGAGGGCCACACGCTGACAGCCGCCCTTCCAGCGGCGGGCTCCGCCACTTTCGCCGAGGTTCGCGAGATCAAGCTGCCCTCGCCCGGCCGCGACCGCGACTACATCATCTATGTCGGCTTCGATGTCGGCGAGTGGGACCTGGAGGCCGGGACAATCGTGGCCGCGCCCCTGGTGGAGAGGCCGCCGCCGGCCATCGAAGAGCAGCCCATCCTCTTTGAGGAGGAGGAGCCGGCCGCCGCAGCGCCACCCGCCAAACCGGCCGAGCCCAAGGTGCTGCCGACCCCAACGGACGGCTTCATTCTGCCGCGCTGACGGGCCAATCGCCGGCCGTGCATTGACGCTCACAAGCAATTCGACCAAGACTATCGCTTGCGGATCACGTCGCGATCCGCAAGCGTGACAGTAAGACGCCGTGCGGGAGAGACCCTGCCGAGTTCGGTCGGTGGGGCGCCGAAGGAGCAACCGCCCCGGAACCTCTCAGGCGAAAGGACCGCACGAACCGCGAGCGACGCTCTGGAAAGCGGCGGCCGGCA
>CAZARE010000327.1:0-9550 GCA_964487455.1 uncultured Propylenella sp.
TTGGGATGGCCGGGCGTGGTGACAAAGCACGAGCCGCGGTTGCTGAGGGCGATCCCGGTGCCCGGCACCACGACGCCCGAGCCGAAGCCGGCATAGTTCGACTGGATGAACGACACCATCATGCCGCTCTCATCGGCGGCGGCAAGGTAGACGGTCGAGCTGGCCGCCCTGGCGCGCGGCTCCGGCGCCGTTCGCCGATCCCCGCGGATCGTCCGCGCCAAGGCGTCGAGCCTCGACGGGTCCAGCAGCTCGGCGACCGTGACCTCCATGTGGTCCGCATCCGCGACGTGCGCCCCGACGTCGCTTGCGCCGATCTTCAGCGCTTCGATCTGGGCATGAAGCATCCTCGGATCGTCCGGCTCCAGGTCCGCGATATCGCTTCGCTCCAGGATGCCGAGCGCGATCAGCGCCGCGATGCCTTGTCCGTTCGGCGGGGTCTCGTGAATGCGGTGGCCGCAAAAATCGACATGGATCGGCTCCACCCAGTCACACTGGTGCGCCGCGAGGTCTTCCGCCGTCATGAAGCCGCCGGCGTCCGCGGAGGCGCGCGCCAGCGTCTCCGCCAGCTCGCCGCGGTAAAAATCCTCGCCCCCGGTCTCGGCGATCCTCGTCAGCGTCTCGGCCTGGTGCGGCGGGCGGAAATGCTCGCCGGGAGCGGGCGCGCGCCCGCGCGGGAGGAAGGTCTCGGCGAAGCCGGGCTGGGAACGCAGCCGCTCGACCTGCCGCTTCCAGATATCCGCAACCACGGGCGACACGAGGAAGCCGTCGCTCGCGTAGCGGATCGCCGGCTCGAAGAGCGTCTCGAATGGAAGGCGGCCGTATTGTCTGCTGAGCGCCACCCAACCCGCCACCGCGCCCGGTATGGTGGCGGTGTTCCAACCTTCCTGGGGCATCTCGGGGCCGGGGAAACGATCGGGCGTCCACCCCGCAGGTGAGCGGCCAGACGCGTTGAGGCCCACCAACCCGTTGCCATCCCAAACGATAGCGAACGCGTCGCTTCCGAGCCCATTGTTGACCGGTTCGACCACGATGAGCGCTATTGCCGTCGCCAGAGCCGCATCGACCGCGTTGCCGCCGCGCGCGAGCATGGAAAGGCCGGCTTGCGCCGCAAGCGGCTGAGTCGTCGCGATGCAATTCCGCGCCAGAAGCGGCATGCGATAGGACGGATAGGGGAACTCCCAGTTCATACGATCTCCGAAACGCGTAGGGCGGTGCCGGTGTCTTATGCCAAAGACGCCGGCACACCAACTCGAACTATCGGCCGCCGGCTGATATGAGGCATTGATGCCAGAGCCCCTCCTTATTGGCGTAGACGGCGGCGGCACGCAGTGTCGCGCACGGGTATGCGACATGGGCGGAAGGACGCTCGGCGAGGGCGCAGACGGGCCAGCCAACGTGCGGCTCGAGCCGGCGCGCGTCATGCACTCCATTCTGACGGCAAGCCGCGCCGCCGTCGAATCCGCCGGGTTCTCCGCCGACGACCTCCATCGCGCTCACGCTGGATTGGGGTTAGCCGGGGCGGCGGTGAAGAGCGCCTGCGCAAGGCTCTTGGCCGAGCCCAGTCCTTTCGCTTCGATCGAGATCGAGACCGACGCCTATGCCGCATGGCTCGGGGCCTTTCGGGGCGAGGACGGCGCCGTCCTCATCCTGGGCACCGGCTCCTGCGGTCTGGCAATTGTCGGCGGGCGGCAGTTCGACGTGAGCGGGTGGGGCGCGGAGGTGTCGGACGAGGCGAGCGGTCACTGGATTGGCCGCGAGGCCATCCGCCGCGCCCTGTGGGCGTATGACGGCCGCGCGCCATCCACGGCGCTGGCGGAGGCCGTGCTCGCCCGCTTCGACAAGAGCGCCGAGTCGGTGATCGCCTTCGCCACCGGCGCGCGGCCGGCCGACTACGCTGCATTGGTTCCGCTCGTCTTCGAGCACGTCGAGTGGCGCGATCCGCTGGCTCTGGCCCTTGTCACCGAAGCGGCAGCCGACGCGGTGCGGATCATCACGCGCCTCATCGAAGTGGGGGCTCCGTCGGTAGCTTTGAGCGGCGGGCTTGCCGGGCCGCTTTCGGCCTGGCTGCCCCCATCGGTCCGGGAACGGCTGGTCGAGCCGCAGGGGGATGCGCTGGATGGCGCCGTCCTCCTGGCGCGCCGCGGGCTGGCTGCGGAACGGGCCGGGGCGACGGAGGCCACGTGATGCCGATCGCGCTCGTGGGAGCACGCATCTTCGACGGCGCGGAGATGCTCGACGGGCATGCCGTTGTACTGGACGGCGCGCAGATCGCCGCCGTGGCTCCGGCAGACGAGATTGATGCCGCGATTGCGAAGCAGCGCGTAGAAGGCCTGCTCGCACCCGGCTTCATCGACACACAGGTGAACGGCGGCGGCGGCGTGCTCTTCAACGATATGCCGAGCGTCGAGGGCATCCGCGCGATCGGCGCCGCGCACAGGCGCTTCGGGACAACGGGCTTCCTGCCGACACTCATCAGCGACACGCGGGAGACGATGAAGGCGGCGCTCGAAGCGGTTCGCGCGGGGATTGCGGCCGGCGTGCCCGGCCTCCTCGGCATCCACCTGGAAGGGCCGTTCATCAATCCCGAGCGCAAGGGCGTGCACGATCCACGATTCATTCGCCCAATCGAGGAGGAGGACATCGCGGTCATGACCTCGCTCGGCGCCGGCCGGACGCTGGTGACCCTGGCGCCCGAGATGATCGCGCCGGAGACGATCGAGCGGCTGACCGCGACCGGAGTCATCGTATCGGCGGGGCATACCGCGGCGAGCTACGAGACGCTGGCAGAGGCACGCAAGCGCGGCCTCAAAGGCTACACGCACCTCTTCAACGCCATGCCGCCGCTAGCGGCGCGCGATCCTGGTCCGGTCGGCTCGGCGCTCGACGAGGACGACACGTGGATCGGCCTGATCGCCGACATGCATCATGTAGCGGAGCCGACGCTTCGCGTCGCGCTCTCGGCCAAGCGCGCAGACCGCGTGATGCTCGTCACCGACGCGATGCCGACGGTGGGCACGTGCCTCCAGCGCTTCCAGCTGCTCGGCCGGACCGTCTTCCGCAGGGACGGCCGCCTGACCATCGAGGACGGCACGCTCGCCGGCTCCGACCTCGACATGGCCTCGGCGTTGCGCAACTCGGTGCGGAAGGTTGGCGCGTATCTTCCCTCCGCGCTGAAGATGGCGTCGCTCAACCCCGCGACGTTCCTCGGTCTCGACGGCGACCTCGGCCGCATTGCGCCAGGCTATCGCGCCAGCCTCGTCCTGCTCGACGATGCGCTCAACGTCCGAGCAACCTGGATCGGGGGAACCTCGGCCTAGCCTTGTTCGGGAACTTCTTTCGCGGCTATCTGTTCACCTGCGTCCGGAGAGTGTGATGGCGAGGCAAGCGTCCGTCAGAAGTGGCGATTTGGCCTTCGCCAGGGGCGCTGCGCGCGCCTTCGGCGGCGCCGTGCTCTTCGCGTTTCCTCTGCTCATGACGATGGAGATGTGGCAGCTCGGCTTCTCCATGAGCCGGACGCGAATTGCGCTCTTCATCGTCGCGACACTGCCGCTCCTTGTCGGTCTTTCCTACTATTCCGGATTCGAGAGAACGCGGTCGCTCACCGAGGATATCGAGGACGCCTTCGTGGCGTTCGGTATCGGATGGATCGCCTCAGCCTTGATGCTGACGCTCTTCGGCATGATCAGCCTTGATATGCCGCTCGGCGAGATCGCCGGGAAGATCGGCATCCAATCGGTGCCCGCTTCCATAGGCGCGATCGTGGCGCGCAAGCAGTTGCATGCGACGGATTCCGATCGGCGCGAGGATCGCGCCACCTACGGCGGTGAGCTTTTCCTGATGACGGCGGGGGCCGTCTTCGTCGCTTTCAACGTAGCGCCCACGGAGGAGATGATCCTGATCGCCTACACAATGACGCCTTGGCATGCGGTCGCGCTCGCCGCCGTCTCCGTGCTCATGCTGCACGGCTTCGTCTATGCGGTCGGCTTCGCCGGTCAGGAGGAGCGGCCCGACTATGCCGGCTTCTGGCTGACGTTCCTGCATTTCACCATCGCCGGCTACGGCATCGCGCTGCTGGTCAGCCTTTACGTGCTGTGGATCTTCGAGCGGACGCTTGGCGTGACGCCGGTGGAAATCGCAATGATGATGGTCGTGCTCGGCTTCCCCGCTTCGCTCGGCGCCGCCACTGCGCGGCTGATCGTCTGACCGGCCATGGCGAATCGGACACGCCCACGCGAGGAGGAACGCGAGAAGCGGCTGCTGGAAGCCATTGCCGCGGCGCTGGGGGCGGTGGTTGCGCTGGGCACTATTGGCGTGATCGTCTGGGACGCCGCCACCGGCGACGGACGACCGCCGATCATTCGCGTCGAGCCGCTCGGCGTCGAGCAGCACGGAGACAGGTTCGTGGTGGAAATCCTGGTATCCAATGAAGGCGACGCCACCGCTTCGCAGGTCACCGTCGAGGGTACCCTCAGCCGGAACGGCGAGGCGGCCGAGACGAGCGACGCGACCTTCGACTATGTGGCGAAGCATTCGCGCCGGCGCGGCGGACTCTTCTTCTCCCAGGATCCGGGCGCTCTTGAGCTCAAGGTGCGGGCGAAGGGCTACGTCGACCCGTAGCCGCGCCAAGCGGTCAACGAAACGCCGGCTCGTCGAAGCCGCGCAGCTTGCGCGAATGGAGACGATCGACGCCCTGCTCGCGCAGCAGCCGCATCGTCTCGATCCCCACCAAGAGATGCTGGCTGACGCGCTCGCGGTAGAACGCGTTGGCCATGCCGGAAAGCTTCAGCTCGCCGTGCAGCGGCTTGTCGGAAACGCACAAGAGCGTGCCGTAGGGGACGCGGAAGCGCAGCCCGTTGGCCGCGACCGTCGCCGATTCCATGTCGACGGCGATGGCGCGGGCAAGATTCAGCCGGTTGAACAGCTCGTCGAAGCGGAGCTCCCAATTGCGGTTGTCCGTTGTGGCCACGGTCCCGGTCCTCAGCCGCGTCTTCTGCTCGTGGCCGCGCAGGCCGGTGACTTTTGCGGTCGCTTCCTGCAGCGCCACTTGCACCTCGGCGATTGGCGGCACCGGCACCCAGGTCGGCAGGTCCTGGTCGAGCACATGGTCCTCGCGCGCATAGCCATGCGCGAGCACGTAGTCGCCGAGCAGCTGGCTGCGCCGGAGGCCGGCGCAATGGCCGAGCATCAGCCAGCAATGCGGCCGCGTGACCGCGAGATGGTCGGTGATCGTCTTGGCGTTCGACGGCCCGACGCCGATATTGACAAGCGTGATGCCGTCCTGGTCTTCGCGCTTCAAGTGGTAGGCCGGCATCTGCGGCAGGTATTGCGGCGACTTCGGCTCCGGTCCGCCGGACGCGCGCGGAGCGGAAGGAAAGACAAGGTTCCCCGGCGCCACGAAGCTCGTGTAGCCGTCCTTACCGACCTGGTCGCGGCCATAGGCGATGAAGGCGTCGACATAGCGCTGGTAGTTCGTCAACAGGATGAAGTTCTGAATGTGCTCGGGCGCGGTGCCCGTATAGTGCTGCAGCCGCGCAAGCGAATAATCGACCCGCTCGGCGGTGAAGAGCGCAAGCGGTCGCGGCTCTCCCGGCGCGCCGACGAAGGTGCCGTTGGCGATGCCGTCGTCGGTTGCGGACAGATCGGGCAAGGCGAAATGCGCCTGCAGCGCGCGCACGTCCTCCTCGGCGATGTCGGTGACGCTTTCCTCGATCACGAAGGGGAGGGGGATGCGGCGGTTGCTGACGCCGACGTGCACGGGGACGGCGTGGTGGCCGAGCACGAAGGCGATCTGTTCGCGGTAATAGCGGTTGAACAGGTCCGGCCGAGTCAAGGTCGTGCCGTAGATGCCCGGCTCCAAGAGCACCCCGTAGGACAGCCGTGCGTCGACATGCAGGTCGGAGCGGCCTACGGGAACGGCTACATAGGGATACGCGGCGTCGAGCCGGGCAGGCTTCTCGCCGCGGGCGGCGGCCGCAAAGGCGGATCGGATCGCCGCGATGTTCTGATCGTAGATCTCGACGATGCGCGCCACCGCCAGATGCGGGTCGTCAAAAGGCTCGAGGTCGCGCGCGAACTCTCCTGCAAAGGTGCTGCTGCTGTGGGTCTTGCGATTGTCGATGCGGTTCATGCTGTACCTGGAATACTCGCCAAACCGGACTCATGCTAGCCTCGGCATGGCAGGATGTCGTGAGCGAGGGGCCAAACGGGAGGCATGAATGGCCACATTCGTCGTCGCGCACGGGGCCTGGTCAGCAGGTTGGGCGTGGCGGAAGATGCGCCCGCTGATGCAGGCGGCGGGACATGCGTTGGTCACGCCGACCCACACGGGGCTTGGGGAGCGCGCGCACCTGGCGCATCCGGGCATCGATCTGGAGTCGCATATCGAGGACGTGGTGAACGTGCTCTCCTACGGGGCGCTGCAGGGCGTCGTTCTGATCGGCCATTCCTATGGCGGCATGGTCGCGACCGGCGTCGCAGACCGGGCGCGTGACAAGGTGGACAAGCTCGTCTACCTCGACGCCTTCGCGCCGGAGGAGGGGGAGGGCCTCTTCGACCTCGTGCCCACGGCGCACGCCGACGCAATGCGCGCCAAGGCGGCGGCCGAAGGCGAGGGCTGGCGGGTGCCGCCCAATCCGATGCCTCCCGACACACCCGACGAGGACCGGGCATGGGCCGCGCCGCGCCGCGTGGGGCAGCCGATCAAGACATTCGAGGCGAAGCTCCACCTGCGGAACGGCCCGCTCACGCTTCCGCGCCACTACGTCTACTGCCGGCGCGTGCCGCCGGGCGATCCGTTTCGCCTTTCCTACGAGCGTGCCCGACGGGCGGGCTGGGGCCTCCACGAGATCGACGCGAGCCACAACCCGCACATCACCGCGCCGGAAGGGCTGATGGCGGTCCTCAACGCGATCGCGGGAGAGGCGTAGCGGCTTTCTCGGGTCAGAGCTTGGCAAGCGCTAAGTTCGTCACCTGCGCGGTGGGACCGCCCGGGCTCACCTTGTCGGTCACGGTAATCGCAAGCTGCCCGTTGCCGGGATTGCGGATCGTCATGGTCGCCTTGGTGTCGCCGTTCACGGGCTGGGGCCAAGTGATGGTCAGCACCACCGCGTCCCCCTTGCGCTTGCCGGAAAGACTGGCCGGGCCGATCGATGATCCGACATAGACGCCGCTATAGCGTCCCGTCGCCGGATCGTGGCGGATGTCAGCCCGTATCTGCTTCGAGAAGATGAAGGCACCGCACCGTCCGTTCATGGAAACGCCATTCTCGGTCGGCTGACCGGTCAGCGTGCACTGCACTTGGTTTGGGTTCTCGCCCGCATTTCGCTGCACAAGGCCATTGCCGGCAAAGGAGCCGGAGAAGCGGCTGAAGAATTCTTCCTCCGATGCGGAAGCCGCACTTGAGGCCACGAGGCCCCCAAGAGCCAGGCTGATAACAGCCGCGCGCGCCATATGTGAAATCATTCGGATATGTCTCCCAGAATTGCGGCCTGCGTTCTCACCAACGCGGGTCGCAACGATTGGCTCCGCCTGCATCGGTCAAAACTAGACCGAGCGAGCGGCCAACAGCCTGTGTCGGGTGAAAGGTGATGAACGACTGATGAACCGCTAAAGAGGCGGCAATGGGGAGGCCGCTGGGCTATTGTTTGGCCAGGGCCCGCCTAATCGCCGCGTTGCCGCGCGTTACGGCGTTGTCGAGCGCCTGTTGAGCGGTTTGCAGACCGGCGAGCATCGCTTCGAACTCATCGTCCTGGATGTCGCGAAGCTCGGGCAGGTTGATCGCGCGGATGCCGCGCGAGTTCTCTGTCGGCTCCTTCACGATCATCTGCAGGATCGGCTGCTCGCGTCCCGCGTTCTCTTCGTAATAGCCGGCGGCCTTCGTCATCTCGTAAGCAGCCATTGTCGCCGGCAGATAGCCGGAGACCTGATGCAGCCGCGATTGAACGTCCGGCTGCGAGAGATAGTCAAGAAAAGCGGCAACGCCGGCGTAGTCGCGCTGCGGCCGCCCGGCAAACACCCACAGGCTCGCGCCGCCCGGCACGGTGTTTTGCGGGGCGCCGCGGGCTGATGGGTCGTACGGCAAGGGCCCCGTGCCGAAGTCAACGCCGGACTCCACTATGTCCCCGAGGCCTCCCGAGGATTCGGTCAGGATGGCGCACTCGCCCGACATGAAAAGGTTCTTTGCCTCCGACGTCCGGCCACCGTAGCGAAACACGCCGTCGCCCGCCAAATCGGCGATCTCCTGCATGTGCTGGACGAAAAGAGGGGCGTTGATCTTCAGCTCGATGTCGAGACCGGCCAGCCCATTCTCCTTGGTCGCATAGGGGAGATCATTCCAAGCCGCGAAGTTCTCCAGATGGACCCAGGTGAGCCATGTGGAAGTGTACCCGCAAGGGGCGGCGCGGGTGGCGACGATGCGGCGCGCGTGGCGCCAAACCTCCGGCCATGTCTTGGGCGGCACATCCGGGTCCAGCCCCGCGCGTTCGTAGGCGGCCCTGTTGTAGTAGAGGATCGGCGAGGAGTTATTGTAGGGGAACGACAGCATCTTGCCGTCCGGCATCGAGTAATAGGCCACGATACCCGGCAAGTACTGGCTCTTGTCGAAGGCGCCGCCCGCCATCTCGAGCACTTCGGAGACGGGGACGATCGCTTCTTCAGCGTTCATCATCACCCCCGTGCCCACATCGAAGATCTGGATGATGTGCGGAGGGCTGCCCGCCTCCGCCGCGGCGAGCCCGGCGTCCAGCACCTGCGGGTAGGTGCCCTTGAAGACAGGAACGAGGCGGTAGTCCCTCTGGCGGCTATTGAAAGCGTCGGCCAGCTCGCGCACGACCTCGTTGCGCGCGCCGGTCATGGCGTGCCACCACTCGATCTCAATCTGCGCCTGAGCGCCGCCGGCCGCAGTCGCGGCCAATGCGACGCCAGCGAGCGCCGAGACACTGACACTGCGACACAGGCTCAATATTTGTTGAAGCATATGCCCTCAGTCGGCCGCCGGCCATGACACATCGGTGATGATCCTATGTCAGTCCCACGCGGAGCGATACAGATTCCATTCAGCGCGCGCGCCGACGGCGCGACGAAGGCCGAGGGATAGCCGGCGGTGATCACCGTCTTCGGCTCGATCAACCTCGACCTCGTCGCCCGCGTCACCCACCTGCCAAGGCCCGGCGAAACGGTCGCGGGCCTGACCTTCGCAACAGCGCCGGGCGGCAAGGGCGCCAACCAGGCCCTCGCCGCCGCGCGCGCGGGCGCGGATGTGCGGCTGATCGGCGCTGTCGGCGACGACGCGTACGCCGCCGCGGCGCTCTCACTCCTCGGCCGGGGAGGGGTCGACCTTCAGCGCGTGCGTAGCGTCGCCGGGCCCACCGGTGTGGCGCTGATCATGGTGGATGAAGCGGGCGAGAATGTCATCGCTGTGATTGCCGGCGCAAACGCTGCGGTTGCGAGCGAGGACGCGGCGGAGCTGGACTTTGCCCCCGGCGATGTCCTGCTGCTGCAGCTTGAGGTACCGACTCCTTCGCTCGAGGTGGCGGCCAACCGCGCGCGGGCC
>CAZARE010000328.1:0-8701 GCA_964487455.1 uncultured Propylenella sp.
TCGATGCCGAAGACTTGACGGGCGGAGACCGTCATGTCGGGAACCGCGAGCAATTGTTCGATGCTTTCACTCATCTTCGACAGACCTTTGTGGCGGGACGTCCGACGCCGCGGCGTCGAACGGAAAGGGGAATTAGCAGAAACCGACGCTCTTTAGATAGGCATAGGCCTGGATGATCTCGCGCAGGCGCTCCTCCAGCGACCGGTCGCCGCCGTTGGCGTCGGGATGGTGGCGTTTCACCAGCACTTTGTAGCGCGCCTTGACCTCAGCCGCGCTGGCGGTGGCGTCCAGACCGAGCGTGCTCAGCGACTTGGCTTCCATGTTGCGGACCGTGCGCCGCTCCGGCTCCGGACCGCGCGCCTGAAAGCCGTCGCCGAACAGCCGGAGGGGGTCCTCGGCGCGGCCCGACCAGGCAAAGCCAGACGGGCGGGTGGAGCGGGAGCGGCCTTGCTCCGGGTTCTTGCCGTTCATCCCCATCTGCCAGGTCGGCCGGTGGCCGATGACGGCTTCCCTTTGGAACGCCTGCACGGCGGCGTCGTTCATGCCGGAGAAGTAGTTGTAGGATTTGTTGTACTGGCGCACGTGGTCCAGGCAGAACCAGAAATACTCGCCCTCGGCGTTGCGGCCTTTGGGCGCCCGGTGCGTGCCGGCGCCGGAGCATCCCCGCATTTCGCAGGCGCGCGGCGGCGGGCCGGGCGGCTCCTCTCCGGCGTCGATCCGGATCTTGTTGAAATAGGCCGAGTCGAGCTTCATAGGATCAATATGCCTGTGTGCGGTGGCGCTCTCAAGGCGCGACATGGTCGCTGAAAAGGGTTGCGGCATGGTGTCGGTCAGGTCGCAGATCGAGAAAAAGCTCCAGGTTGCATTCCAGCCGGAGAGCCTTCAGGTCGTCGATGAGTCGCATCTCCACGCCGGACATGCCGGCGCGCGGCCGGAGGGAGAGACGCATTTCCGTGTCACGTTGGTCTCTTCGGCCTTCGCCGGGAAGAGCCGTCTGGAGCGGCACAGGTTGGTAAACGACGTTCTTTCCGCGGAGCTCGCGGACAGGGTGCACGCCCTCTCCATTCGGGCCTATAGGCCTGGCGAGAACACCGACTGACAGCTATTTCGGTGCGCGGCTGGCGTCTTGCAAGGAGACTACCTCGAGCTGCGAGATGCGGTTGCGGTGCTTGCGCAAGACCTTGAACCTGTAGCCTCTGATCGTAACTTCCTGTCCCGGCTCGGGAATCATGCCCGCCTCGTGTATGACGAGCCCCGCCACCGTGGTCGCTTCTTCATCGGGGAGGAACCAGTCGAGCGCTCGATTGACGTCGCGCACGGGCACGGCGCCATCGAGCAGCACCGTGCCGTCAGGCTGCCGCCTCACGCCTTCCACTGCGATATCGTGCTCGTCGGCAATTTCGCCGACGATTTCCTCCAGGATGTCCTCCAGCGTGATCAACCCCATCGCCTCGCCGTATTCGTCGACGACGAGCGCGAAATGAGCCTTCCGACGCAGGAAGGCGCTGAGCTGCAGCTGCAGCGGTGTGGTTTCGGGAATGAACCACGGGGGGTGGGAAATCCCGGGGATGTCGATGGCGGAAACGTCGCCTCTGGCGGCTGCCAAGCCGCGCAGGAGATCCTTTGTATGGAGGATGCCGATGATGTTGCCGCGATCCTCTCGCCACAGCGGAATGCGCGTATGCGGGCTTGAGAGCACCGCCTCGACGATCTTCTCATGCGGCTGGTCGGCATCGATCGCATTCATGTTGGTGCGATGGACCATGACGTCGGAGACTTCGAGCTCGGCGAGATCGAGAAGTCCGCCCAGCATGTCGCGGTCGCGCTTGCGGACGACGCCTTCGTGGTGGAACAGCTCGACGGCGCCGCGCAGCTCCTGGCGGGCGGAAACAAGCGGGGCGCTGCTGGCCTCGACGCCGAACAGCCGCAGCACGCTTCCGACGAATACCTCCACGGTCAAAGTGATGGGCCCGAGCACGCGGACAAACACCTGCACGACCGGGGCGACGGCGACGGCGAAGCGGTCGGGCATACTGATCGCCCAGGTCTTGGGCAGCACTTCTGCGAAGACGAGGATCATCGCGGTCATCACGAGGGTGGCGTAAGCAACGCCGGCCTCGCCGAACAGCCTGATGAAAACGCTTGTAGCGAGCGCGGAAGCAAGGATGTTGACGACATTGTTTCCAAGCAGGAGCGTGCCAAGCAGGCGTTCCTTGGTCTCCAGCAGGCGGCGCACGACGGCCGCTCGGAGGTTGCCGTTCCTCTCCAGCTGGTGAATGCGCGCCCGCGAGGAGGCGGTGAGCGCCGTCTCCGATCCCGAAAAGAACGCCGACATGACGACCAGGAAGAGAACGAAGACGACCACGACCCAAATTGACATCGACCCAGCCTATCCTCCGACTTGATGCATCAGGAATGATTGCACGCGCTCTGGCGGCACGTTTTCGGCAATGAACGCGTGGCCGATGCCGCGCGTAAGAATGAAGGTGAGGCGGCCGTGCTTCACTTTCTTGTCCTGTGCCATGTGATGCATCAGCTCCTCGGCGCCGAGCCGCGGCCCCGGAATCTCGGGTATCGAGACCGGCAGGCCCGCCTCTTTCAGATGCGCGCGCACGCGCTCGACATCCGCGGGCGGCGCCAGGCCTTCTTCTGCCGAGAATGCATGGGCGAGGACGAGGCCGATCGCCACTGCCTCGCCATGCACCAGCCGTTTCGCGTCGTATCCGCAGGCCGCTTCCAGCGCGTGCGCGAACGTATGGCCGAGATTGAGGAGGGCTCGCTCGCCCGTCTCCCGCTCGTCGGCGGCGACGGTCTTCGCCTTCGATCGCACGCTCGCGGCGACGGCGTGGGCGCGCGCCTTGCCCCCGGCGAACACGTCGCGGCGGTGCTCCTCGAGCCAGCCAAAGAACGTTGCATCGCCGATCAGCCCGTATTTCGCGACCTCAGCATAGCCGGCTGCAAATTCCCGCGGCGGCAACGTGTCGAGCGCGGTGGTATCCGCAAGTACAAGGTCAGGCTGGTGAAACGCGCCCACAAGGTTCTTGCCGTGCGCGGCGTTGATGCCGGTCTTTCCGCCGATTGCGGAATCGACCTGCGCCAGTAGCGAGGTGGGAACCTGGACGAGGTGCATGCCACGTCGCGTCACCGCGGCGGCAAAGCCCGCGAGGTCGCCGACAACGCCGCCGCCGAGCGCCACCACGGCATCACCCCGTTCCAGCCGGGCTTCTAGGATGGCTTCAATGACCGACTGCAACCGTCCGAAGCTCTTAGAGGCTTCGCCGGCGGGAACTACGATCTCTGCGGCTTGGATGCCGGCTTCGGCAAGCGATGTTCGCAGCGTCTTAAGATGTGCGCTCGCGACGTTGGCGTCCGTAATGATGGCCACGTTGCGGCCGGGGAGGCGCGCTGAGATGTGCGCGCCGGCGCTGGCGATCAGGCCCGGCCCGATGAGCACTTCGTAGCTGCGCTCGCCAAGTTCGACGCGGACGCGGTCGATGCTCAAGGCGATGCGCTTTCGCCGAGGCGCGCGTCGAGCGCCGCGAGGATTTCCGAGACCACAGCCTGATGCGGCCCCTCGCGCGAACCGATGACGATGTCGGCGAGCGCGTAGACCGGCGCCCGCTCCTCGAGCAGCTCGCGCATCTTGCGCTCCGGATCGGGTCCCTTGAGGAGCGGGCGGTTGCCTTTCTTGCGCACGCGGTCGAGCATCACCGGGATTTCCGCCTTCAGCCAGATTGTTATGGCGTCGGCGCGGCAGAGCTGGCGCGTTTCGGCGTTCATGAAGGCGCCGCCGCCGGTAGCCAGGACGGCGGGCCCGCCGGCGAGCAGGCGTGCGATGACCCGTTGCTCGCCCTCACGGAAGTGCGCCTCCCCATAGTGCTCGAAAATCTCCGCGATCGTTAGGTTTGCGGCCCTCTCGATCTCCGCATCGGCGTCGAGGAACGGCAGCCGCAACGCGTTGGCAAGCCGGCGCCCAATGCTGGTCTTGCCGGCTCCCATCATGCCTACCAGCACGATGCAGCGCGCGCCGAGCCGCGCGCGAAGCCGCTCGGTCTGATCGCCATCGCTGACGGCGGCGCGCGCGCCCACAGGGGTGTCCTCCACTCGCCCGTGGTGCTCTGGCCCTCGCGGTGCTGTCAAGCGCCGCTACCCTTTGCCTTGATATCTGCCAGGCGGACGGGCTAGACCGAATCGGTCAAGATGCGGACCAATGCCCAGCTTAATTCGATTGTTGGTCGTGCTGGGGGTCTTAGCCGCGATCGTCTATGGCGGCATGATCGCCCTTGTCGTCACGGTTCAGCCGAACCCGCGCGAGATGACGGTGCCGATCCCCAGCGACCGGCTGCAGCCTTGAGCGGCCCGGCCCGGCGCGGCGACGCGACGCGCGACGCGGCGCTAGCCGAGGCTTTCTTGGAGATGCTCGCCGCTGAGCGCGGCGCAAGCCTGAACACCCTTGCCGCTTATCGTCGCGACCTGGAGGATTTCCGTTCCGCGACGGGCCGTCTCGTCCGCGCGGAGACGGGCCAAATCCGCCGCTATCTTGGCGCGCTTTCCGGCCGCGGGCTAGCCGCCAGTTCGCAGGCCCGGCGGCTCTCGGCTCTCAGGCAGTTCTTCAAGTTCCTGGTGGCGGAGGGGCTGCGCGATGACGATCCGACCGCCACCGCCGAGCGGCCGAAACCGCGGCGCAGCCTGCCGCGTGTGCTGACGGTCGACGAAGTGGATAAGCTCCTTGAGGCGGCGCGCTCGGAAACGAGCGGCCCCGGCCTTACGCCGGCCCGTCGCCTCGCGGCGCTGCGCTTGCTGGCGCTTCTCGAGCTTCTCTATGCGACGGGCCTGCGGGTCTCGGAGCTGGTGAGCCTTCCCGCAACGGCGGGGCGCGGCGGCCGTCCTTTCATCGCGGTGACCGGCAAGGGAGGTGTCGAGCGGCTGGTGCCGCTGAATGAACCCGCGCAAGAGGCGCTGGAGAACTACCGCTCTGCGGCGTCCTGGCTTGGGCGAGGAAACGGAAAGTGGCTGTTCCCCGCCGGTAGCTCGCAGGGACACCTAACCAGACAAGCCTTTGCACGAGACCTGAAGCGCGTCGCGGCGCTGGCCGGCCTCGACCCGGGCAAGCTCTCGCCGCACGTTTTGCGGCACGCCTTCGCCACCCACCTGCTCTCTGGCGGCGCCGATCTGCGAGCCGTGCAGACGCTCCTTGGACATGCGGACATCTCCACCACGCAAATCTACACGCACGTTCTCGACGAGCGGCTGAAAGCGCTTGTCAACGAGCACCATCCGCTGGCCGATCCGCGCTCCCCGTGACGGCGAGCCGGCTGTCCGCGCAACCTTGACTTGACCCCGCCCCCTCGCCAGTTTCCGCGGCAAATTCGAGCCAGGCCCGCGGGTAGCGCGCGGCCAACCCCGGAGCCCGATGCGGACATTCCTCGACTTCGAAAAGCCCGTTGCCGATCTGGAAGGCCAGATCCAGGAGCTCCGGAGCCTGGAACGGAGCGATGCCGACAACGTCTCCGTCACTGAGGAGATCGCCGCGCTGGAGGGCAAGGCGCGCGATGCGCTTGCCAACCTCTACTCCAAGCTTACGCCGTGGCAGAAGACGCAGGTCGCGCGCCATCCCGACCGCCCGCACGCCAAGCATTACCTGCGCCGGCTCATCACCGATTTCGAGCCGCTCGCTGGCGACCGGAAGTTCGGCGATGACAAGGCAATCGTTGCCGGCCTCGGCCGTTTTCGCGGCGACCCGGTCGCGATCCTGGCGCAGGAGAAGGGCGAGGATACACAGAGCCGCCTCGCCCACAATTTCGGCATGGCGCGGCCGGAGGGCTATCGTAAGGCGGTCCGCGTGATGGAGCTGGCCGACCGCTTTGGCCTGCCGGTTGTATCGCTGGTCGACACCGCGGGCGCTTATCCGGGCGTGGGGGCTGAGGAGCGGGGCCAGGCGGAAGCGATTGCCCGCTCCACTGAGGCCTGCCTGCGGCTTGGGGTCCCTAACGTCGCCGCGATTATCGGGGAGGGCGGCTCCGGTGGTGCCATCGCCCTGGCCACCGCGAATCGCGTCTATATGCTGGAGCACGCGATCTATACGGTCATTTCGCCGGAGGGGGCGGCTTCGATACTTTGGCGCGATTCCGCGCGTGCGCAGGACGCGGCGACAGCGATGAAAATCACGGCCACCGACTTGCTCAATCTCAAGGTCATTGACGGGATTGTGGAGGAGCCGCTTGGCGGCGCGCACCGCGATCCCGACACCGTGATTGAACGGGCCGGCGAAGTGATCGCGGGCGCTCTGAAGGACCTTGCGGGGCTGGCTCGAGACGATATCCTCAGGCAGCGACGTGAAAAATTTCTCGCCATCGGCCGGTCGATTCAGTAGAGACCGCCGGTGCGGGCGAGCCAGTTCCCGGGGGGTGCATGCGCCGAGATCATCGTGCTAACGCTTCGGTAACCACCGGACTCGCAGAGTTGCCGGCAGTATGGGGCAGGGCTTCCGCGTGTGGGATGTAGGGATGGCTTCCTTTTCTCGGATCGGCCGCGCCAGCTGCCCTGCCCTCGCAGGGCTGGCGCTGTTTGGGCTGGCCGCGTGCTCTGACTATTCCGGCTCGCTTCCCAAACACATGCGCCCGCTCGACAGCTCGACCCGAGCGCTCGTCGAACGCAAGGGCATGGATTTGCGCTCCCCCATCCTGATCCGCATCTTCAAGGAAGAAGCCAAGCTCGAGGTCTGGAAGCAGCAGAAGGCTTCAAGCCGCTACGCCTTTGTGAAGGAGTACGATATCTGCGCCTGGTCGGGCGTGCTCGGTCCGAAGAAGAAGGAAGGCGACCGCCAGGCGCCGGAGGGTTTCTATACGATCCGCCCGGCGCAGATGAATCCCGATTCCAATTACTATCTCGCCTTCAACATGGGCTACCCCAACGACTTCGACAAATCGCTTGGGCGCACGGGTTCCGAGCTGATGGTGCATGGCGCCTGCTCGTCGCGCGGCTGCTACTCCATGACCGACGAGAATATCCAGGAGATATACACGCTCGGCCGGCTCGCTTTTCAGGGCGGTCAGCGCGAGTTCCAAGTGCATGCCTTTCCTTTCCGCATGACGCCGCAGAACCTCGCGCGCCATCGCAGCGACCCGAACATGCCGTTCTGGCTCATGCTGAAGGAAGGCTACGATCATTTCGAGGTGCTTGGGCAGCCGCCGAAGGTGGACGTCTGCGAGAACCGCTATATCTTCAACTCGGTGCCGGACGACGGCCGGAGCTTCAGCGCTTCCGGCGCTTGTCCGCCGATGTCGATGCCGGATCGGGTTCGTGTCGCGGTGGCGGAGAAGCAGGCGCGCGACAACGTGCGGACGCTGGAGCTTGCAGAGCGGCTGGACCGGCGTGAGAAGACCCGCGGCGCGAATGCGATCTCTCTGGCGCTTGCCGAGCCGACATCTGCTCAGCGCGCAGCGCCGATGTCGATCGCCACGGCTACCCTGCCGCTCGAGCCGGCCGCCACGGCGAGCGTGACCACGGCCGCCCCGCCGCCGCAGCCTGCCACGTCCGTCGCCGCGTCCCCAGAGCCTTCTGCGCCGGCGGCTAGGGTGCCCGTACCCACCCCAAGGCCGGCGCAGCCGGTCGCCGTCGCGGCGGCTCCCGCCACTCCACAGCAAAGAGACCTCAGCACGGATACGAGCTTCCTTCCGCTGCCTGAACTGCGCCGCGAGGCCGCGACCCCGCCGCCGCAACCGGCGGTTCCAGCCTCGCCGCCAGAGAAGAAGCTCCTTGCGGACGAAGGGGCGGCGACGCTGCAGGAGCGCATGCTGGTGGAAAGCGCGCCGGCCGATCCGACCGTCGCCAACGCCTATGCGGGGGCGGAGGAACAAGATGGAGGCCTTACCGGCTTCGTGCTGCGTCTGATGAAGCAGCCATAGTCGACGGCGCATCCCCAAACGACAAGGCCGCGCGGTGAAGCGCGGCCTTTTGCTTCACGGGCGCAGCAGCGGGTGGCGTGTCAGACCTGCACCACGGCGCCGTGGCATTGCTTGTACTTCTTGCCGGAGCCGCACGGGCAGCGCTCGTTGCGCCCCACCTTGCCCCAGCTGGCCGGATCCGACGGGTCGCGTCGCGCCCTGACCGGCGCCGCCGGGCGAAGCGGCCGACCGTCGCCGTTCGGCGCCGCCATCTCGTCCTCCCCGGTCGTGGCGTCGAAGTGATGGGCCTCGCCCTCGGGAACAGGCGGCGGCTCGGGCGGCTGCTGTTGGATTTCCACGTGCGCCAGCTGACCCGTCACGATGCGGCGGAGGTTGGCGAGCAGCGCCTGGAAGAGATCAAAGCCTTCGGCCTTGTATTCGTTCAGCGGATCGCGCTGCCCGTAGCCGCGGAAGCCGATCACCGAGCGCAGGTGATCGAGCGTGGCGAGATGCTCGCGCCAAAGGTGATCGAGCGACTGCAGAAGAACTTGCTTTTCCACTGCGCGCATCAGCTCTGGCCCGAAGCGCGCGACTTTCTTCGCCATGTGCTCGTCGCTCGCCGCAATGATGCGCTCGCGCAGCTCCTCGTCGGCGATCCCTTCCTCGGCCGCCCAGTCCTTGATCGGGAGGTCGAGCCCGAGCTGCGACCTCACCGCCTGATCGAGTCCCTCCACGTCCCACTGCTCGGCGTAGGCGCGTTCGGGGATGAACTTGGAGACCAGCTCGTCCACCACCTCGTGGCGCATGTCGCGCAC
>CAZARE010000329.1:0-3141 GCA_964487455.1 uncultured Propylenella sp.
CTTCCCGGCGCGGCGCTCCGCTTCGGCGGCGAAAGCGGTGATGGGGAGGCTCGGCAGAGACTGCGGGTCCGGCGTCCAGAGCGGGCCGTCGTCCATCACGTTTCCACATGGTTCAGGCACTCCCCAGCATTGCCACAGCGACAGGGATGCGCCAAGGCGCGCGACCTTGCCATCCTCACGGGCACGCACTATCGCGGGGGCTGAAGTCAGGGGTGTTGGGCGGGATGAAGCGCATCGCGGCGATTCTTGCGGTTCTGCTTTTGGCTGTGGTCGCAATCTTCACGCTCTCCGTCGCTCTGTTGCCGCGCGAGGCGCTGAAGACGCAGATCGGCCAGCAGATTGCCGGCTGGACCGGGCGGGACGTATCGCTGCGCGGTGAACCCAGAATCTCGTTCTTCCCGCGGCTGCGCGTGACCCTGAACGACGTCACGGTCAGCGGGCCCTCCGGCATGGTCGATGCCGAGATCATTTCGATGGACCGACTGACCGGTACCATTCGGCTAGCGCCGCTCATCATCGGCCGTGTCGAAGTCGATTCCTTCGCAATGGTTCATCCTCTCGTGCGGCTGGTCCGCGACGAAGCGGGCCAGCGCAACTGGGCCTTCGACGCCGGCGCCGCCGCGCTTCAGCTCGCCTTCGCCGGGGACGTACCGCTCGGCGTGTTTCACATCGAGGGTGGGACGATCGTCTACGAAGACCGCGAAGGGGGCGAGACCGAACGGTTCGATTCGGTGAACCTGACCGTCGAGTGGACGAGCGTGCGCACTCCGCTTGCCATTGGAGGCTCAGCCATCTGGCACGGCGAACAGGTGACGTTCGCCGGGAGCGCGGCTGCGCCCTTCGCTTTTCTCAACGACGCGGTGACACCGATCGAAGTGCGCATCGATTCCGCGCCGATCTCGGTCATCTTCAGCGGCGAGGCGGAGAACTACCCGCTGCCGGAGCTTTCGGGGGGGCTCAAATTGTCGACGACTTCGCTGCGCCGTTTCGCCAGCTGGCTTGGAACCCCCATCGGACCGGGCTCCACCCTGGGCCAGGCAAGTCTTTTCGGCACGGCAGAATTCCGCGGGCCGACGCTTTCGGTCGCTGATGCCGAGCTCACGCTCGACGGCAACAGCGCTTCCGGCGCGCTTGAGGTTACGGCCGCCGCCAAGCCGGAAATCACCGGCACGCTGGCCTTCAACTCACTCGATCTCACGCCGTACTTTGCCGGGCTCGCGACAGCTCTCTCCACCGCGACCGACTGGCGCTCGGTCGAGCTTCCGACGCGATGGTTCCGTGACCTCACGGCCGACATCAGGCTCTCCGCCAAGTCGATGAAGCTCGGACCGTTGAATGTCGGCGAGACCGCGGCGAGCACATCCTTAAGAGACGGGCGTCTTGAGATCGGCATTGCTCGGGCCGATCTCAACGGCGGCTCCTTGGTCGGCGACCTGGCGATAGCCGACGGCGACAAGCCCGTCGCCGAAGCGACCGTCAGGGCGACCGACATCAATCTTGCCAGCGTCGGACCTGTCATCGGGCTGCCAAACGGAGTCGCCGGAAGCGCCTCGGCCGTCGCCGACGTGGCGTCGGCCGGCCGCGACCTCGGGGCGCTCCTCGACGAGCTCAACGGCACCGCGCGGCTTGAGATCAGACAGGGAGCGATCCCCGCCTTCGGCATCGCCAATGTCGCGGCGGATGCGGGAATTGCCCGGGATGCGGGGCCGATCGAAAGTCTCACGCCGATACCGGTGCAGTCAGCCGCGGCCGGCTTCACGTTTGCCCGGGGCGTCGCGATCCTGGAGCGGTCAAGGCTGACCACGCCCTCCTATGTAGCCGATGTTCAGGGGTGGATTGCGCTTCGCGACGGCACGCTCGGATTGAACGGCACGCTCAATGCCGATGCGGCCGACTCGCCCGACGGCGCGACGTTTCCGTTCACCATCGACGGAACGCTGGCGAATCCCGAAGCCGAGCCGATGGCGCTGGCCAACTAGTGGAACGAATTTGACATTCGATACCCGCTCGGATGTCGACCTTCGAGATCGAATGTCAAATTCAAAAGTTCCACTAGAATCATGAACTTGCTTAGTGGTTCTTTTTGTTTCCAACATTTGCCTGCGCGGCTGATACAAACGGGATTCAAATGTTGGAAACGAACCACTACGTCTCCGCTCGCGGATCGAACACGCGCGCCTTTGTCACGATGGTGGTGGTGAGAACGCCGACCGTCACCAGCCCGACGAGGATGGTGCTGATGGCGTTGATCTCCGGCGTGACGCCCAACCGCACCTGGCTGTAGATCTTCATCGGCAGTGTCGTTGCTCCGGGTCCGGTGGTGAAGCTCGCGATCACAAGGTCATCGAGCGACAGCGTGAAGGCGAGCATCCATCCGGCGGCGACCGCCGGGAAAATGATGGGCAGCGTCACCAGGAAGAACGCCTTCAAGGGGGGCGCGCCGAGGTCTAGGGCCGCCTCCTCGAGCGAGCGGTCGAAGGTCACGAGCCGCGACTGCACGACCACCGCGACGAAGCACATCGAAAAGCTGATGTGAGCCAGGGTCACCGTCCAGAACCCGCGATCGAAACCCACGGCCACGAAGAGAAGCAGAAGCGACAGACCGGTGATCACCTCAGGCATGACAAGCGGCGCCATGATCATCCCGGCGAACAGGGTGCGCCCGAAAAAGCGCCCTCGCCTGACGAGCGCAACGGCCGCCATCGTGCCGAGCACCGTGGCGACAGTCGCCGACAAGAGGCCGACGCGCAGCGTGACCCAGGCGGCATCGAGGATCGCCTGGTTCTGGAGCAGCGCCGCGTACCACCTGGTCGAGAAGCCGCCCCACACGGTGACGAGACGCGAGGCGTTGAAGGAGTAGATGACGAGCAGGACGATTGGCAGATAGAGGAACGCGAAGCCGAGGACGATCGAGGCGAGATTGAAGGCGGTGAAGCGGCGCATCATCTGGTCTCGCGCACGCGGGCCTGCACGTTCTGGAAGGCCACGATCGGCACGACAAGCAACAGCAGGAGCACAATGGCGACGGCGCTTGCCAGCGGCCAGTCCCGGTTGAAGAAGAACTCGCTCCACAGCGTCCGGCCGATCATCAGCGTATCGGAGCCGCCGAGCAGATCGGGAATGACGAACTCGCCGACCGCC
>CAZARE010000330.1:0-5062 GCA_964487455.1 uncultured Propylenella sp.
CGGCCGCAAACCGCACTGCCCCGTTAGCGACGAAGCTCAGGATTTCGCGCACAGCCGCCCTTCCTTCGTGAGGCTGATCATGTCGCGAAGCTCGCGCCTCATTGTGCCAGCGTCAATGGCAAAGCGCGGTAAGGCGACGCCCTATGTCCGGTCGCACCACCGCGATGTACGCTTCTGACCCATCTCCGAGATGCCGGGGGTAGCGGGACCTGTACAAGCCGGGGACTCAGCTGCGCTTCCCCCGATTGAATGCAATCGCTTCGAAAGAGGCTTGGACTTGGACAACGATTCCGCGTCGGCGATTCTCGGCTTCAATATGGGGCCGACGGGATCGTGAAGATGACGATCTCCTTCGCGATGCCCCTCAGCGAGGCATTGTGCGGAGAGGGCTTCAGGCCTCGCTCGGCAAGGAGATCGGACGCGCGCGCGTTGCCGAGCACCGCGGTGGTGGCGAAGATCTCCCGCGCGGTGGCGAGATGCTGTACGCGCGACGCGATGTTCACGGTCTGCCCGAAATAGTCCTGGTGCTGGTTCAGGCTGACCGCGATGCACGGCCCTTCGTGAATGCCGATCTTCAGGAGCAGGTCCTCGCCACCGCGTTCCTCGTTCAGCCTCTGCATCGCATCGCGCATGCGCAGCGCCGCCGCGACGGCGCGGTCGGGCGTCGGGAACGTCGCCATGACCGCATCGCCGATCGTCTTGACGACGGCGCCGGCCTCGGCCGCCACGATCTCCTCCAGGATGCCGAAATGCTCTCGCACCAGGTCGAAGGCCGCGAGATCGCCGACGCGCTCGTAGAGCTCGGTCGATCCCCGCAGGTCCGTGAATAGAAAGGTGAGGCTGGTGATTTTCAGCCGCTGGTCCAGGCCGAGCGTGTCGGTCTGGTGGATGTCGCGGAAGGTCTG
The DNA here is from genome assembly GCA_964487455.1 of uncultured Propylenella sp. Lineage (GTDB taxonomy): Bacteria > Pseudomonadota > Alphaproteobacteria > Rhizobiales > Afifellaceae > DASWJZ01. The sequence goes on from CAZARE010000330.1 coordinate 906, forward strand.
GTTCGACAGGAGCCGCTTGGCGGTGAGGAAGGGGCGGCGCTTGCCGAGCATGTGGTGCAGCGCGTCGTTGGCGATGCACACCGACGGCAGCGTGCGGACGTCGATGTGGTTTTCCACCGAGATGCGCACCGGGCCGGGGCGCATGACCATCGTTTCGTTGTGCCGGTGCCCGCGGTCGAAGACGAGCGACAGCGCCTGCCGCTCCTTCGTGGGTTCCCCCTTCACGTCGATGAACTGAGCCGCATGAGTCACCGGCTCGAACACGATCACGAAGGCCTCGGGCAGGTGCAGCGAGATCACCGCCTTCTCGCCGGGCGGAAGCTCCAGCGCCTCGATGACGAACTCGTCGACCAGCGCCTCGAAACCTACCTCCGGCAGGTCGACACCGGAGCCCCAGTAGATTTGGCGGAAGTATTCCGTCGGGGAGAGCTGGTGCGGATCGTGCGCGGCGATGCGGCGCACACGCGGGCTGATCGTGAACGTCACCTCGACCATCTCGTCGAGCGTTGGCTCGTAGCCGGCCGCGCAGAGCGCGCACGTATAGGCATCGCTCTCCACCGTCTTGAGCGACGTATTGGCGTCGAGCACTCCGCCGCAGCCGGGACAGAGCACGTTCCACGACAGCTCGAACAGGCCGAGCCGGGCGGCGTGCAGGAAACCGGCGATGGTCTGCTCCTCGTCCAGTCCTTCCCTCGCCGCGAAGGCGAGCGCGTTGATGCGGTTGAGGCTGAGGTCCGGTCCGACGCGGACGAGGCGTTCTATGGCATCGGCAATTTCTGCCGCCGCCGATTGGCGCAATACGCCAAACAACGACTGTGTTTCGCTCATCGTACCAATACTACGCCGGTTTCCCGGACCTGACATCCGGATTCTCGCATCAATATGGAACGACCTGCGCTTTCAGGCAGGCCGCCATATGCTTCGCCGCATCGCCCTTCGCTCAGGGTCCACCCCTCATCCGCCGCTTGGCGGAGCCAACGGCACCTTCTCCCCCAAGGGGAGAAGGTTGGGCGCCTACCTTTGCGCGTGGATTGTCGAGCTCCCCTCTCCCGCCAGGGGAGAGGGTGGCGCCGCGCGCGTCCTCGGCGCTTGCGCCTAATTCACGCTCGTGGGGGCCGTTCCTAATTCACGCTGCTCGCGGCGACGCGGCCCTCGTCGCGCACCAGGAGTTCGTCGATGCGCTCGCGCTCCTGCGAGAAGGCCACCATCTCCGCGCCCTGCAGCTCGCGCCCGCGCGGCACGCGGATCTTCATCGGGTCGACGAAGCGGCCGTTCACCAGCACCTCGTAGTGAAGATGCGGGCCGGTGGAGAGGCCGGTGGAGCCGATATAGCCGATTACCTGGTTCTGGCTCACGCGGTCGCCGCGCGAGAGGCCTTTGAAGTAGCCGCTCATGTGATTGTAGGTGGTCTTGTAGCCGTGCAGGTGCTTCAGCGTAATGGAGCGGCCGTAGCCGGCGCGCGTGCCGATCTTCTCCACCTCGCCGTCGCCGGCGGCGAGAATCGGCGTGCCGGTGGGGGCGGCCCAGTCGACGCCGGTATGCATGCGGTAGCGGCGCACGATCGGATGGCGGCGCATGCCGAAGCCCGACGTGAAGCGCGCCTGCGTCACCGGCTTCCTGACCAGGAACTTCTGCGCGCTCTTGCCCTCGGCGTCGTAATAGTCGATGCGGCCGTCCTCGGCGCTGCGGAAGCGGTAGAAGGCGTGCCTGACGTTGCCGAGGGTGAGCGCGGCGAAGAGGATCTCGGCGCTCTCCACCTCCGCGTCGGCCGCGTATATCACCTCAAGGCTGTCCGCCGGGGAGAGCCGCGTCTGGTAGTCGGCGTCGTAGGAAAAGACGTGGCTGAGGTTCTTGATCACCTCTGCCGGCATGCCGAGCGAGAGGCCGGTGCCCCACAGCCCCTCGTGCAGCGTCGGCAGCACGCCGGGCGGGCTCGCCTTCTCCTCCGCCACCACCAGCTCCGCGTCGACCGCGGGCTCCTGCGCGGCGACGTAGACGCCGGTGTCGGCGAGCGCGACGGTGGCGATGTGGCGGCCGTCGGGCTGGTAGAGGCTGACACGCACCGGGCGGATGGCGCCGGAATCGGGATCGGGCGCGAGCCCCAGGCGCAGCTTCTGCCCGGCGCGGAAGTCGAAGCTGAAATTGGCGACGAGCGCCGACTGGATGCGGGCGGCGGCGTTCTCATCGGCGCCCTCGGCCATCAGCACCTTTCTTAGCGAGGCGCCCTCCGTGACCGGCAGTAGCTTCTCCTCCAGGTCGAAGTCGGCAGCCTCGTCGGTCTTCTCCAAGAGCGACACGTTCTCCGGCGTGATCGCCACGGCGAGCGCGCCGAAGGCGCCGGCCTCGGCGCTCGTTGTCTCGAAGCGCGCCGGGTCGACATAGGGAAGCGAGGCCACCTCCACCATGCCCTCTGCCAAATCGGGGGCGGCGGCGCGAACGATCTGCTCCACCTCGAAAACGTCGAGCTCGGCGGATTCCTCGTAGGGAACGCCGGCAAGCGGGAAGTCCACCTCCTTGATCGCCACCTCGCCGTCGACCTCGGCGCCGTAGATGGAATCGCTCGTCGCGGGGGCGTCCATGGGCGCCTCCTCCCCCTCCGCGACCACGAAGACGTCCGCTGCGCTGAAGTCGGGGATGCGCGCGGCCACCTCCTCCTCGACCGGCGCGGCGAGATTGGTGTGCACGTGCGCATAGGGGCGCACGCGCACGATGTCGCGGTCGCCCGAGCGCGTCACGGTGGAGATCTGGATGACGCGGCGCGTCACCTTGGTCTCCGGCACGGGGCGGAAGCGGTCGCCCTTGGCCGCGACCGCGCCGCCCTCGCCGAAACCGCCGTGCGCCAGCGCCGGCCGCACCACCAGATATTCGTCGACGCCGATGGCCGCTTGCAGGGCGCCACCGACCAGCGCCGCCGACAGGATGCCGGTCAGCACCGAGCCGGCGAGCCAGCGTATGCTGACGCGGCGGCGATCCGGAGAGGCGTTGGCGAGATTGCGCGTATAAAGGGGCTCCTCATCGCCGAGATCGACGACCGGCTGGCCACGACGGTGTCGCTTGAGAGCCGCCAAGCCCCGCTCCATCCAGTCCCGCGTGAATCAGTGGCGAGGAAGCCGCAGGACTTTGGCCTCATCGTGACCGCTGCAATTCGGCGGGCGATCGAAAACAGGCCCCTGCATGGCCGCTCGCACCCTCCCGGTCAAGCCGCCTCGGAGCGATCGGCTTCCGCCGAGGAGAGACGGCAGCCACTGGATAAGGCGGCGACGATCGACTAGATTAGGAGGGTTCGGCCGAGGCGCCGCCGGGCGCTCCGAAACAGCGGCTCCCTGGCGAGTTTGCGGCCGGTTGACAGCGGTGTCGGCGCTGCCTATATCAGGCGTTCCACCGGCCGCAGGGCCTGAGTTCGCTCGCCTCTGCGGTTTGGTGTTCCCGATAAGCAATAGGGTCCTCCGGCCTGTCCGGTGAGCCTGTTGCGGCCGAGAGAGCAGATCGATCGGCTGGGCGACGTTCCTGTCTCAGACAGAACTCGCCGGTTCTTTGACAATTCGGTTTGAAGAAAGAGAAGCGTAGGCGGCGAGGTCTTTGCGGATGCCGCTCGAATCCTCGGATTTGGGCGCATCGAGAGAGAGACTTCGGCGGTTTGCGTATTCTCTGAGAACTCACAAAGTCGCCGTCCGCTCGAAATGTCCTCGGACATGGGGATCGGACGGGTGACGGTGTGACCTCGTCAATGCGCGATCAAATGCCGGTTCAAGATCTCAATCAACCTGAGAGTTTGATCCTGGCTCAGAACGAACGCTGGCGGCAGGCCTAACACATGCAAGTCGAACGTGAAGCCACCTTCGGGTGGTGGAAAGTGGCAGACGGGTGAGTAACGCGTGGGAACGTACCCTTCGGTTCGGAATAACCCGGGGAAACTCGGGCTAATACCGGATACGTCCGCAAGGAGAAAGATTCATCGCCGAAGGATCGGCCCGCGTCCGATTAGCTTGTTGGTGGGGTAACGGCCCACCAAGGCAACGATCGGTAGCTGGTCTGAGAGGATGATCAGCCACACTGGGACTGAGACACGGCCCAGACTCCTACGGGAGGCAGCAGTGGGGAATATTGGACAATGGGCGCAAGCCTGATCCAGCCATGCCGCGTGAGTGAAGAAGGCC
>CAZARE010000331.1:0-10083 GCA_964487455.1 uncultured Propylenella sp.
GCCAGGATCTCTTGCTCCTTGAGAGGAATGCCGAGCTTCGCGTAGGTCGCCAGAATCTCCGGGTCGACCTCGTCGAGGCTTGCCAATCCGGCCTTGCGCTTCGGCGCGGCATAGTAGTGCAGGTCCTGGTAGTCGATCCGGGGATATTTCACCCGCGCCCAGCTCGGCTCGGTCATGCCGACCCAGCGCCGATAGGCCTTCAGCCGCCATTCGGTCAGCCATTCCGGATCGTTCTTCTTGGCCGAGATGAAGCGGACGATGTCTTCGTTCAGCCCCTTCGGGGCGAGGTCGGACTCGATGTCGGTGATGAAGCCGTACTTGTACTTGTCGACATCGATCGCCTTGACCTGTTCGATGGTCTCTTGAACGGCAGGCATCAGACTCTCCTCACTGTTTTTCTCAGGCCGCCTGCATTTGGCGCATCCGCTCGTAGATGGCGCGCCAGGCGGCGATAAACGTCTCGATATCCCCCTCGTCGGCGGCGCTCGTAAGGCTCACGCGGATCCCCCCTCGAGCGGACTCGGCGGTCTCTCCCATGGCCTCCAGCACGTGGCTTGGTGCGATCTTGCCCGATGAGCAAGCCGAGCCGGCCGAAACCGCAATGCCGGCAAGATCGAGGGCGATGACCGCGGTCTCGGCCGGCAGGCCGGGGGCCGCGAAAAGCGTGGTGTTGGGCAGACGCTTGGCCTCGGTTCCGAAAATCCGCACCTCGGGCGTCATTGCGGTCAGCTCGCGCTCCAAGCCCGCGCGCAAAGCCACTATTCGATCCACATGCGAGAGATGGTGACGGGCGAGCCTCGCCGCAACGCCGAAACCGGCTATCGCGGCCACGTTTTCCGTGCCCGCGCGGCGGCGCCGCTCCTGTCCACCGCCTGTGAGAAACGGCTCCGGATGGACAGTTTCGTCGGCCAGGACGAGCGCTCCCGCCCCCTGCGGGCCGCCGATCTTGTGGGCGGAGAGGGAAAGGAAGTCGACGCCGAGCTCGCCGATGTTCACCGGGATGCGCCCGAGCGCCTGCACCGCGTCGCAGAAGACATAGGCGCCGTGCCGCTTCGCAAGCCGGGCGGCCTCGGCGACCGGATGGATCACGCCGGTTTCGTTGTTGGCGAGCATGAGCGCCACGTAGGGCAGACCCCGGCTCGAATCGTGGCCCGCAAGGGCCCGCTCCATCGCCGCCAGATCGATGACGCCCGACGGCCCCACAGGCAGCACGCTCACGTCGGAAGGGGCGAAACGGCCACCGGCGAGCACGCAAGGATGCTCGCTCGCGCCGACATAGAGGCGTCCAGCGGCGCGGATACCGCGTCCCGACACGATGCGCGGCGTGAGCGCCTGCTGAGCTGCTTCCGTCGCGCCGCTTGTGAAAATCACGTTGTTCGCCTCGCCGCCGACCGCCGAGGCCACTTCGGCCCGCGCCGCTTCGATCGTCGCGCGGGCGCTGCGTCCTTCGGCGTGCACCGATGAGGCGTTGGCCATGGTTCGCAGCGCGGCGATGGCCGCAGCGCACGCCTCCGGCAGAAGGGGCGCGCCGGCGTTTGCGTCGAAGTAGATGCGCTGCGGCATTTGACGCGCTCTCCGGGAGGTAATCCTTGAAACCGGACGAACCTTTGGTGTTTAGATACGCGCCCTGCCCCATCTGGCAGGGTCCGCGCTAGTTTTGAATTGTTCCAAACTAGGTTCTAGAAATGCCGGGCATGCGTGTCAAGGAAGGCACGCGGCCAACCGGTAGGATTTGGGGTTCGTCTCACATGCCGGAAGTGATCTTCACCGGACCTGACGGGCGGCTTGAAGGGCGATACCAGCCGTCGTCAAAAAAGACCGCGCCGATCGCCCTCGTGCTTCACCCGCATCCCCGCTTCGGCGGGACGATGAACAATCAAATCGTCTACCGCATGTTCTATATGTTCCAGGAGCGCGACTTCACTTGCCTGCGCTTCAACTTCCGCGGGGTTGGGCGGAGCCAGGGCTACTTCGACCACGGGGTGGGCGAGCTCGCCGACTCGGCCGCCGCGCTGGACTGGATCCAGGCGCTTCACCCGGACGCGCGCGGCGTATGGATCGCCGGCTTCTCCTTCGGCGCCTGGATCGGAATGCAGCTCCTGATGCGGCGGCCCGAGGTGGAGGGCTTCATCTCCATCGCCCCGCAGCCCAACCTCTACGATTTCTCCTTCCTGGCGCCTTGCCCGTCGTCGGGTCTCATCATCAATGGGGAGCTCGACAAGGTGACGCCGCCGGAATCGGTCCAGGGCCTGGTCGACAAGCTGAAGTCCCAGAAGGGGATCACCATCGACCACGCGCTGGTGTCGGGAACCAACCACTTCTTCGAGGGTGCGGTGGACGAGCTGATCGAGACCTGCGCGAACTATCTCGACATGCGGTTGGCGGCGATCGAGGCGGATTAGCTAGGCAACTACGCCGTCCTGGCATTGGCCATGTATCCGACCGTAGTCAACGCCAAGGCGAGCAGCCACAGCGCCGGTCCAATCAGATCCGTGCTGTAACCCGGCGCGTAGATCAGCACGAGGAAACCGATATCGGTGACGCTGACCGTAAACAGGTTCAGCCAGTATCCGGTCCTGCTGTTGTTCCAGTTCCAAACCGCCGCCACAAAAATGCAGAGCAGCGAAATATAAGCCAGACTCCACGCGTTCTGAAGAAGCTTGCCCTGCGCAAAACCGCTCGGCTCGTCCAGAGCAAGTTGGTAGCTGAGATACGCCGCATAGATGTGCAGGATGCCCCACAGCACATAGCAGACCGCGCCCAGGCGATGAGCGTTCTGTCGCAGCGCCACGATCATGATCCGAAACCCCTGTTACCGACGATGGCACCTAGCCGACGTCAGGCCGCCGAGCGCGCCGCATCGGAGGATCCACCCTCCTCGCCGTCGGTTGCCTTGCGCATATCCTTGGCAATGATGGCGCCGAGTTCGCTTGCCCGTGTCGGCCGGCCGAACAGGAAGCCCTGTACATGGCGGCAGTCGTGCGCCATGAGGAAGTGCACCTGCTCGGCCCGTTCGATCCCTTCCGCCAAAATGGCGAGATCGAAGGACTTGGCGGTGCCGATCAGGCCGCGCACCAGGTTCTCAGCCTCCGGCTCCGCGCCGACCTCTTTGATGAGCGAGCGGTCGAGCTTGACCGCGTCGCAGGCCAGCCGCGAGAGCCCCTTCAGCTGCGAGCTTTCCAGACCGAAATCGTCGATCACGATCGTCACGCCGCGGCTCTTGAGCCGCCTCAGCTGCTCGCCGACGACGCCGGATTCATCGGGGAGTACCGCCTCGGAGATTTCGAGCCTCAGCCGCGAACCGTCGAAGCCGGCCTTTGAGAGCGCGCTCGTGACCGCGCCGGCGATGTCGGCCTGGAGGAATTGCGCCGGCGAGACGTTGATCGACAGGTTCAGATGGTTGGGCCATGTACTCGCCGTGGAAAGCGCCTCGCGGAAGATCCACTCGCCAAGTGGCTGAATGAGCCCGCTCTCCTCGGCGGCGGCCAGGAAGGTCTCCGGCAGGAGCTCGCCTTGCTCTGGATGGTTCATGCGCACCAGGGCCTCGAAGCCGGTCAGGCGCCGGCTCAGGAGGTCGTACTGGGGCTGGAAATGCAGCTCGAACCATCCCTGGTGCAAGCCGTCGCCGATCATTTTCTCCGTCTGCAGCCGGGTGTCGAGCGCCATCTCGATCTCGCGCGAAAAGACGCGGAGCGATTCGCCGCTGGACTTCTTGGCCGCGTGCAGCGCGAGCGACGCGTTATGCAAAAGGTTTGCGGCGCTGTCGCCATGCTCGGGGAACACGGCGATGCCGATGCTTGCACCCGGCCTGGCTTGGCGGGCGATCTGCGCGCAGGCGTCCTTGACGGTCTCTTCGATCCGTCTCGCATAGATCTCGGCGTGGCGGGCGCCCCCCGTCTCGGGCTGGATGATCGCGAACTCGTCGTCGCCTATCCGAGCCAGCCGCTCCGGGTGATTGACAAGGACCAGCAGGCGCTCAGCAAGCAGTTGCAGGAACGCATCGCCTTCCGCTTCGCCAAGGGCTTCATTGACAAGGTGGAAGCGGTCGATGTCGAGGATATGGACGGCAAGCTGGCGCCCCGACTTCGCGTGAGACTCTATCTGGGCGGCAAGCGTTTTCTGGAACTCCCGGCGACCGGCGACCGTCGCGAGCGTTGCGGCCGGCTCGGCCGGCTTGCTTCTTAGTCCTGCCGGCCAACGACGCCTGAGCAAGACGAAGGCTGCTGCCGCGGCCGCCAGCGCTACGATGGCTCCGAGTATCGGCAAGACCGGCAGTCCGGACCCGAGGAGACTTCGCATCTGCGCTGCCGCCAAGTTGCCCATGTCTGTGACCGACGCCGCGTATCCGGCGACGAGAACAAGCGCCACTGCGAGCAGAATGAGCTTCAGCCGCGACTCGCGACCGGATTCGTCGTCAGGGGCTTGCTGCTTTGATTTCCGGCCTATCATCTGCCGACCCGCCCTCTACGCAACAGAGTACACAGGATCGACAAGAAAGCTTGATCTGAGGTTAACCGGTGCTTTGCGGAAAACTTAAAAGGCCGCCGGTCAGCGCCTCGGGCACGCCGGTCGTCAGCGGAAAAGTCAGCGGCTTGCGGTCGGCGGACCGCACGGCGAGGAACGCGAAGGCCTGCGCCTCGGTCGCGTCCCCGTCGAAGCCAAGGGTTTCCAGCGGCTCTACGGGTGCGTCGGCGAGGGCCTTCGCCAATGCACGCATCAGCGCCGCGTTGTGACGCCCGCCGCCCGACGCGTACCAAGCGCGCGGGGGGGCAGGGAGATGCGCCTGCGCCGCTTTGACGGCGAGCGCCGAGAAGCTGAGCAGCGTTGCCGCCCCATCGGCGTCCGACAGCGCGGCCAGCGGAGCCAGCGAGAACGCATTGCGGTCAAGCGATTTCGGCGGCGGCAGTGCGAAATAGCGGTGCTCGAGAAGCTCCGCGAGGACGGAGGGCGAGACGGTGCCGGATTCCGCCAGGCGGCCGTCTGCGTCAAACGGCTCTCCTGTCCGCTCGAGCATCCAGTCGTCGAGCAGTCCGTTGCCCGGCCCGGTGTCGAACGCGAGTAGTTCTCCGCCAGCGCCCACATGGGTGACGTTCGCCACGCCGCCCAGATTGAGGAACACGACCGGGCCCTCAACGCCGGCCATCTCGGCGAGCGCGCGGTGGAAGACCGGAGCAAGCGGCGCCCCCTGTCCGCCGGCGGCCACGTCGGCGGCGCGGAAGTCCCAGACCACCGCGATCGAGAGCCGATCGGCCAGCGCGCGCCCGTCGCCGATCTGCACGGTCAGAGCCTTTGCAGGGTCGTGGAACACGGTCTGCCCGTGGAAACCGACGAGATCGACATGTCGCGCGGAAATGGCCTCCGCCGCGAGAAACGCCTCCACCGCCTCGGCGTGGCGCATCGTGACAAGCCTCTCCGCTTCGCCGAGCACGCCCGGCCGCGCCGCCCGGTCTGCCAAGTCCAGTGCGTCCTTCGAGGCTTGCCGCAGCACATCCCGATCGCTCGCGCCGTAGGGATAGGTCCGCGCCGGACCGAGCTCGGCGATGCGCTCCCCGTCCGTCCGCACCAGCGCCACGTCGACACCGTCGAGCGACGTTCCGCTCATCAGTCCGATGGCCGTGCGAGTTTCTGCCACCGCGAAACCCCGTGTCGCCCGCCGATTCGCATGGTAAGAGCGCCGGAAACTGGCAGCGCATCCATCCAACCGCAAGCATGACGAACTTCCGCTCCGACTTTCTGCGCGTCATCGGCGAGCGCGGATACCTCCACCAGATCTCCGATGCGGAGGGCCTGGACGCGGAATTCCTGCGCGGCCCTGTCACCGCCTATGTCGGCTACGATTGCACCGGACCGTCGCTGCACGTGGGCAGCCTTGTCTCGATCATGATGCTGCGCTGGCTGCAGAAGACCGGCAACGTGCCGATCGCGTTGATGGGCGGCGGAACGACGCGCGTGGGCGACCCCTCCGGCAAGGACGAGACCCGCCGCATCCTCACCCTTGAGGATATTGAGGCCAACAAGGAGAGCCTGAAGTCGGTGTTTGCACGCTTCATCGATTTTGAAAGTCCGAATGCCGCCCTGATGCCGGACAACGCCGAATGGCTCGCGCCGCTCAACTATGTCGAGTTCCTCCGCGACGTGGGGCGGCACTTCTCCGTCAACCGCATGCTCAGCTTCGATTCCGTCAAGCTCCGCTTGGAGCGCGAGCACGAGCTGTCGTTCCTGGAGTTCAACTACATGATCCTCCAGGCCTACGATTTCGTCGAGCTGCACAGGCGGTATGGCTGCGTCCTGCAGATGGGCGGCTCCGACCAGTGGGGCAACATCGTCAACGGCATCGACTTGGGCCGGCGAATGGGAACGGCGCAGCTCTACGCCCTCACCTGTCCGCTGATCGCCACTTCATCTGGCGCGAAGATGGGCAAGACCGCCCAAGGCGCGATCTGGCTCAATCCCGACCAGCTGCCCCCTTACGGCTACTGGCAGTTCTGGCGAAACACCGAGGACGGTGACGTGGGCCGCTTCCTGCGCCTCTTCACCGAGCTGCCCCTGGACGAGATCGCCCGGCTCGAGCGGCTGCAAGGCGCCGAGATCAACGAAGCCAAGAAGGTCCTCGCGACCGAGGCGACGGCGCTGCTGCATGGGCGGGCCGCGGCCGAGGAGGCGGCGGAGACCGCGCGGCGTACCTTCGAGGAGGGCGGCGCCGGTCAAGCGCTTCCCTCCATCGACGTGCCGCGCGCGGAACTGGAGCAAGGCCTAGGCGTTCCGGCGCTCTTCGTTCGCGCCGGCTTGGCCGGCTCGAACGGCGAGGTGCGCCGCGCCGTCGCCAACAAGGCTGTGCGTGTCAACGATGAGCCGATCACCGATCCGCATCGGGCGGTGTCGCTGGGCGACCTCAATCCCGACGGAGTCGTCAAGCTCTCACTGGGGCGTAAGAAGCACGCGCTCGTCGTGCCCGCCTGACCCTCAGCGGTATTCGAAGATCTTGCGGAAGATGCCGGGGGCGATCGCCGAGATCGGATTCACGACCAGCTCCGGATTATCCAGCGGCCCGAACAGCTTGTAGGTGATGCCCACGAGCCCTTCGTCGCGGCCACCGCCGAGAATGGCGCCGAGGAGCGGGATCGCCCCGGCAATGTTGTTGATGCCGAAAGCGGGGATCAAGGTTCCGCTGACTGCGATTTTGCTGTCGGGCAGGTTGATCGTCCCGCTGGCGGTCGCGCCGAGCGTGCCCCCGCGCAGCGCGGCGTCCCCTATGGTGATGACCCAGCCCTCCTGACGGAACGGTATCCTCAGCTGCGAGAAGTGATAGTCGCCGCCCGAGGATGCGTAGGAATGCACCATGCCCGCGCGCGGTGTCGACGGCTCGATGACACTCGTGAGGGCCGCTTCATTGACGACCCGGAAGTCGCGCAGCACCAGGACGCCGCTGCCCCCGCCTCCCACGGTTCCGCTGTAGTCGATGATGAGGCTGCCGCCCGCCACCCGGCTGTAGATTCCCGCGAACCGCATCATCGCTCCGCCGGAATCGGCGAGCACGCGCAGCGCTCGCGTGTTGCCGTCGCGCGTCAGCGACCACTCGAACGGCTGGTTGGCGCCTATGGCGCCCTTTATCGAAACGGTATCGAGGCCGCCGCGCGTTATCGTCATGTTCCCGCGCACGCCGGAGAGCGCGACGTCATTCTCGCCACGGACCACATCCACATCGAGCGCTACCCGGACGGGAAAGATGTCCGCCGTGCCGGCGAGCTGGTCCGAGCCGACGTGTCGGATGATGCCGCGCGCGTCGAGCACGCTGCCGTTGATCGTTACGTCGTATCCGCTGCCGGCGGCCGTCACGATCGCGGAGAGCCGGTCTCCCGGACGAAGCGCGACCCGCTCGAGCGTCGCCTCCTTGAGTCGCCCGTCGGGTCCGATCAAGATTGCGCCTCTCGCTTCGAACCCCTTGCCCGAAAGTAGGAATCGCGAAAGCTTCCTTCCCTCCTCCGTCTCCTCCATGACGAAGCTGGCGGTGGCGGGAACGCCCGGTCCCTTCTCCCAGCCGAGAAAAGGGAGGCTGATGCGAGTTTGCTTCAGGTCGAGGGCGATTTGCTGATGCAGTTCTCCGGTATTCATGAGGTACGCTTGGACCGGGCCCGTCACGAGCTTCCCGAAGCCGAGGCCCATGCGCTCGCGCGCCGCGTCGTCGAGCGCAACGACTACGGCGGATTGACCCGGCGCTGAGCTTCCCTGAAGGAGGTCGACGGACGCCTGATAGCCGTCCAGCTTGCCTTCGCCCTTGACGGTATAGCTTCGCGGACTGCCTTCGAGCACAAGGTCGGCGTCCTCGACGGTTCGCCCATCGATCGGGGCGGTGCTCGAAAAATCCGTCAGGGCGAGCCGGAACGTGGGGATTACGTCGGAGAAGTCGGCGTCGTGGAGCGGGATGTTCGCATCGAGCGAAAGCGCCGCCTCCCCGCTAAGGTCGTTCGCGACTATTCCGCGGTCGCGGGCGACTGACAGCGGCGGCGTGTCCGACACGACGGCAAGCGCTGCGGCGGGGCCGGAAAGCTCTAGGTGGAGGTCGCCGCGCGGCTGCAGGCGTCCGAGCTCGGGAACCGACAGCACGGTCCCCGCCGCCTGGAGGACGCCTTTCTCCGGCACCGTTATTGCGCCCGATTGCGCGACGATCCTGACCGTCGCGTTTCCGAAGGCGATCTCGCCGGAAGCATTGCTGATCGTGGGAAAATTCTTGATCGGCGAAAAGTCGGCTTCCCGAAAGGGCACCGACCCGACGAGCCCGTAGGTCGGCAGAATCTTACCGCGATTGCGGGGGCCGAGATTCTCGAGCGGCAGGGCTACCTGCAGCGTCGCCGGACCGAGCATCCCGGACGTGACGTTTATGTCGAACCACTGCCGCAGCTTGTCGGCGACGAAGGGCGGCCACAGCGCGCGCACGGTGCCGGTAGGCATCTCGCTGATGGAGAGCGCGAACGAGACCCCAGGCGTGTCGCCGGCGAGGCTGGCCTGCCCGATCGCCGACGCCGAGCCGTCGGGCGTCATCACGTGCAGACGTTCGATCTCAAGCCCGAGGTCGGAGAAATCGACGCGCGCCACCAAGCCGCCGCCGATGAGCCGCACCGATTCCACTTCACCGATGGGCGTTGAAAGCGAACCGTCCAGAATCCGCCCGACCAAGGTGGTGTGTCCAAGCTCGGTCAGATCGGCGACACCTTCGAAGGCGACGGCGCCCGTCAATGTACGGATCTCGCCGCTCGGGATGGCTAGGCGGTCGCCGGTCTCCTCCAACACGAAACTCACGGCGGCCGTGGCGACGTACATCCTGTCCGCCCCGGTCGCGGATAGCTCGCCGCCCGTCGCCGAAAGCACTCCGCGCATTTCCAGGAAGCGACCGTCCGCCGCGCGCGCGATCCGCGTCTGTAGCGTGACGGCGGAGCGGAAGTGCGGTCCGCCTTCCGTCCCAGCAAGCTGCGGCACAAGAGCGGTGGCCGGCACGTCCTCGAAGTCCAGGGTGACGACGGTATTGCCACGCGGCGTCTGCCGATGCTCGACCGTAAGGTCCCAGCCGGCACCGCCCTCCTCGACGATCTGCATCCATGCTTTGCTGCGGGTTGGCGAGAGCGGCAGCCAGTTCGCTTCCCCGATGCTGAGCGCAGGCGTTTCGCTTCCGTTGAGGCTGATGCTCGCGTCATGCACGACCACCTCGCGCAGGCCCGCGCCGCGCATGAGCTTGTCGGCGTCCACGATCTGATCCGTGACGGTCGTGGCCGCCGAGCGCACAAGAGCGGCGCCGGTTCCCGCGGGGCTTGGCGGCCTCGTGGCGGAAACGCCGATCGCAACCCCGGAGATCGTCACCGACTGCAGGTCGATCGCCCCCCCGAGAAGCGCCGACGCCGACGCCATCGTGGAAACATCGGCCACCGACACGGACGCGATGCCGGGCAGAAACAGCTCGAGGTCCCTGATGCGCAGGATCACCCCCTGGCCGCGTCGGTAGGAGAACGCCGTCGATCCGACGCTGACCTTCGCTTCCGAGGGAAGCCGTTGGGCGATGGCGGATTCGACCCGCCCGCTCAGATAGCCGAG
>CAZARE010000332.1:0-2543 GCA_964487455.1 uncultured Propylenella sp.
CAGCGGAAAGAGAACGAGGCGATAAGAGGGAGGCGCGGCACCGCGATGGCAAACACAAGCGAGCCGCGTATGCGGCCGGTCAAAATGGGGCCGACCGCCGTCGAGGTGAGGCGCGGCGAAGGCGGCGTCCTCTACGTGCGCTCGCCTGAGCCCCTCGGCCCCTATGCCACGCGCCTCATCGATAAGTTCGACGAGTGGGCCGACAGGGCGCCCGAGCGGGTGTTCCTCGCCGACAGGGGGGAGGACGGCGCCTGGCGCAAGATCGTCTACGCAGAGGCGCGGGAGACCGCTCGATCGATAGCCCAATCTATCCTCAACCTGGGGCTGTCACTCGAGCGTCCCGTCGGCCTCCTGTCTGGGAATAGTCTCGAGCACGGACTGATTGCCCTCGGCGCCCTCTATGCCGGCGTGCCTTACGCGCCGGTAACGCCGGCCTACTCGCTGATCTCGACCGATTTCGCCAAGCTGAAGCACGTGTTCGGCCTGACGGAGCCGGGCCTCGTCTATGTCGCCGACCCGGCGCCGTTCAAGCGCGCGCTCGACGCCATCATGCGGCCCGGCATGACCGTGGTAGCTGGCCGCAATGCGGCGGCATGGGACGGCGCGATTCCCTTCAACGAATTTGCGGCGACGCCCGCCACCGTCGATGTCGCCGCGGCGACCGAGGCGGTAGGTCCCGATTCGATCGTCAAGTTCCTCTTCACATCCGGCTCCACCGGCATGCCCAAGGCGGTGATCAACACAATGCGCATGTGGTGCGCCGATCAGGTGATGCTCCACACGTCGCTCGCCTTCCTTAAAGACGAGCCGCCGGTGATGGTCGACTGGCTGCCGTGGAACCACACGGCCGGCAGCAACCACAATTTCGGCCTGACCATCTACAACGGCGGCACGCTCCATATCGACGACGGCACGCCGACCTCCGGCGGCATCGAGAAGACAGTGCGCAATTTGAAAGAAGTCGCGCCCACTTTGTATATCAATGTGCCCAAGGGCTACGAGATGCTGTGCGATCATTTTGACCGCGACGAGGCGCTGAGACGGAACTTCTTCAGCCGGGTGAAGGTGCTGCAATATTCCGGCGCGGGCATGAACCAGCACACCTGGAACCGCCTGCGCGAGATTGGCGTGAAGACCTGCGGCGAGCATATCCGTATGATCACCGGCTACGGTTCGACCGAGACGGGTCCCTTCGCCTTCGGCCCCAATCACGTCGTGGAGCGTCCCGGTATGGTCGGCATTCCCGCAGTCGGCCTGGATGTGAAGCTTGTCCCGCACGGCGGCAAGATGGAGGTGCGCCTGCGTGGGCCCAACATCACGCCCGGTTACTGGCGCCAGCCGGAGAAGACTGAGGAGGCTTTCGACGAGGAAGGCTTCTACAAGATGGGCGACGCGCTGAGATTCGCTGACGAAGACGATCCCGAACAAGGCTTTGTCTTCGACGGCCGCGTGACCGAGGACTTCAAGCTTTCGACTGCCACGTGGGTCGACATGGCCGGCGTGCGCGCCAAGCTGATCGCTGCGCTCGCCCCCTATATCCGCGATGCCGTGCTCACCGGCCTCAACCGCAACTTCATCGGCGCGCTGCTCGTTCCCGACATGGCTGCGTGCCGCGCGCTCTGCGGCGACGTGCCGACGGACGCGGGCGACGCGGCGGTGGCGACGCATCCCGCGCTGCGCCGTCATGTCCAGGAGGCGCTCGCCAATCACGCGCGCAAGGCCACCGGTAGTTCCAACCGCGTGGAGCGCGTGACGATTCTCGTCGAGCCGCCGAGCCTGGATACGCAGGAGATGACCGAGAAGGGGTCGCTCAACCAGGCGGCTGTGCTGGCGCGGCGCGAGCCTCTGGTGGAGGAGCTTTATGCAGATCCGCCGGCCGCGCACGTGATCGTCGCGCGCGAGACGGTCGCCGGGTGAGGCCAGCATGAAGATCGAAGGCGTTACGGCGCTTGTGACCGGGGGCGGATCGGGCCTCGGCGCAGCGACCGCGCAGTCGCTGGCGGCCGCGGGCGCGCGGGTGGCGGTGCTCGATCTCGACAAGGGAAAGGGCGCGGCTGTCGCCGAAGAGATCGGCGGCCTGTTCGCCGAATGCGACGTGGCGGACGCTGAGATGGCGGTTCGAGCTTTGGCCGCGGCGCGCGAGCGGTACGGGCCCGCGCGTATCCTGGTCAATTGCGCCGGCATCGGCGCGGCCGCCCGCATCGTGGGGCGGGAAGGGCCTCATCCGCTCGACGCGTTCGAGAAGGTCGTGCGCGTCAACCTGACGGGCACGTTCAACATGATGCGGCTTGCAGCGGCCGACATGACCGATCTGGAGGCGCTCGAGACCGGTGAGCGCGGGGTGATCGTCTCCACCGCGTCCGTGGCCGCTTTCGAGGGCCAGATCGGGCAGGCGGCCTATTCCGCGTCGAAAGGCGGCATCGCCTCGCTTACGGTTCCGGCCGCGGGCGGGCGGGCGCGGGGCGGGATCCGCGGCCGCCCGGGCGCCCCAGGGCTCGGCCACGCGCCGCGGCGCGGCCCGCGTCCCCCCGACGGGCAGGAGA
>CAZARE010000333.1:0-13269 GCA_964487455.1 uncultured Propylenella sp.
GGCGCGCAGCGTACGGTGGAGATGCTCAATCAGCTCGTGCACCGCTTCGACCGGCTCGCGGCCGAGCACGGCGTGGAAAAGATCAAGACGATCGGCGACGCCTACATGGCGGCTGCCATCGGGCCGCATCCGGCGGACGTCAACGCCGCCCGGCTGGCGCGGATGGCGCTTCGGATGCAGGCGGCGGCCGATGCGACCGCGAGGGATTTCGGCGTAAGCCTGCGTCTCCGGATCGGCATGGCGCTCGGCCCGGTGATGGCCGGCATCATCGGATCGCAGCGATTCGGGTACGACCTCTGGGGCGACGCGGTGAACCTGGCCGCGCGACTGGAGAACACCGGCGAGCCGGGTCGGATTCAGATATCCGCCGCTCTCCGGGAAGCGCTCGGCGAGGGTTTTGTTTTCGAGCCGCGCGGCTCGATCGAGGTCAAGGGGGTCGGCCGGGAGGAGACCTGGTTTCTTTTCTGCGAGCGCCTCCCATCCGGCCGTGCGGGCGCTTCCCCTTCTACGCCTCCCGACGTTCCGCCGCCCTAGGCCGCACTCCATCGTCATCCTATTTCACCATCCCGCGGACGTGCCGGGCCCCACGTTTTGCGCCCGCGAACGCCCGATTCCGGTTGTACGCGCCGCAAGCAGTGAACCGTTGTCTCGGCTGGGCGTTATCCAAGCACGTGAATAGAGGAGAAAGGTCATGTCCCGGCTAACATTCGTAGCGGTCGGTGCGGCTGTCGCCCTCATGGCTGCGAGCGCGGCACCTGCTCAAGCGACTCCGCGAACGGCGGCAACGGTACTGAAGGCCGATAGCCCCGCTGCCGGCATCCAGAACGTCCACGACAGGAATCGGTGGAGCAACAGGCGGCGAGACCAAGATCGAAACAATTTCAGCTTCGGTTTCGGCTTCGGCGCCCCGCTGGTTTACTACCCGTCTCGCACCTACCGGACGTACGATTGCCCCTATGGCTACTGGTACGACCCCGGCTATGGCTGTGTGACGAATCGGCATTACAGCTACCCGCGCTACTACCGGTCCGAGCCGGGGGTCTCCCTCGAGTTTCGGTTCTAAGCCCCGCGGCGTCTTCCGCGATAAACGCCGACGACCTGCTCCGCGCGCCGCGGAGCAGGTCCTGAGATTGCCCCTCGACCTGCCCTGCCTCGCCAGCGACGCCGGCGAGCGAGGCAGCTTCCCCACCCTCTGCACGAGCTGTTCATCCGCCGTCCACATTCCGCCTCTTGGGAAACGGGGCCTTATGGCGTTAAGGTTGGCGCGTCGCGCCGCGGGCCGCCGGGTCGCGCGGTGAGAGGATCTGGGGAGGAGATGTGCCGGCAATCAACATTCTGATCATGGGGGCGTCCTACGGGTCGCTTCTTGCCTCCAAGCTGCTCTTCGGCGGCCACAACGTGAAGCTCGTGTGCCTTCCCGCCGAGGCGGAGGCGATCAATGCCGACGGAATCCGCGTGCGCCTTCCGGTGAAGGGGCGCGAGGGTCTCGTCGAGCTGCATTCGAAGAAGTTGCCGGGAAAGGTCTCGGCGGCGGGTGCCGGAGACGTTGAGCCGGCCGACTACGACCTCGTGTGTCTCGCCATGCAGGAGCCGCAATACCGCGTCGACGGCGTGCGCCAGCTGCTCGACAAGGTGGCGCGCTCGAAGAAGCCGTGCATGTCGATCATGAACATGCCGCCGCTCCCCTACCTGAAGCGCATCCCCGGCCTCGACACCGATGCGCTCACTCACGCCTACACCGACGCCACGGTGTGGCAGAGCTTCGAGCCGCCGCTGGTGACGTTGTGCAGCCCCGACCCGCAGGCCTTCCGCCCGCCCGACGAGCCGGTCAACGTGCTGCAGGTGACGCTGCCGACCAACTTCAAGGCGGCGCGCTTCGAGTCCGACGATGCGACGGCGATGCTGCGCCGCTTGCAGGACGAGATCGAAGCGATCCGCTTCGATCCGGGCGACGGCAAGAAGGTCGAGCTGCCGGTGAAGCTGAAGGTGCACGACTCGATCTTCGTGCCGCTTGCCAAGTGGGCCATGCTGATCACCGGCAACTACCGCTGCGTCACCAAGGACGGGTCGCGCGCCATCAAGGATGCGGTGCATTCCGACCTGGAGACGTCGCGCGGGGTCTACAATTGGGTCGTCGATCTCTGCGTGAAGCTCGGGGCGAAGCGCGAGGATTTGGTGCCGTTCGAGAAATACGCGGCGGCGGCTGAAGGTCTGGTGCGGCCGTCATCCGCGGCGCGGGCGCTCTTCGCCGGCGCCGCCAACATCGAGCGCGTCGATCGGCTGGTGCAGGCGATCGCCATGCAGCAGGGGATGCAGAACGCCGTGCTCGACGAGACCGTGGCGATGGTCGACCGGCAGCTGGAGCAGAACAGGAAGGCGGCGGCGTAGGAGACGGTAGATGCCGCTCCTTTTGGACACGCTGCCGCGTTACTGCCGACCCGGCAATTCGGAATTGTGAGATGAAGGTCGTATGGTGAGTGGCCTACTTGGCTCAGACGGGCAGTTTGAGCACAAGGTACGATTTCAATGGGCCTACTGTCCCCGCTGCGCCTCGTTGGCGAAGCGCCGCGCCTCGTCCGCCGCGCGGAAGATGGCGGCGGCCTTGTCGATGCATTCCTGCTGCTCCGACTTCGGCACCGAATCCGCCACGATGCCGGCGCCCGCCTGTACGTAGACCGTGCCGTCCTTCACCATGGCGGTCCGCAGCACGATGCAGGTGTCCATCGCTCCGTCGGCCGAGAAGTATCCGACGCAGCCGGCATAGGGCCCGCGCTTTTCCTTCTCCAGCTCGTCGATGATCTGCATAGCCCTGACCTTGGGCGCGCCGGAGACGGTGCCGGCCGGGAAACCGGCAGCGAGCGCGTCGAGCGGATCGCAGTCGGGGCGGAGCTTGCCCACCACGTTCGACACGATGTGCATGACGTGGCTGTAGTGCTCCAGGAAGAACTGGTCGGTGACCTTGACCGATCCGA
Organism: uncultured Propylenella sp.; assembly: GCA_964487455.1. GTDB lineage: Bacteria > Pseudomonadota > Alphaproteobacteria > Rhizobiales > Afifellaceae > DASWJZ01. The sequence continues at coordinate 2,973 of CAZARE010000333.1, forward strand.
GGACGGAGACGCGGCCGGCGTCGTTGCGGCCGAGGTCCAGGAGCATCAGGTGCTCGGCGCGCTCCTTCGGGTCGGCGAGCAGCATCTCGCCCATGCGCTTGTCCTCGGCCGGCGTGGCGCCGCGCGGCTTGGTGCCGGCGATCGGGCGGATGGTCACCTCGCCCTCGCGCACCCGCACCAGGATCTCCGGGCTTGAGCCGACGATGGAGAAGCCGTCGAAGTCGAGGAAGTAGAGAAAGGGCGAGGGGTTCACGCGCCGCAGCGCCCGATAGAGCGAGAAGGCGGGGAGCGGGAAGGGCGCCTCGAAGCGCTGCGACAGCACCACCTGAAAGATGTCGCCGGCGGCGATGTAGTCCTTGGCGCGCTGCACCATCGCCCTGAACTCCTCGGGCGTGGTGTTGGAGCGGACCTCGCCGTTCATCGCGACGTCGGCCGGCGAGGGCGCGTGTTCCACCGGCCGGTCGAGCGCGTCGACCACCTCGATCAAGCGATTGACGGCGCGGTCGTAGGCGGCGCGCGTCGCCACCGCGGGCTCCGGACGCACGGGCGTGACCACCGTCAGCTCGTCCTTCACCGCATCGAAGACCGCCACCACGCGTGGGCGCATCAGGATGGCGTCGGGCACCCGCACCGCCTCGGGCTTCGGTTCGGGCAGCTCCTCCATGAGCCGCACCATGTCGTAGCCGAGATAGCCGAACACGCCCGCCGACATTGGCGGCAGATGCTCCGGCACCGCGATGCGGCTTTCGTCGATCAGGCTCCTCAGCGCCTGCAGCGCGGGCGCGGAGCAGGGCGCGAAGCGCGACAAGTCCGGCGCGCGGGCGATCTCCGCTTCGGAGCCCTCGGCGCGGAAGATGAGGTCGGGATCGAAGCCGAGCATGGAATAGCGGCCGCGTACCGCGCCGCCCTCCACCGATTCCAACAGGAACGCGTTGCGGCGATTCCCGGCGAGCTTGAGGAAAGCGGAGACGGGCGTCTCCAGGTCGGAGACGAGCCTCGTCCAGACGAGCTGCGGCGCGCCCCGCCGGTAAGCCGCCTCGAACGCCTCGAAGGCCGGCTCGAATTGCATCACTGCTCCGGCAGCTGCCCGGTCAGTTGCCCGGTCACCTGCTGATAGACGGCGTTGTTGACGCTGACGGAGCGGCTGTCGCGAAGCTGCTGGTTGAAGATCGCGAAAAGGTCCTGCTCTATCGAACTTGAAAGCTGGCTGCGGAGGCTCTGGGCGTCCTCCGCCTCAGCGAAGAAGGCCGGCACGATCACCCTGTCCACCCGCAGGATGATGCGGCTCTGGCCGGCGCCCTCGGCGTTGGCGACATGCGTTTCCGGTCCGGCGAAGGTCTGGGCCAAGGCGTTGGCGGTCAGCTCGTCCGGGCTTGATTCGCGCGTCAGCTGCTCCGCCCTCCGCACCGGCTTGCCGATCTCCGCGGCGAGGGTGGCGAGCTCCTCGCCGGCTTTCAGGCGCTCGAGCAGCTTGTCCGCGAGATCGGCGACGCGGCGCTCGATTTCCGCCAGCCTCCAGGCCTGTCGGGCCTCGTCGCGCACTTCGTCGAGCGTTCGGTCGCGCTCCTCGGTGATGTCCACAACGTCGAAGAACATCCAGGTATCGCCGTCAGCTCGGAGCGGGCTGTTTTCGATGCCGATGTCGGTTTCGAAGGCCTCGCGGACGACCTGACCCGCATTGGGGATGTCGGTGATCCTGCTGCCGTCCGGCGCGGTCTGATCGCGCGCCACGGCCTCGATGACGCGATAGGGGAGTGACAGCTTCTGCGCCGCTTCCTCCAGGGTGGAGCCGCCCGCGCGCTCGTCCTCGACCTGGTCGTAGAGGTCGTTCAACATCGCCCGCGCCTCGCGCGTCGCAAGCTCCTGCCGCAGCCGCTGCTCCACTTCTGAAAGCGGCCGGACCACGCCCGGCTCAACGGCCGTCACCTGGATAAGGGAGGGCTCGATCGCACCCTCCGTCACGGCGACGGGCGCGTTCGGCTCGGCGGCGAAGGCGGCGTCCGCCACCGCCGGATCGATGAACTCGGCCCTGGTCTTGAGGCCGAGGTCGGTCACCTGCCGGCCGCTTTCCTCGGCCGCTGCGGCGAACGCCGTGCCGGCCTCCACTTGACGTAGCGCCGCCTCGACGGCCGCCGCGTCGTCGAAGCGGACCTGCTCGACGCGCCGCCGCTCCGGCTGCTCGAAGCTCGCCCTGCGCCGCTCGTACTCGGCTTGCAGCGTCTCGTCGCTCACCGCCTGCGGATCGGCGATCGTCTCGGCATCGAGCGTGACGAGGGCCAGCTTGCGGTATTCCGGTGCGCGAAAGCGGCTCTTGTTCTCCTCGAAATAGGTCCGCAGCGTCGTCTCGTCAGGCTCCCCGACCGGCTCGATTGCCTGTTCGTCGACGACGAAATACGAGACGGAGCGCTCCTCGTTTCGCAAACGGTACATCGCCTCCACGATGGGCTGCGGCACCTCGATCCCGGCGCCGATTGAAGCCGCAATCTGGCTGCGCACGAGATCGCGCCTCACATCCTCGACGTAATCGTCGGGGTTCATGCGTGCGTTCATCAACAGCGCATCGAACCGTTGGCGGTCGAAGCCGCCGTCGGCGCCCTGGAACTGCGGGGTCTTGGCGATCTCTGTGGCGACCCGGCTGCGGGACACGCCGAGCCCGTAGCGGCCTGCCTCGTCGTCGACCGCCGCCGTGGCGAGCAGCTGCGCCAGGACTTGGCCGGCATCGGGCCGCCGCCCGGACTGGGGGGCCAGCCGCTGCGCCTGATCGTAGAGGTCGGCGAACTGCTGCACGCTGATCTTCTCGTCGCCCACGGTCGCGAGCGTGCCGGCGCCATAGCCTTCGAATCCGCCCACGCCCCAGACGGCAAAGCTCAGCACAAGCAGCGCGATGAGGACTTTCGATGTCAGGCCCCGCGCGCCTTGACGCAGCTGATTGAGCATGAATAAGCCTCTCGCGATCAGGAAAGGCCGGGTCGCTGCACCCGGCCGCGCCTACATAAGACCCCAATTCTGCGCTGCCAAGCGCTAGCGGCGACGCGCTCCGCGGCCGCCACGGGAGTGCCGACTGCCATGCGTCCGCTGATCGCCGGGAACTGGAAGATGAACGGCCTTGCCGCGGACCTCGAAGAGGCGGCGCGGATCGCCGACGGCGCTACGGCGGCCGACGGGAAGGCCGACGTGATGCTCTGCCCGCCGGCGAGCCTAATAGCGCAGCTGTGCTGGCGGACGGCGAAATCGAAGCTGCTCGTCGGCGGGCAGGACTGCCATCCCGAGGCGTCCGGCGCTTATACCGGCGAGATCTCCGCGGAGATGCTCAAGGATGCTGGCGCCACGGCCATCATCGTCGGCCATTCGGAGCGCCGCACCGACCACGGCGAGAGCGATCGGTTGGTGCGCGCAAAAGCGGAGGCGGCGCGCCGCGCTGGGCTCACGGCCATTGTCTGTGTCGGCGAGACGGAGGCGGAGCGCGATGCCGGCGAGATGCTCGCCGTCGTGTCGCGCCAGCTCGCCGCCTCGGTTCCCGACGGCGCTCCGGCCGACATGATTGTAGCGTACGAGCCGGTCTGGGCGATCGGCACCGGCCGCACGCCGGGCGAGGGTGACATCGAGCAGGCGCATGCCCATATCCGGTTCCGCCTGACCGAGCGATTCGGCGATTCCGGGAGGGTCGTGCGCATTCTCTATGGAGGCTCCATGAAGCCGGACAACGCGGCGGCGATCCTGAGAGTCCCGGAGGTAAACGGTGGCCTCGTCGGCGGCGCCAGCCTGAAGGCGGCGGACTTTCTGCGGATTGTCGCCGCCGTGCCGGAGGGTTGAGGCGACGCTTTTGGGTTCATCGCATCCGCCGGCTCGTGTAGAAGGCCGAGGCGAAGGAAGAGGTTTATGACGACCGTTCTCATCGTGATCCACCTGATGGTGGTCGTGGCCATGATCGGCCTGGTGCTTTTGCAGCGATCGGAAGGCGGGGCGCTCGGGATAGGCGGCGGCGCCGGAGCCTTCATGACCGGGCGCAGCGCAGGCAACGTCCTGACGACGTCCACTGCCTTCCTCGCAGCGGCCTTCTTCCTGACCTCGATCGGGCTCGCGCTGCTCGCCAAGCTCGAGGGCGGGCCCTCCGACATTTTCGACGTGCTCCCGGGCCGCGGCGCGCCGGCTACCGTTGAGACACCGGCGCCGTCGGTCCCGAGCGGCAGCGGCACGGCGGAAGACATGCTGCGGCAGCTTGGCGGCTCCGCCGGCCCGCAGGCGCCGTCCGAGGAAGGGGGAGCGGCCACCGCTCCGGCCCCCGGCGAGGCCCTGCCGGTCCCAGAGGGCGGCGCGGTTCCGCAGCTTCAGCCGGCCGAGGAGAGCGGCCAGTAGGCGGGATCGGGCGGCTTTTGTGCCGTCTCGGGACAGCTTCGTTTTTTGACTCGTCGAATCGCTCGTGCCGCGCTATGGCTCAAATCCCATGGCGCGGTACATCTTCATTACCGGCGGCGTGGTCTCATCCCTCGGTAAAGGTCTCGCATCGGCGGCCCTTGGCGCGCTCCTGCAGGCGCGCGGCTATCGGGTACGCCTGCGGAAGCTTGATCCCTATCTGAACGTCGATCCGGGGACGATGAGTCCCTACCAGCACGGCGAGGTCTTCGTCACCGACGATGGGGCGGAGACGGACCTCGACCTCGGCCACTACGAGCGCTTCACCGGCCGCTCCGCCAACCGAACGGACAACGTCACCACCGGCCGCATCTACCAGGAGATCATCGCCAAGGAGCGGCGCGGCGACTATCTCGGCGCCACCGTGCAGGTGATCCCGCACGTGACCGACGCGATCAAAGAATTCGTGCTCGATGGCAACGACGACTTCGATTTCGTCCTGTGCGAGATCGGCGGCACGGTAGGCGACATCGAGGGGCTCCCGTTCTTCGAGGCGATCCGACAACTGGGAAACGAGCTGCCGCGCGGGCACGCCGCCTTCATCCATCTTACGCTGATGCCGTGGATCGCCACGGCGGGGGAGCTCAAGACCAAGCCGACGCAACACTCCGTCAAGGAGCTTCGCTCCATCGGCATCCAGCCGGACATCCTCTTGGTGCGCTGCGACCGGCCGATCTCCGACAGCGACCGTCGCAAGCTCGCTCTCTTCTGCAACGTGCGGGAAAGCGCGGTCATCCCGGCGCTCGACGTGGAGACGATCTCCGACGTGCCGGTCGCCTACCACGACGAGGGGCTGGACCGCGAGGTGCTCGCCGCCTTCGGCGAGGAGGACGCGCCGCCGCCCGACCTCGACCAATGGCGGGAGATCGGCCGCATCCTGCGCCATCCCGAGGGCGAGGTGACGATCGCCATCGTCGGCAAGTACACAGGCCTGAAGGACGCCTACAAGTCGCTGACGGAGGCCCTCACGCACGGCGGCATCGCCAACAGGGTGCGCGTCAAGCTTCAATGGATCGAGAGCGAGATCTTCGAGAAGGAGGATCCCACGCCATACCTGGAGGGCGTGAACGGAATTCTCGTGCCCGGAGGCTTCGGCGAGCGCGGGTCGGAGGGGAAGATCAACGCCGTCACCTTCGCCCGCACGCGCGACGTGCCCTATTTCGGCATCTGCTTCGGCATGCAGATGGCGGTGATCGAAGCGGCGCGGAACCTCGCCGGCATCGCGAAGGCGAGTTCGTCGGAGTTCGCCCCGACGCCGGAGCCGGTGGTCGGCCTGATGACCGAATGGCTGAAGGGCAACCAGCTTGAGAAGCGGCTTGCCCAGGGCGACCTCGGTGGCACCATGCGGCTCGGCGCCTATCCGGCCGTTCTGAGGAAGGGCAGCCGCATAGCGGCAATCTACGGGGACACTGAGATCAGCGAGCGCCACCGCCACCGCTACGAGGTGAACATCGACTATATGGAGCGGCTGGACGCGGCCGGGCTCTCGTTCTCCGGCATGTCGCCCGACAACCTGCTGCCGGAGACGATCGAGCTCCCCGAGCATCCCTGGTTCGTCGGGGTGCAATACCATCCCGAGCTGAAATCACGGCCCTTCGACCCGCACCCGCTGTTCGCCAGCTTCATCGAAGCGGCGGTGGAGCAGTCGAGGCTGGTGTAGCAAACCACGCGATATCATTGATATCCGATGGTGCTCGCACTATTGTTGTAGGATGGGTTCGATCCTCATTCGCAATTTTGATGATGAACTGAAGGCGCGCCTGCGCGTGCGGGCCGCGGAGCGCGGGCATTCCATGGAAGAGGAGGCGAGGTCGATTCTTCGCAGCGGTCTCGAAGAGGAGAAGAAACCGGTGAGTGCCGTTGATTTGGCGCTGGAATTGTTTGGACCGGAGCACGGGATAGACGACCTGGAGCCACATCCCTCGGCGCTCGCCCGTGAGCCTCCGGATTTCGAATGATCGTGCTGGACACGAATGTTCTCTCGGAGTTGATGCGAACGCAGCCGAACCGCGGAGTGGTCGCCCGCCTGCGCGGTCATCCGCCTGACATTCTGGCGACCACCACGATCACGGTCGCTGAAATACTCTATGGCATTCGCTGTCTCCCTCAGGGAGGACGTCGCTCGGATTTGGAACGACGCTTCCAGGATTTGATGAGCTACGGTTTCCGGGAGAGACTGCTGGTATTCGACGAGCCTGCTGCGGAGGCGTATTCGGACATTATGACGAGCCGGCGCCGCATCGGGCGTTCAGTCGAAATCCTCGACACAATGATCGCCGGTATTGCACTGTCGCGGGGAACTCAGGTTGCCACTCGTAATGTGAGCCACTTTCAGGATTGCGGCGTTCGCGTCATCGATCCTTGGGCGCCCGAAGGCACATGACGACACCGGCGCTGCGTTTCAGCATACGGAAAATGCCATCTTGCCCATGCGCCGCATCGACCATCTTGTCCTGCCCGTCACGACGCTGACGCTGGCGCGCTCCCGCCTGACCGCCCTCGGCTTCAAAGTCGCGCCGGACGCTCGGCATCCGTTCGGCAGCGGCAATTGCTGCGTCTTCTTCGAGAACCGCACCTATCTCGAGCCGGTCACGATCCTCGATCGCGCCGCCGCCGACATCGCCGCCGCCAAGGGGAATGTCTTCGTCAAGCGGCTGAAGCGCTTCGCCGAGCGGCGCAAGGGTGAAGGCTTCGCCATGGTGGCGCTGACAAGCGAGGACGCCGCGGCAGACCAGGCGGCCTTCGAAAAGGCGGGCATGAGCGGCAGCAGCCTGCTTGAGTTCAAGCGGATGGCGGAGATGCCAGACGGCTCGGAGAAGGAAATCGGCGTGCGGCTCGCTCTGGCGGAAGAGGGCCGGGCGCCCGAGGCCGCGTTCTTCGCCTGCCAGCACTTGGCGCCGCATACGCTCTTCTACCCCGACTACCTCGAGCACCCGAATGGCGCGCAGGGCGTCCGCGCTGTCGCGGCGGTCGCCGAGAACCCCGCAGACTTCCACATCCTCTTGACCGCTGCCACCGGGCAGCGCGAGCTCCGCACCACGTCGTTCGGCGTGGAGGCGACGCTCGACGGGCAGGAGATCGCCATTCTTACGCCGGCTGGATTCCGTGCCCGCTATGGTGTTGAACCGCCGGATCCGCGCCGCGGCCTCCTCTTCGCTGCGTTCGACGTGGTCGTCTCCGATCTCGACGCGGCGCTTGCCTATCTCGGCGCGGGTGCCGAGCGCCGTGAGGACCGGGCGGTGGTAAAGGCAGCGCCGGGTCTCGGCGCGATCATGGCGGTGAGGGCGGAAGACAATGGCTGAGCCGAACCCCGTCGTGAAGATCGGGCAGGTGCGCCTCGGCAATCGTCTGCCACTGGCCCTGATTGCCGGGCCTTGCCAGGTGGAGAGCCGCGACCACGCTTTCGACGTGGCCGGCGCGCTGCTCGACATTTGCAAGGGGCTCGATATGGGCCTCGTGTACAAGACGAGCTTCGACAAGGCGAACCGGACGAGCCTGAAAGGCAAGCGGGGCCTCGGGATCGACAAGGCGCTCGCGGTATTTGCCGACCTTCGGCGCGAGCTTAACCTTCCCGTCCTCACCGACGTTCACGAGCCGGGGCAGTGCGCCGACGTCGCGGAAGTTGTCGATGTCCTGCAGATTCCGGCGTTCCTCTGCCGGCAGACAGATCTACTTGTGGCCGCGGCGAAAACCATGCGCCCGGTTAACGTCAAGAAGGGGCAGTTCCTCGCTCCCTGGGACATGAAGAACGTGGTCGCCAAGATCACCGGGAGCGGCAACCGCGATGTGCTCTTGACCGAACGTGGCTCGTCCTTCGGCTACAACGCGCTCGTTTCCGACATGCGGGCGCTCCCGATCATGGCGGAGATAGGCGCTCCGGTGGTGTTCGACGCCACGCATTCCGTGCAAGCGCCCGGCGGCCAAGGGGCCTCGACGGGAGGCGACCGCTCGATGGTTCCGGTCCTGGCGCGCGCGGCCGTGGCCGTGGGTGTTGCCGCGATCTTCATCGAGACACATCAAGACCCGGACAATGCCCCTTCCGATGGGCCGAACATGCTTCCGCTTGCAGACCTGGAGGGACTCTTGCGGACGCTCGTGGCCTTCGACGCGCTCGCGAAGGCTGGGATCCATCCCGGCGCCGACAGATAAGGGCGCGCGGGGGCGGGGGCGTCCCCGCGCGCCTCCGTGCGGCCGTCTTACGCGGCCTTGCGATTGATCTGACCCTCGGCGAGGGAAGTCAGCTTCGCGTCGGCCGACTTCTCCTCCTTCAGGTTCTCCGCCAGCACTTCCGCGCAGTCGGGTCGACCGAGCTGCTTCGCCCAGGCGATCAGCGTGCCGTAGCGCGTGATCTCATAGTGCTCGGCGGACTGGCCGGCGGCGATGATGGCGGCGTCGAGCACGTCCTTGTCGTCGACATCGCCGACGATGTTCTCCGCCTCCTTGATGATCCCGTCGATGGCCGGGCAATCGACGCCTTTCGCCTCTACGCCGTGCATCTCGAAGACTTTCTCAACGCGCGAGACATGACCCTTGGTCTCGCCGAGATGGCTCTCAAGACCCTGTTTCAGCGCCGGGCTCGTAGCCTTCTCGATCAGCTTCGGCAGCGCCTTCACCAGCTGCTTCTCGGCGTAGTAGATGTCGCGCAGGGTGTGCACGAACAGGTCGTCGAGCGTTTTGATGTCCTTGGAGAAGATTCCCATGGCACTCCGTCCCTTTCTTGACTGCGTGGCTGGAAGTCCGCGGGCGCGGTTGCGCCTCGCTTCAGTGGAGAACGCGACCAGTCGCTTGGCAGTTCCTGCCGATTAGCCGACGCAGCAGATTTCTCGCGCCGCGCCTGCACGTGCTTTCGTTTGACTCTGACATCGAATAAGTGAGCCGGGGAAGGAGCCCGTATGACCGCCATCATCGACATTGTCGGCCGCGAGATTCTCGATAGCCGCGGCAATCCGACCGTCGAGGTCGACGTGACACTGGACGACGGCTCCTTTGGCCGAGCCGCGGTGCCGTCCGGCGCATCCACCGGCGCCCACGAGGCGGTGGAGCTTCGCGACGGCGACCAGAGCCGCTTCCTCGGAAAGGGCGTTCTGAAGGCCGTCGAATCCGTCAACGGCGAGATCTTCGACGCAATTGGTGGCATGGAGGCGGAGGATCAGGTCCAGATCGATGACACCCTGATTGCGCTCGACGGAACCGAGAACAAGGGACGGCTTGGCGCCAACGCCACGCTCGGCGTGTCGCTTGCCGTGGCCAAGTCGGCGGCGGACGCCAACGCGCTGCCGCTCTTCCGCTATGTCGGCGGTACGAATGCGCGCACGCTTCCCGTGCCGATGATGAACATCGTCAACGGCGGGGTGCACGCCGATAATCCGATCGACATCCAGGAGTTCATGATCGTGCCGGTTGGCGCCGAGACGCTGGCCGACGCGGTACGCGCCGGCGCGGAGATATTCCAGACTCTGAAGAGCGCGCTGAAGGATGCCGGCCACAACACCAATGTCGGCGACGAGGGCGGCTTCGCGCCGGCGCTCTCCTCCGCCGACGAGGCTCTCAAGTTCGTGATGGGGGCGATCGAGGCCGCCGGCTACAAGCCGGGCGAGGAGGTGTTTCTGGCGCTCGATTGCGCGGCCACCGAGTTTTTCGCCGATGGTCGCTATCGCCTTGCCGGGGAAGGGAAGAGCCTGGGCTCCGACGAGATGGCGAGATACCTTGCCGATCTCGTCGCACGCTATCCGATCGTCTCTATCGAGGACGGCATGGCTGAGGACGATTGGGACGGCTGGAAGGCGCTGACCGAAGCGATCGGCCAGAAATGCCAGCTCGTCGGAGACGATCTCTTCGTCACCAACACGCAACGGCTGAAGGACGGCATCGCCAGGGGTGTCGC
>CAZARE010000334.1:0-2946 GCA_964487455.1 uncultured Propylenella sp.
TATCCTCGCCGTCGGCCTGCCGGAGGATTTTCCGCCGACCGGCGCGGACGAGACCGGGCCGGAGCTTGCCCGGCGGGCGACCGCGGCGGGCGCCTTCGTGGCGATCGCCCATCCCCACTGGTCAAGCCTGGCGATCGAGGATGGGCGCGCGCTGCCGATGGCCCATGCGGTGGAGATCTACAACACCACCTGCGAGCTCGACTGCGCCCGCGGCCATAGCGCGACGTTCGTCGATGCGCTTCTCAACGACGGGCGCGACGTCACGCTCATCGCCACCGACGACGCGCACTTCAAGGTGGACGACGCCGGCGGCGCCTGGGTCATGGTGAAGGCGGAGGCGAACGAGCCGGAAGCGCTGCTCGCCGCTCTTCACGCGGGCTTCTTCTACGCGAGCCAGGGGCCGGAGATTCATGCGGCCGAGGTCTCCGGCGGAATGCTCCGGATCGAGTGCAGCCCAGTCGCGCGCATCTCCGCCGTCGGCCGCGGATGCCGCCAGGAGAGCGTGCGCGGCCCCGCCCTGACGCGCGCCGAGCTTCCGCTCGACGACTTCGCGGGTGACTGGCTCCGCTTCCTGGTGACGGACGCCGCCGGGCGCTCAGCGTGGACCAATCCGGTGCGACTCGCGGCAGGCTGAGAATCGCGCAAGCACGTCTTCACGGCCGTTTGTGTTGGCGGGCGCATTTCCCTGCTTCGGAATTGCCTCCGAAAGCCTAAGATGCTGGCGGCTCATGCTGGAGGTCGCAAGCGATGCGGATTGTGGCTGCGCGTCTCGCCGTTCTGGCCTGCCTGATGATCACGGCCGTTGCGGCCGCCGCCGACGAGATCGACGTCGACCTGGAGCTGGTGCTCGCGGTCGACGTGTCGCGCTCCATGGACCCGCAGGAGCAGGCCCTGCAGAAGGACGGCTACATCGCCGCCCTGCAGCATCCGGAAGTGATCGCCGCCATCCGCGCAGGCTTTCTCGGCCGCGTCGCGGTCACCTACGTGGAATGGGCCGGCCCCGGCCTGCAGCAGATCATCGCGCCGTGGACGATAGTGGACGGCGTCGATGCCGCCGCGGCGTTCGCCGGCAATATCGCTTCGCAGCCCGTCTCGTTCATGCGCGCCACCTCGATATCCAGCGCCCTGCTTTTCGCGTCCGAGCTCTTCCAAAACAACGGCTTTCGCAGTTCGCGCCAAATCATCGACATTTCCGGAGACGGCCCCAACAACATGGGGATTCCGGTGCTTGACGCGCGCGAAGTCGTGCTCAGCCGCGGCATCACGATCAACGGCCTGCCGATCATGCTCCACGCCGACTATTTCAGCGGCTATTCCATCCCCAATCTCGATATCTACTACGAGGATTGCGTCATCGGCGGCCCTGGCGCCTTCCTGATCACCGTCGCCAGCATAGACCGCTTCGCGGAAGCCGTACGCCGCAAGCTGGTCTTGGAGATCGCCGGCACTCCGCCACGAATTGCCCCCGCCGCGTTCGGCGCGCGGGAGCCGCGCATCGACTGCCTGATCGGGGAAAAGCTGCGGCGGAGATGGATGGACCCGTAGGAAGGGGAGCCGGGCGGCAGGCCTCTTATTCGCCCGCCTGGCGCTTGAGCGCGCGGATTTCCGCAAGCGCTTCGAAGAACTGCGACTCGGCTTTCTCGCTCACCTCGGTATCGGCGGTGGCCTCGGCGTCGCCTTCCTCGGCAGGAGTAGCCATGCGCAGCGCCACCAGCTCCCCGATATTGGCGACGCCCGGCACCGTCGCCTCCGGCATGCGCGGCCGTTTCGCGGCCGGCGCCATCGGCGCTTCCTCCGCCTCGGGGCTGCCTTCCGGCTCGCTGGCCAGGCGTTGCAGGTCGCGCGCCGCTTCGGCGACGGCGGCGACGGATCGCTCGGGCGAGTCCGCCGGCGTGGGGCGCGCGCGCGTTGGCAAAGGCACGACGCTTCCGCCGGCTTCCGGTCGCGCGGCGTCTTCCTCCGCAGGCTCGGGAACCTCGGCCGCCTCCTCCTCCGCGTCGTCGCCGACCGCCACGACGACCCGCGGCAGCTTGGGCAGCTCAGTCTCGAATGGAAGCGGCGCGCCGGGCGCCTCGCCGAGCCGGACACGCAACTCGTTGTTCTCGGCTCGCAGCGCGGCGAGCGCCACGCGTCGCTGGTCGGCGAGGATGCTCGCCTCGTCAAGGGCCTCCTCCGCGGCGGCCCGCCGCTTTATCTCGACCTTGAGCTGGTGCTGCACGGCTCGTAGGGCGGAGCCCGCTTCGGCATGGCGACGCTCCAGATCCTGGGTGGTATCGCGCTCGTTGGTGAGCCGGACCTCGACGTCGACGAAATCTTCCTTGTGCGCCTCGAGCTCCGCTCGCGCGTTCATGAGGTCGCGTTCCTTGAGGTCGGCCTCAAGCCGGTAGGCGGTGGCCATGTCGAGGACGCGGCTAACCTCGCGCTCAAGCCTGTGCATCTGCACGGCGTGGCGCGCGCGCAACTCGTCGCGTTCGGCGTCAAACTCGGCCCGTCGCGTCGCGACCCCGGCGAGCAGCCGCCGCTCGGTGAGATGCCGCGCCCGCCGCACAAGGGCAACCGAGAAGGCGAGCCACACCAGCCCGCTTACGAAGATGCCGAGGGCAAACATCATCGCCGACTGGATCATTGACGGCCCCGCTTACACTACCCTCCGGAGCGCACTATAGATGCGAACGCCGGGAAGGAATAGCGGCATGCGCGTCGCCTGTGCGATTCACATGCGATGGCGGCAAATCCATTCGCTTGTGTGACGAATCGGGCACGCCTCAGCGGCATCAGAAGGGGTTCCAGGTCGGCTGCTGCGTGAACTTCAGATATCCGACGTTGATGCCGAGTCGGGCGCCGACGCCGCTCCTGATGGGGACGACGTAGACGGTCCGATCCGGTATCTCGGTGTTGGCGAGCACTGTCATGCCAAGACCGCCCACCAAATAGGCAGAGCCGTTC
>CAZARE010000335.1:0-3612 GCA_964487455.1 uncultured Propylenella sp.
GGAGCGCCGCCTGCTCGCCACCTCGCTTTTCTGCCGCTGGAGCGGCGAATGAGCAGCGGGCGGCCCCGAACCGGCAGCTTCAAGAAGGTCACCAGCCTCGCCAATCCGCTGGTGAAGGACTTGCGCGCTCTGCATCTGAAGAAGCAACGCGACGAGACCGGCCTATTCCTGGCCGAGGGCCAGAAGCTGGCGCGCGACGCGGTAGAGGGCGGCTGGCCGATCCACACACTTGCCTATGCCGCCAGGCTCGAGGACGAGCCGTCGCTCGGCGCGCTCGCCGCTGCGGCCAAGGCGTCCGGCGGCACAGTGCTGGAGGTCTCACAGGCGGTGCTTGAGAAGATCACGCGGCGCGACAATCCGCAGAACGTGGTCGGTGTGTTCCGCCAGCGCTTTACCCCGGAGGCGGCGGTGGGGCGCGACGGCATCTGGGTGGCGCTCGACCGGGTGCGCGATCCCGGCAATCTCGGCACCATCGTGCGCACCGCCGACGCGGCGGCGCTCGCCGGCGTGGCGCTCGTCGGCGCGTCGTGCGACCCGTTCTCGCTGGAGGCGGTGCGCGCCACGATGGGCTCGATCTTTCATGTCCCGCTGGCGCGGCTTAGCGAAGATGCGCTGATCGGCCAGGCGAAGCGCCATGGCGCGCGGCTCATCGGTACGCATTTGAGCGCCGGCGCCGTCGACTACCGCGAGGCGACGTATTCCCAGCCGCTCATCCTGCTGATGGGCAACGAGCAGCAGGGCCTGACGGAAAAGCTCACGATCGCCTGCGACGAGATCGTGCGCATTCCAATGCGCGGCAAGGCGGACTCGCTGAACCTCGCCGTCTCCACCGGGCTGATGATCTACGAGGCGTTGAGGGGCGAGACTGTTTGAGCCCGGGCGACCGCCCAATTGGATGTCAGGCCTTGGGAAAGCGCGCCTCGGCTTCCAGCGCATTCAGGTCCATGTGGTTGCGCATGTAGCGTTCGGAGGCGAGCCGCAGGGGCTGGTAGTCCCATGGGAAGTAACCGCCGCGCCGCAGCGCCTCGTAGACCAGCCTCCGGCGCTTCTGGCTGTCGAGCACGGCGGCGCGGAAGCTGTCGAAATCCCAACGGCGCGCGACCTCATCCGATAAGGCAGCCTCGCCCGCCGCATGGGCAGGGTCGCCGGCGAGGTTTCGCGTCTCGTCGGGATCGGCGGCAAGGTCATAGAGCTGCGGAGGGTCGGCTTCCGAGTAGACATATTTGAGGGAGCCCCGGCGGAGCATCACCATCGGCGCGATCGAAGCCTCCGCTGCATATTCGGCGGGCACGCAGCGCTCCGGCGAAGGTCCACCGGAGAAAGCGAGGAGACTTGTCCCCTGTCCCTCCCAATCGTCGGTATCGGCGCCGCCCAGCGTCGCCAGCGTTGGGGCCAGATCGAGCAGGCTCGTCGGCGCCTCGACGGCTCGTCCTTCCGTCCGGGGCAACTTCATCATCAGCGGCACCCGGGCGCTCCCCTCAAAGAAGCTCATCTTGAACCACAGACCCCGTTCACCCAGCATGTCGCCGTGATCGGACGTGAAGATGACGGCGGTGTTGTCCGCAAACCCGCAGATGCGAAGCACGTCGAGGATCGATCCGATCTGCTCGTCGAGATAACTCACCGCCGCGAAATACGCGCGACGGGCGCAACGAACGTCGTCTTCGGTGATGTGGTAGCGCTCGAAATCGCATGAGCGCAGGATGCGCTGCGAGTGCGGGTCCTGCTCGGCAAAAGGCAACGTCACCCGCGGCATCGGTATGTCCTCGTCGCGGTAGATGTCGAAGTAGCGTCGGCGCATCACGTAGGGATCGTGCGGATGCGTGAAGCTGACCGTGAGGCAGAAGGGCGGCCCGTCCGGACCGCCTTCGCCAGCGCGCGCGAAGTCATAGATGCGCTGCCGCGCAAAGTGCGTGACCTCGTCGTCGAACTCGAGTTGGTTCGTCATCTCCGCGACTCCGGCCTGCGTCACGGAGGAGAGATTATGGTACCACCAGTCGATACGCTCGTCCGGTCGCGTCCAGTCCGGCGTCCAGCCGAAATCGGCGGGATAGACGTCGGTCGTCAGCCGCTCCTCGAAACCGTGAAGCTGTTCCGGTCCCACGAAGTGCATCTTGCCGGACAGGCAGGTGCGGTAGCCGGCGCGCCGCAGCAGGTGCGCGAAGGTCGGGACGGAGGACGAAAACTCGGCGGCGTTGTCGTAGACCCCGGTACGCGAGGGCAGCCGGCCGGTCATGAAGGCCGCACGGGAAGGCGCGCAGAGCGGGCTCGCGCAATAATTGGCGTTGAACCGCAACGACCGCTCGGCGAAGTCCGCCAAATGCGGGGTGCGCAGAAACGCGGCAGGCCCGTCCGGAAACAGCGTTCCGTTGAGCTGGTCCACCATGAAGACAAGGATGTTCGGCCGGGTCATCGCGCACGGCCATAGCTGCACGCCAAAGCGGCCACTTCAAGAGCCGGACGGGCCGTACTTCACACCCGGCGGGGGGCGCGATAAGGGATGGTGCCCGACCAGCAGGAGCCCCGATGCAAGCGCCGCGATCCTCCGCCAAGCTCGTCACCGTCTTCGGCGGCTCCGGGTTCATCGGCCGCTATGTGGTTCAGGCGCTCGCCAGGCGCGGCTATCGTATCCGCGTCGCGGTGAGGCGGCCGGACCTTGCCGGCCACGTGCAGCCGCTCGGCATGGTAGGACAGATCAAGCCCATCCAGGCAAACCTCCGCTATCGCTGGTCGATCGACCGGGCAGTTGAGGGCGCGCACGCAGTTGTCAACCTTGTCGGCATTCTCGCGGAGTCGGGGCGGCAGACCTTCGACACGGTACAGAGCTTCGGGCCGCGGGCCATCGGCGAGGCGGCAAAGGCGGCGGGTGCTTCCGTCGTGGTGCACAATTCGGCGATCGGCGCGGACCAGCCAAGCACCGTGGGCTACATCCGCTCCAAGGCGGAGGGCGAGGCGGGGCTGCTTGAGAGCTTTCCCGACGCGGTCATCATGCGGCCCTCGATCGTCTTCGGAGCGGAGGACCATTTCTTCAACCGGTTCGCGGGGATGGCGCGCCTCTCGCCGGCGCTGCCTCTCATTGGCGGCGGCAAGACTAGGTTTCAGCCGGTTTTCGCGGGCGACGTAGGCGAGGCGATCGCGCGAGCCGTCGAGGGCCGCGCGCGGCGCGGCACCGTCTATGAGCTTGGTGGACCGGAGGTTCAAACCTTCCGCGAGCTGATGCAGCTCATGCTGCGGATCACCCAGCGCAGGCGCCTGCTCCTGCCTATTCCCTGGTGGGCCGCCCGAATCATGGGACAGGTGGGCGAGTACTTGCCGGGCCAGCCGCTGACGCGAGACCAGGTGCGCATGCTTAAATTCGACAATGTGGTCTCGGAAGATGCCGTGAACGCTGGCCGTACGCTTGCGGGGCTCGGTATCGAGGCGACGGCGCTCGAAGTGGTGCTTCCCACCTATCTCGATCGCTTTCGCGAACGCGGCCAGTTCGCGCAGGTGCGCGCCTGATTATCGGTAAAGCCACATTCCCACGAGACCCACCGTTCCGACCATGACACGCCACAAGGCAAACGGCAGAAAGCCGTGTCGCCCCACGAAATCCACCAGCGTGCGCACGAC
>CAZARE010000336.1:0-11429 GCA_964487455.1 uncultured Propylenella sp.
TTTCGATTTCGCTCAGCCGGCCGCCGATTTTTCTTGAACCGAGATTTTTCGCTCCCCATGTCCGATTCGTCTTAGGAAAGGGAGACCCATGAGCCACACTGCTACCGCGACCCGCGCCCCTCATCGTGGCCGCTGGACGGCGCTCAACATCGTCCTGATGATCATCGGCTTCGTGATTTTCTGGCCTCTCGGCTTGGCGATGCTCGCCTGGATCATTTGGGGCGACGAGATCGGCGCCAGGGCCGAGGAGTTCAAGGGTCAGTTTCGCGCGTTCTCCGACCGCGCCTCGTCCTACGGCGCCACGCGATTCGCCAACACCGGCAACCTCGCCTTCGATGAGTACCGGGCGCGCGAGCTGGAGCGGCTCGCCGAGGAGCGCCGCAAGATCGAGGAGATGCGCGCGGAGTTCGAGGAGTTCCTGAAGGAGCTTCGCCGGGTGAAGGACCAGGAGGAGTTCGACCGCTTCATGGCCACCTTCCGCAACCGCACGACGCACTCCGGCGAAGCCACCGGCTGACACGAGCCGCACCCACGAAAAAAATGCAAGGCGGGGCCCAGCGCCCCGCTTTTTGTATTCCGCTTCCCTTCGGGCGAAGGCAATATCCGTCCCATGAAGGGGGCACTCAAACGCGCGCAGGAGCGCGTTCTTATCGACGTTTCAGGCCGGCAAGTACCCGTCGCCGTTCGGCGTAACCCACGGGCGCAACGGCTTATTTTGCGCATCGACCACGTCACCGGCCAAGTCGTCCTGACGCTGCCGCCGCGCGCCGGGCTGGCCCAGGGCGAGCGCTTTCTCCTGAAGCATATCGGTTGGCTGGAGGGGCAGCTCGACGGCCTCGCCCCGCCCACGCCGCTCGCCGACGGCAGCATCTTTCCGCTGCGCGGCCAGCCCTGCCGAATCCGCCATCGCGGCGGCCGCGGGCTGGTCGTACTGCAGGCGAACGGCTCCATCCCGCACCTCGTCGTCCCGGGCGATCCGGAATTCCTGCCGCGCCGGGTCGTCGATTGGCTGAAGCGGGAAGCGAAGGGCGATCTCGAGGCGGCGGCCGCCCGCTACGCGCGGGCGCTCGGCCGGAGACCCGCGGGCATACGCATCGCCGATCCCAAGAGCCGCTGGGGCTCTTGCTCACCGGACGGCGTGCTCACCTTCTCCTGGCGGCTTGTCCTCGCCCCGCCGCGCATCCTCGACTACCTCGCGGCGCACGAAGTGGCGCATCTGAAGGAGATGAACCACGGATCGCGATTCTGGGCGCTGGTGGAAAGGCTCTATCCCGGTCACCAGGATGCGCGCGACTGGCTGAACCTGGAGGGGCCGGCGCTCTCGGCGATCGGACGGCAGGCCTGAGTTTTCGGCCTATCCCCCGAACAGCCGCTGGAAGAAGCCGCGCCGCTCGCGCCGTGGCTCGATCACGGCATCGCTCGGCAGCTGCGCGCAGTTGTCGCCGCGATTGATCATGCAGTTGAGGGCGCGCGCCTCGTTGGCGGCGCGCTCTGACGGGGTCGCCTGCGCGAAGCCCCAACCTTGGAAGCTCGAGCCCGGTGCCGGCTGAGCGAGGAGATACTGGACAAGATCGGACCCCGGCAGCTGCGCCACCGGGACGCCCGCATGCGCCTCGTTCATGAACTTCGACCAGACCATCGCCGGCACGTTGGCGCCAGAGGCGCGCTTGGTCGGCGCGTTGGAATCGTTGCCGACCCACACGCCGGCGGTCAGGTTGGCGGTGTAGCCAACGAACCAGGCATCGCGGAACTCCTGGCTGGTCCCGGTCTTTCCGCCGGTCGGCCAACCGGGAAGATTGGCGCGCGATCCGGTGCCCGTCTCCACCGTCGCCTGCAGCATATCGTTCATCAGCGCGACGCTTTCCAGACTGATCACGCGGGTCGGTTCCGTGTCGGAGCGCTCGAACAGCAGGTCGCCCTGTGGCGTGCGCACGCGCTCGATGACGAAGGGAAGCACCGTGTAGCCGCCATTGGAGAACGGCGCATAAGCCCCGGTGAGCTCCAAGAGCGTCACTTCGGAGGTTCCGAGGGCGATAGACGGATTGGCCGCCAGCGGCGAGTTGATGCCCATGCGCTTGGCGGTCTGCACCACCGCTTCCGGGCCCACCTGATCGGCAAGCTGCGCCGCGACCGTGTTGATGGAGAGCGCCAATCCCTGCTTCAGCGTCACCGGCCCCCGGTACTGGTTGTCGTAATTGTGCGGCGTCCACTCGCCGAAGCTAACCGGCTCGTCGAGCATGATCGTGTCGGGCCGGTAGCCGAGCTTCTCCACCGCTGTCAGGTAGACGAAGGGCTTGAACGCCGAGCCGGGCTGGCGGCGCGCGTCCACGGCGCGGTTGAACTGGCTATCCGAATAGGCGCGGCCGCCCACCATTGCGCGCACCGCGCCGGTTCCGTCGACCACCACCATGCCGCCTTCGCTCACCCCGTATTTCTCGCCCTCCTCCGCGAGGGTCCCAGCCAGCGCCCGCTCCGCCGCGGTCTGCAGGTTGGGATCCACGGTCGTCTCAACGACGATATCCTGCTCGACGGAGCCGATGTGGAAGGGCAGCACATCCTGCACCCAGTCAGCGAGGTAGTTGCCGCTGCGGGTAAGCTGGTAGGTCCCGGCTTGCGCGGGATTCTCGCGCGCGGCGGCCGCCTGCGCGTCGGTAATGTATCCCTCCTCCACCATGGCGGCGAGCACAAGCGCGGCGCGCTGCCTGGCGGCTTCCGGATTGCGGTTCGGGGCGTAGCGGCTGGGCGCCGGAAGCACGCCCGCGAGCACCGCCGCCTGCGCCAGCGTCAGCTCGCCCGGAGGAACGTCGAAGTAGCGGTGCGCCGCCGCGTCGATGCCGTAGGCGCCGTTGCCGAAATAGACGCGGTTCAGGTACAGCTCGAGGATATCGTCCTTGGTGTATTTCGTCTCCAGCCAGAGCGCGAGCACGACCTCCTGCACCTTGCGCTTCATCGAACGCTCCGGCGTCAGGAACATGTTCTTGGCGAGCTGCTGGGTAAGCGTCGAGCCGCCCTGCACAACGCCGCCGGCGAATACGTTCTGCGCCACGGCGCGGGCAAGGCCCAGCGGATCGACGCCGAAATGCGAGCGGAAGCGCCGGTCCTCGATGGCCACGACGGCGTTGGGAACGTGCGCCGGAAGCATGTCGACGCCGATGGATTCGCCGCCGGTATCGCCGCGATTGCCGATCAGCTGTCCGTCGACCGCGACGATCTGGATGTTCGGCGGCCGGTCGGGCACCCGCCATTCCGACGCTCCGGGGAGCTCCGCGGCATAGTAGGCCACAAGACCGGCGCCCGCGATGCCAACCCACAGGCAAAGCACGAAGGCCCAGTAGAAAGCGCCGCCGAACAAACGTCTGATCACGGAGCGGCGCCGCCGCTTGCCGCGCCCGGACTTGCGGCCGGCCACGCGCCGCTTCTCGCGCTTGCCACGCGCGCCCTTAGGCCCGCCCGCCGCGCGATCCTCCGGTTCGATAGCAAGGCCTCGAGCCCCGCCGTCGGCGAATTTCGGCTCGATCCGTCCACTTCGCTCGCGGCGCGCCATCAGCCTCCCTCGCCCAACCGTTCGCGGTTGGCCCTGTCGACGCTAATTTTGTCGATTTAAGGGGCCGTTAAAAGCCCGTTTAGCATTTACCCTCTCGTAAGGAATGACGCGACAGGCGGCCGCCTATGCCGCAAGAAAGAAGGGAATAGCGGCAATACGAGGTTCTCCGTCATGCAGACCCGAGTCGATTGGGTCGATATCGCCAAAGGCATCTGCATCATCATGGTCGTGATGATGCATTCCACGCTCGGCGTGGAGAACGTGGCCGGCGAGACCGGATGGATGGGCTACGTCGTTGAATTCGCTCGCCCTTTCCGTATGCCGGACTTCTTCCTCATCGCCGGTCTGTTCCTGGCGCGCCGCATCGACGCGCCCTGGCGGCTCTATCTCGACCGCAAGGTACTGCATTTCGTCTATTTCTACGTGCTGTGGCTGAGCATCCAGTTCGCCTTCAAGGCGCCCGGGCTGGCCGCGGACATCGGATGGCAGGGGGCGCTCGGCCACTACCTTTACGCCTATGTCGACCCGTGGGGCACGCTCTGGTTCATCTACCATCTGGCTCTGTTCCTGGTCGTCGCGCGGCTGGTCAGGAGCGTCCCGTGGCCGGTGGTATGGCTGGTCGCAGCAGCGCTCGAGATCGCGCCGATCCATACCGGCTCCGTCTTGATCGACGAGTTCGCGGCTCGCTTCGTCTACTTCTATTCCGGATACATATTCGCCGCCCGCATCTTCCGTTTCGCCGACGAGGTGACGCGCGATCAGCGCACGGCGCTGACCGGCCTGGCGCTGTGGGCCACGCTAAACGGCCTTGTGGTGTTCAACGGCTACGCCGATCTCCCCTTCGTCAGCCTCCTCCTAGGGCTTGCCGGCGCCCTGGCGATCGTCAGCGGAGCAACGCTTCTTGCGCGCAGCCTCGCGGCGGCGCCGCTGCGCTGGCTGGGCGAGCATTCGATCGTGGTCTATCTGGCCTTCTTCCTGCCGATGGCGGTCAGCCGCGCTGTCCTTCTCAAGCTGGGGCTCATCCCCGACATCGGCACCATATCGGCCCTCGTGACGCTCGCCGGTATCGCCGGTCCGGTGGTGTTCTACGCGATGATCCAATGGAGCGGCGTCGGGCGCTTCCTGTTCGAGCGGCCCGCCTGGGCGCGCATCGATCAGCCCTACCGACGGCCGCGCCAGGCGATGGTTCCGGCCGAATAGCCGGTTTCGTTCAGCGGTTCTCCGCGAAACCATGTTGCCGGCCTGACGACACGCGCGCGAAACCATCGAGGCGTAGTCCTGCACCGTGAAGGCTCATAGCCTTTCAGCAGGAGGACACTCCGATGACCATCGCAAAGCGCGGACGCACCTATGTCCTGGCGACCGCTTTCGCACTGTTTTCGTCAGCCGCGCTCCTCGGCCCGACCTTGGCCATCGAGCCAAGCGGCCACGCCGTCCGCGTCAATCCGGCCGTGAACGCCACCGGTCCAGGCGGCGAGAGGCTCATCGTGCTCGATGGCGCCGTGTTCATGGGTGACGAGATCGTCGCCAACCCGAACGGACTCGCGCAGATCCGCTTCATCGACAACACGCGCCTGGTGGTCGCTCCGAACTCGCGGCTGACGATCGACACCTTCGTGTTCAATCCCGACCGAACTGCACGGGAGGTGACCGTCAAGCTGATCAAGGGGTCCCTGCGCTTCATCAGCGGAAACAGCTCCCCCGAGGCCTACACCATCCGCACTCCTACGATGACGATCGGCATCCGCGGATAGCGGCGATCCGAACCGTCCGGAGGCGTCCGAGTAATCGCTTGAAATGCAGGGCATGGCGGGCGAAGTGTCTGCCATGCCAAAAGGCGCGAAGAAGCCGGTCGCCAAGCAACCGATCAAGCCGGGCGACCATCTGATCCTGGTCGACGGCTCCGGCTTCATCTTCCGCGCCTTCCACGCGCTGCCGCCGCTCACGCGGAAATCCGACGCGCTGCCGGTCGGGGCCGTCGCCGGCTTCTGCAACATGATCTGGAAGCTGCTGCAGGAAGGGCCGACGAAAGAGCCGGGCCCCCATAGTTCCAATAAGGGGCCGACGCACTTCGCTGTTATCTTCGACTATTCCGCCAAGACCTTCCGCCGCGACATCTACCCCGACTACAAGGCGCACAGGCCGGAGCCACCCTCCGATCTCATCCCGCAGTTCGGGCTGATCCGCCAGGCGACGCGGGCCTTCAACCTCGCTTGCATCGAGCAGGAGGGATGGGAGGCGGACGACCTGATCGCGACCTATGCGAAGCAGGCCGCGGAAGCCGGCGCGACCGTCACCATCGTCTCCTCCGACAAAGACCTGATGCAGCTGCTCGGCCAACCAGGCGTCATGATGGTCGACACCATGAAGAACCAGGTCATCGACCCGGCTTTCGTGAAGGAAAAATTCGGCGTCGGTCCGGAGAAGATGATCGATTTGCAGGCGCTCTGCGGCGATTCCACCGACAACGTGCCGGGCGTGCCGGGAATCGGGGCGAAGACCGCGGCGATGCTGCTTGCGGAATACGGCGACCTGGACACGCTGCTTGCCCGCGCCGGCGAGATCAAGCAGCAGAAGCGCCGCGAGAACCTCATCCAATATGCGGCGCTGGCGCGCATCTCGCGAAAGCTGGTGGAGCTGTCTTCCGACGTGCCGCTCGCGGTGCCGCTGAACGACCTCGCGGTGGAGCCGGTCGACGGACCGAAGGCGGTCGCTTTCTGCAAGGCGATGGAGTTCAGCGCGCTGATGAAGCGCATCGCCGACAAGACCGGCACCGACATCGACGCGATTCCGCCCGCGACGCTCGTGATCGAAGGCTGGCCGCCGGGCGGCGGCGTGCCGGCGCACGGGCCTGACATGGGCGGCTACGGGGAGGGGGGCGACGGCCCATCAAGGCGGCCCGCATCTCGGTCCGCGCCTGAGAGCGCGGCTCGAGAGGAAGCGGCGCGGGGGGGAAATGGCGGGGTGCCGGTCTCATCCCTCGGCACGCCGGGAGCGCTGGCGGAAGCGCGCCGGCAGCAGGCGCTCGCCTCGACTTTCGACGTGGGGAAGTATCACTGCGTGCGTGAGCTCGCCGACCTGCAGCGCTGGGTCGGCGCGGCCCGCGAACACGGGCTTGTCGCCATCGAGCTCGAGATGGTTGGGCCCGGCCCGATGCAGGCCGAGCTCTGCGGCATCGCGCTGGCGCTCGAGCCGGGCTTCGCCTGCTACATCCCTCTTGGCCACCGCACCGGCGCGAGCGATGGCGACATTTTCGGAGGCGGGCTGGAGAAGAACCAGATCTCGCTTCAGGAGGCGCTTGACGCGCTGAAGCCGTTGCTCGAGGACCCGGCCGTGCTGAAGATCGGCCAGAGCATCAAGAACGACTGGCTGGCGCTGGCGCGGCACGGAATCGAGATGTCGCCGATCGACGACACCATGCTCCTCTCATATGCGCTGGAGGCCGGCCTCAGGAGGCACGGCCACGACATCGCAGCCCTCTCAGGCGATCACCTGGCGCACGAGCCCATCGCCTTGAAGGACGTCGCCGGCAGCAAGCGCGACAAGGTCACGTTTGCCGGCGTGCCGATCGACAAGGCGACCGGGTATGCGGCCGAGGACGCCGATATCGCGCTGCGGCTGTGGGCCGTGCTGAAGCCGCGGCTCGCCGCCGAGCGCCTCACCCGCGTCTACGAGCGGCTGGAGCGGCCCCTGGTACCGGTCCTGGCCAAGATGGAACGACGCGGCATCAAGGTCGACCGGCAGATACTTTCGCGCCTTTCCGGGACGTTCGCGCAGAAAGCGGGGGCCGTAGAAGCGGAAATCCACGAGCTCGCCGGCACGACCTTCAACATCGGCTCCACCAAGCAGCTCGGCGAAATCCTGTTCGGCGAGATGGGGCTTTCCGGCGGCAAGAAGACCAAGACGGGCCAGTGGTCGACCGACGTGAAGGTGATGGAAGACCTCGCCGCGGAGGGCGTGCCGATCGCCAAGAAGATCGTGGATTGGCGGCAGCTTACCAAGCTGAAGTCGACCTACACCGACGCGCTGCCGGGCTATATCCATCCGGAGACGGGCCGCGTGCACACCGATTACGCGCTCGCCTCAACCTCGACCGGGCGGCTCTCCTCCTCGGAGCCGAATCTGCAGAACATCCCGGTGCGCACCGAGGAGGGCCGCGCCATCCGCCGCGCCTTCATCGCCGAAGAGGGGTGGAAGCTTGTCTCCGCCGACTACAGCCAGATCGAGCTGCGCGTGCTCGCGCATATGGCCGACATCCCGCAACTGGTGAAGGCCTTCGCCGACGGGCTCGACATCCACGCCATGACCGCGTCGGAGATGTTCGGCGTGCCGGTGGAAGGCATGGATCCGAACGTGCGCCGTCGCGCCAAGGCGATCAATTTCGGCATCATCTACGGCATCTCCGCCTTCGGTCTGGCGGCGCAGCTCGGCATCCCGCGCGGCGAAGCTGCCGACTATATCGCGCGCTACTTCGAGCGCTTCCCCGGTATCCGCGACTACATGGAGAAGACCAAGGCGTTCTGCCGCGAGCACGGCTATGTGGAGACGCTGTTCGGACGGCGCGCGCACTATCCGGATATCCGCGCCTCGCAGCCGAGCTTACGCGCCTTCCAGGAGCGGGCCGCGATCAACGCGCCGATCCAAGGTTCAGCAGCCGACATCATTCGCCGCGCCATGATCAAAATGGACGAAGCGCTGGCCGAGTCGAAGCTCGGCGCGCGCATGCTCCTGCAGGTGCACGACGAGCTGGTGTTCGAGGTGCCACACGACGAGGTGGCCGACACGCTCCCGGTGATCAGGCGCGTGATGGAGGCGGCGGCGCACCCGGCGGTGCAGCTCCGCGTGCCGCTGCATGTGGATGCCCGCGCGGCGGACAATTGGGAAGAGGCGCATTAGAGCTATCTCCAGGTCAGCATCGTCCGAGATATCCCCGCCTCCGATTCCTCGCTTATGATCGTCTTATCGCCCTTCGCCGGAGGGTCCGTGTCGCGACCGGAGCGTTCATGGGAAGGGCGGGCGGCGCCGCGGCAGGTCCGCCGGACGGACCTGACTCGGCGGTTCCCGGAAGGGTCCCCCGAGCGTCACTACGAGCGCTCTGCCGGATGTTGCTCGGCTGTATGGTCGTGAGGCGGCGGTCCGCAAGGACCGCCCTCGAACGAAGGAAGAGAGGACGAGTCGGGAGTCGTAACCGCCGCGCGGGGCGCCTGAGGGGCGCCACCTTTACATTTGCGAGGCACTCTTCAGGCGCCCCGCTCCCTCCTTGCGCGGAGGGAACACTTCTTTGATAGCCTCGGGTCGCATGGCCGCGAGATGATGACGCGTGCCCTTCATGTCGATGCTTTTCCTTCGTACTGAATAGGAGCCTGAGGACCGGTGGCTGAGAACGGATCGACCCCGCGCCTTCCCCGCGTTGTCATCGTCGGCGCCGGCTTTGGCGGCCTCTATTGCGCCCAGGCGCTCGGCGGCAAGCCTGTCGACGTGACGGTCGTCGACCGGCGGAACTTCCATCTCTTCGTGCCGCTGCTTTACCAAGTGGCCACCGCGGCGCTTTCGCCGGCAGACATCGCGCAGCCGATCCGCCGCGTCCTCAGCCGCTACAGGAACATCGAGGTGCGGATGGACGAGGCGACGGGCATCGACCGCGAAGCCCGTCGCCTGCTGCTGAAGAGCGGCGCCGCCCTCGACTATGACCGCCTGGTCGTCGCCGCCGGGTCTGAGTACGACTATTTCGGGCACGACGCTTGGGCGCGCTTCGCGCCCGGGCTGAAGACGCTGGAGGACGCGCAGCTCATTCGCGCCCGCCTGCTGGAATCGTTCGAGCGCGCCGAGGCGACGCGCGACCCTGCCTTGCAGCAGATGCTGATCACCACGATCGTCGTCGGCGGCGGACCGACCGGCGTGGAGATGGCGGGCTCGGTGGCGGAACTTGCCCGCTATGCGCTTGCCCGCGACTTCCGGAACGTCGAGCCGCGCGCGGCGCGCATCATCCTGATCGAGGCGGGGCCGCGCATCCTCTCCACTTTTCCGGAGGCGCTCGCCGCCTACGCCGAGGGGGAGCTGCGCAAGCTCGGCGTCACGGTGCGAACGCAGAGCGCTGTGGAAGCGGTCGAGGCGTCGGGAGTGGTCGTCGGAGGCGAGCGCATTGAGGCCGGAACCGTGATCTGGGGCGCCGGCGTGAAGGCCGCGCCGGTGCAGGCGTGGCTACCGGCCGACACGGATCGGGGCGGCCGCGTCCGCGTGGCCTCCGATCTCTCCGTCCCCGGTCTCGACGGCGTCTACGTGATCGGCGACCTCGCGCGCTTCGAAGCGCCCGGCGGCCAGCCGCTCCCGGCGTTGGCGCAGGTCGCAAGCCAACAGGGGCGGCACCTCGGGCGCGCGCTGGCGGCCAATCTCTCAAGCGGCGAGGCGATGCCGGATTTCCGCTTCAGAAACCGGGGCAACACGGCGATCATCGGCCGCAACGCCGCGGTCTTCGATTTCGGCCGGTGGCAGTTGAAGGGACGGCTCGCCTGGCTGCTCTGGGCCATTGTCCACATCTACATGCTGGTCGGATTCGAGAGGCGCGTCCTGGTCACCATGCAATGGTTCTGGCGCTACCTGACCTACCAGCGCGGCGCGCGGCTGATCCTGCCGAGGAGCAGCGAGAGGTTGAACGACGGTTAGAGTGCGCCTCGCCATAATCGCCGTTCGCGCGTCAATCCTCTCCGCTCTCCCGGGCCGCCCGGTAACACGCGCTCAGCGCCTCCAGGTCGGCCGGATGGGTGACCGATTCTCGCCCTGTCTCCATGACGGCATCGATGTGGCGGCGGAGCGCCGCCCGCTGCTCGCCGGTGCGCGGCGCCTCCGCCAAAGCAGCGAGCGTGTCCATCAGCCGGATCAATACGTCGGGATGAGACGCGGCGGCCTGGCGGATCTGGTTGAAGCTCAGGTCGACGAGGCCATCGAAGCTCGATGTGGCGGCGATCAGGCGGACGTTCTCCGCCTTGTCGGTCCATAATCGTTGCGCATCGCCGCGCTCCATCGCGACCGCCAGAGAGGTGGCGAGCCGGTCGATGACGGCGATGGCCGTAAAGGGATCGTTGATTCCCGGCGACAAGGCGCGCAGCGCGACCTCCACAAGCTGCCTGACATAGAACTCGATGTCCTGCACCGGCGTTCGCTCACGACCGATCACCACGGCGTCCTCGATCTCCGCGCTCAACTCGTCGTCGAGCGCGGAGGCAGGCCAGACCAGCGCATGCGTGCGCCCGCTGAGGACGTGGTGGCCAGGCCGCACCAGAAGCTCGAGCAGCGCGTCGCGTCCGGCGACGGCATTCAGCAGCCCCTGATAGTCGATTGCCTGAACGTAGCCGCTTGCCGGCAAGTTGTAGCGCGCCGGCGGCGTGCCCGGGGGCTGCAGCGACAGCATCGGCGCCCCGTCCGCCTCGCGCAGGTTCTGCCGCAGGGCATGGTCCAAGTCCTTGCCGACGCGATTCACCACCGTGTCGGAGACGATCGAACGGGCAAGGTGGTTGATGTAGAAGAGCAGCGTGAGCAGACACACTAAGGTCATCACGCTCCCCCAGGTCACAGCGAAGTGGGGCACCGCATCCTTCGACAGATCGCTGTCGAGCAAGCGAAAGATGAGCAGAATGTAGACGACAGTGCCGATGAAAAGCCCAAGCACCCCCTGCGTGCGCCGGTCGTCGACAAAGCTGCGTATGAGCCGCGGGCCGAGCTGTCCGGCGGCGAGCGTCAGCACCACCATAGTGATAGAGATAACCAGCGTCGCCATGGTGATGAGCGAGGTGAGGAGCGCGCTGAGCAGCGCGCCCGCCTCCTCGGCGTTGCCCTGGTTGATCCACCAGACAAAGCCGGATTGATCGACCGGGATATCGATGCGCAC
>CAZARE010000337.1:0-2595 GCA_964487455.1 uncultured Propylenella sp.
GAATCGAATACCGCTACACCGATTATGGGACAGAGACGTTCACGCCGGGCGGCGTGCCGGTGACCAGCGATTTCTCGGATCACACGATCCGCGGCGGCATCGGCCTCAAGTTCTGACGCAGCGCGCTCGACAGAGAATCTAGAGGCCTGGGCCTGACTGCCCGGGCCTCTTCGTGTCTGGGAGGCAGTCCCGCTGCGGGTCGCGGATCGGCTATCGCACCGTACGGCACGCCCCGTCGTGCACGTGCCAGGGATCGAGGCCGAGCACGCAGAAATCGACGTACCGCCCCACTCCAGCAAACCCCACGCCATGCTCGATCGCGTAGTAGACGGTGCGGGTCTCGCCGTTGGTCATGATCGCCTCGGCCATGCAATAGTCGCGCGCGATCAAGCCCGGCTCGGCGTAGGGATGCCCGCTCGGCCGCGGATTCTTCAGCGCCGCCATCACAAACCCGCGGCGCCAAGTGTTCCGCTCCGCCCAGGCGAAGCGGCCTTGAATACGCCCAAGCACCCACGAATCGGCGCAAGGGCCGGCCAACACCGCCGGGCCGGGCGCCACGCCGTAACCAGGCGCATCCGCGGCATGCGCGAGGCCGGGCAAGGCAAGTAGCAGCACGACAGCAAATCTACGAAATGCCGACATGAATCTTGTCTATCCGATTCGAGCCGATGGCGCACCAGAGGCGGACGCGGCATTGCGCGCCGTTCTGCGCCTCTTGCCAAACGAATGCGCGCCTGAGACGATTGTCTTTCCGGCTCCGTATCCGGGGCGGCGTTCGTAGCGACTTCTCCCGCCGCATGGCTTGAAGGCGGCCGGCGGGAAGGCTTGAAAAGGCGTTCTGCCTCCCGTCGGGCCGCGAACGGGGCCGTCTACAAGACCCCGTGCCAGGCAGGGAGGACATATGAGCGACAATGGACGCAAAACGGGCCCTCGGTGCATCGCGATCGTGGGTCCGTTCGCCAGTGGCAAAACGAGCCTTCTCGAAGCGATCCTGGCGCGCACCGGCGCAGTCGACAAGCCTGGCAGCGTGACGAACGGCGGCTCGGTCGGCGACTCCTCCCCCGAAGCACGCGCCCACTCCATGAGCGTGGAGCTCAATGTCGCAGAGACGACGTTCATGGACGACACCTACACTTTTCTCGATTGCCCCGGCTCGGTGGAATTCAACTATGAGAGCGAGCCGCTAGTCGGCGGGATCGACGCGGCGATCGTCGTCGCCGAGCCCGACGAGAAGAAGATTTCCGCCCTGCAGGTCGTGCTTCGCCACCTGGAGGAGCGCGGCATCCCCCGCTTCCTGTTCCTCAACAAGATCGACAAGGCCACGATCAGCGTGCGCGAAGCGCTGGCCATGCTGCAACCTGCCTCCGAGACGCCGCTAGTGCTGAGGCAGATACCGATCTGGAAGGACGAGATCGCCACGGGGTTCATCGATCTCGCTCTCGATCGCGCCTTCGTCTATCGCGAGCACGCGCCGAGCGAGGTGATCGAGCTCGAAGCCGGTGAGGTCGCACGCCGCGACGAGGCGCGTTTCTCCATGCTGGAGCGGCTCGCCGATCACGACGACGCGCTGATGGAGCAGCTGCTGGAGGACATCCAGCCGCCGCGCGACAAGATCTTCGCCGACCTGGCGGCGGAGCTGCGCGCCGGGCAGATCGTGCCCGTGCTGATCGGCTCGGCCCTTAACGGCAACGGCATTCTGCGGCTCCTGAAGGCGCTCCGCCACGAAGCGCCGGACGTGGAGGAGACGCGTGCGCGGCTCGGCCTCTCGGAAGCCGACAAGACGCTTTTGCAGGTCGTCAAGACGATCCACACGAGCCACGCGGGCAAGCTTTCCCTGGTGCGCGTGCTTGCCGGCCGCGTCGACGACGGGATGGAGCTCTCGATCCCGCGCGGCGAGGTGGGCAAGGTATCGGGCATCTACAGCCTGCTCGGGCAGAAATCGACAAAGCGCGGTGCGGCGTCGGCGGGCGAGACCGTGGGGCTCGGCAAGGTCGATGCGGCCAAGACCGGCGACACGCTGGGGCCGAAGGGCGCCGAAGCGAAACAGATACCCGTGCCGCAGCCGCCGCAGCCGGTGCTCCGCCAGGTCGTGACGCCGACGGAGCGCAAGGACGAAGTGAAGCTCTCCTCGGCTCTTACGCGTATGGTGGAGGAGGACCCGGCGCTCAGCGTCGACCATCGCCAGGACACCGGCGAGATGGTGCTCGGCGGCCAGGGCGAGATGCATCTGCGGGTGGCGGTGGAAAGGCTGACAAGCCGCTTCGGGCTGAAGCTGGAGACGAAGCGCGCGCTCGTTCCTTATCGCGAGACGATAAAGGCGACCGTGACCAAGCGCGGACGTCACAAGAAACAGTCCGGCGGCCACGGGCAGTTCGGCGATGTGGTGCTGGAGGTGAAGCCGCTGCCGCGCGGCACCGGCTTCCAGTTCTCCGACACGATCACAGGCGGCGTAGTGCCGAAGAACTACATTCCCGCCGTGGAGGCGGGCGTGCGTGAGGCTGTCCGGAACGGCCCGCTCGGCGGCTTTCCGGTCGTCGACATCGCGGTCACGCTGACCGACGGCTCCTATCACGCCGTCGATTCCTCCGACCAGGC
>CAZARE010000338.1:0-6684 GCA_964487455.1 uncultured Propylenella sp.
CGAGCGCACCGGCCGTCCCTCGGATCGAGACCGAGCGCTTCTATCTGAGAGCGCTCTCGCCAGGCGACGCCAGCCCGCGGTGGCTCGCATGGCGCGCCGACCCCGAGGTGATGCATCCACAGAATGCGCAGGCGCGGGACATTACGTTGCAGCAGCTGCAGGCCTACATCGCGCAAGTAGACGCGTCGAGGCGCTTGCTCATCGGCGTCTTCGACCGCGCCAGTCATCGCCACATCGGCTACTATCGCGTCGAGCTGGATCAGACGCACCGTCTCGCCACCGTCAACGTCATCATCGGAGACAAGGACTATTGGGGGCGAAGGGTCGTGCTGGAAACGAGGGCCGCACTGCTCGATTTCTTGTTCGAGAAACGGAACGTGGCCAAGGCGATCGGGATGCCACCGGCCAGGAATTATCCGTCCGTCTTCAACTACCGCGCTCAGGGATGGCGCTTGGAGGGCATTCTCAAGGCGCATCGCGAGTCGCTCGTCTCGCCCGGCGCCCGCATCGATCAGCTGCTGTTCGGGCTGACTAAGGAGGAGTGGATTGCGCGCCGCGGAAGACGCTAGCCCCGAGTCCGAAGAGCGTCGGCGGTCGCGGGCGCTGGCCGCAGCGGCGATCGGCGTGCCCGTCGACCTCTTGCCGCACGATGCGGCGATCGGATCGCTGGAGGCGTGGGATTCGCTGGCGCACCTGCGCCTGCTGCTGGCGGTCGAGGAGACGATCGGGCGCGAGTTGACCGCCGAGGAAGTTGCAAGCGTTCTGTCGCTTGCCGACGTGGAGCGCCTGCTCCCTTAGCGTTGCGCCGTCACGCCAGGAAAGAATTCCGCAAAGGACGAGGTGCGTCGAGCGCCATCAAATGAAGCCCTTACCATTCTCCCCATTTTCACCATTTTCACCATTTTCCCCGTTTTCCCCGTTTTCACCGTTTTCCCCGTTTCCTCCATTCTCTCCGTTTCCGTTTCCATTTCCCTTCCCATTCCCGGGGTCCGGGTCAGGGGCCGGAGCCGGCGGCGATGGCGGCGTTGCCGGCGGCGACGGCGGCGCGGGCGGCGACGGCGGCTGGTCAGGCGGCGACGGAGGCGGTCCAGGGGGCGGACTCGACGGCCCCGGCGAGTCCGGCCCGCTCGATCCCTGGCCCCGATCGAACCCGCCGCCGCTCGCTACGCAATCCGACACGTCGGCGCGGAAGGCCGGGTCCAAATCGCTCTGATTAATGAGCGGGAAGTAGGCGGTCAGCTGCAGCTGCTTCTCCAAGCCGCCGGGCGTCTCGAAACCGCCTCCGCTCGGCGCTACATAAATCGTGCAGTCGCCGGAGGCGAAATCCATGCTCTGTCCACCGGCGTCCTGCCCGAAGCCGCTTCCCTGGTGGAAGATCGCTCGCGAGCCCGGGCCGTGGGAATGGATGTCCACCGTCGTGCCGCGTATGCCGATCGTCATCGTGGGCGTGCGCACCGTGTAGGCGCCGCTCGGGCTGTTGCCGCTGATGAAGCGGAAAAAGCCTTTGACAGCACTAATGGTAACTCTCTGTGCCGTATTGTCCGGGTTGAACACGAACGTATCGATGACGAGCCTCGAGTTGCGCCCAACCACGATCTTGGTGTCGTCGACGAAGCGGATTTGAGCCAAGCCGTTGGGATCGGTCGTAATCTCGTCGCCCATATAGACGGGGCCCTGCGACTCCAGCAGGCGCGCCCCGCCAGGACCAGCCGCATTTGTTATCCGGTCAACGCTAACCGCGCTGCCGCTTGGGTCGAGGGCGAAAGCCGGACTCGACAAAGCCGTGCTGGCGAGCAGAAACAGCGAGAGGCTGCGAAACGGCCCCTTATTATGAGACATAGCTCCCCCCGACCGGAACCCAAACACACATCACGATGCAGGTCACGCGCCGGTACTCTAAATTCGCGTGCACACGTAGCAAAGAGTTAATAGATCATTAATTCTTACTCTTTTCAAGTAGATACGAGGGCTCGCCGGCAGGACAGCGAGCCGCTGCTACTACAGCGAGCGGACGCTCCTATTGTTGTGAGCACTGGTTGTTCCGGCCTGGCGGCTTTCGCCGCCGCAAAAACCATTGCAGTGTGCAGTTCGCGGAAACTCCCGGGATTTGTGCCGGATTTCGAATGAAGTCCTCGACAACACGGCGGCGAGACCGGCGTCGGGCCCTCCAGGTCGGCGCCGCGGGGCTCCTCACCCTCTTGGCGGTCTTGCTCGTCCACGCGACGAATCCCGGACTGTTCGGCCGGCTCGGCGCGCTCGTCTTCGACTTTCAGCAGCAAGTCAGGCCGCGTGTTGAAACCGGTGCGCCGATCGTCATCGTCGACATCGACGAGGCGTCGCTGCGCGAGCTCGGGCAATGGCCGTGGCCGCGCTCCGACATCGCGCGGATCGTCGACCGCCTGCGGGAGCTGGGCGCTGCCGCGATCGGTTTCGACATCGTCTTCGCCGAGCCCGACCGGACGTCCCTTCGCCAGGCGGCCGAGACGCTGATGCAGGCCGGCGCGTCGGTGGAGCTGCCGAGCAACTTTCTCGACAATGACGAAATCCTTGCCGCCGCCTTCGCCAGGAATGCGGTGACAGCTGGCTTCGTGCTTTCGAACGAGACGGACGCGGAGCTGCCGCCGCCCAAGGCCGGTTTCGCCTTTGCGGGCGCTGACCCGGAATCGTACCTCTTCTCGTTCCGAGGCGGCCTTGCGAATCTGCCGATCCTCAACGAGGCGGCAGCCGGTCTCGGCTTCTACAGCTTTCCGCCCAGCCCGGACGGCATCGTCCGGACCGTGCCGATCGTGGCCCGCGGCGGCGAACATCTCTACCCCGCCCTATCGATCGAGACGCTGCGGACGGCGCAAGGCGCCAGCTCTTTCGTCATCCGCGCCACCGGCGCCAGCGGCGAGGCCGATACGGGACAGCCCGCCATGACCGCGCTGAGGGTTGGCGCGTTTGAAGTGCCGACTGGGCCGGCCGGGGAGTTCCGTATCTACTATTCCGGCATCCCGAGCGTCGCCCGTATCCCTGCTGCGCGGCTTCTCGACCCGGCCGCGTCGGCCGAATACGGCGAGCAGCTTGCGGGTGCGCTTGTCTTGATCGGCACGAGCGCCGTCGGACTGCGTGACATCGTCGCGACGCCGCGCAGCGCCGCGGTGCCCGGCGTCGAGGTTCATGCGGAAATCATCGACCAGATACTAGGGGGGACCTTTCTCACCCGGCCGGATTGGGCACCCGGCGCCGAAGTCTTCGCGGCCGTCATCCTCTCCGCAATCCTGATCGTCACGCTCGTCCTGACCGGACCGGTCATCGGAGCCGTCGCTGCGCTGGTCTTGGTCGCGGCTGCGGGTGCAGCTTCATGGTTCGCGTTCGCCAATGGTCAGCTTGTCCTCGATCCCATCCTGCCCACCATCGCGACACTGGGAGTCTACGTCGCGGATACAGCGCTGCTGCTCCTCCTCACTGACCGTGAGCGTCAGTTCGTCCGCAATGCGTTCTCCCACTATTTGGCGCCGTCGCTCGTCGAGCGGCTGGCCGAAGACCCCGCGGCGCTCGCGCTTGGCGGCGAAACGCGCGAGATCACGCTGCTGTTCAGCGACATCCGTGGTTTCACGTCGCTCTCGGAGCGGATGGACCCGCAGGACATCACCAGCCTCTTGAACCGCTTCCTGACGCCGATGACCAATGTCCTCCTCACGAACGACGCCACAATCGACAAGTATATGGGCGACGCGATCATGGCGTTCTGGAACGCGCCGCTCGCCACCCCGGATCATCCTCGGCGCGCCTGCCTCGCCGCGCTGGCCATGCTCGACATGCTCGCCGAGCTGAACCGGCACGAGGAAACCCCGCTCAAGATCGGTATCGGCCTCAACACCGGCGTCTGCTGCGTCGGCAATCTCGGATCGGAGCAGCGCTTCAGCTACTCTGCTATCGGCGACCCGGTGAACGTTGCGGCGCGCGTCGAAGGCCTCACCAAGCAGTTCGGCCTGCAGATCCTGATGTCAGAGAATACCAAGGTGCACGCCTCCGGATTGGCGCTGCTGGAAGTCGACCTGGTGAGGGTCGTCGGGCGCGGGGAGCCGGTGAGTATCTTCACGCTGCTGGGCGACGAGGATTTTGCGCGGACGGGCGAGTTCGCGGCGCTGTTTTCAGCGCACAGCCATATGATCGCCGCTTATCGCTCTGCCGACTTCAGCGATGCCTCAGCGGCCCGGGAGCGCGCGCAAGCGCTGGCCCCGGACAGGCTAGGAGCGCTCTACGATGTCTACGCCGAACGCATTTCAATGCTCAGGCAAAACCCGCCGGGGCCCGGCTGGGATGGCGTCTTCACCACGCTTGAGAAGTAGCGCGCTCGTCACTCGCCCCTCTTGCCTTCCGCGCCGATATCTTTTCCCATGCAGTGATCAGCTCGCGCGCGAACGCCTTCGGCTTCTGCGACGAGAAGTTTCG
Source organism: uncultured Propylenella sp. (assembly GCA_964487455.1). Lineage (GTDB taxonomy): Bacteria > Pseudomonadota > Alphaproteobacteria > Rhizobiales > Afifellaceae > DASWJZ01. The sequence continues at coordinate 4,438 of CAZARE010000338.1, forward strand.
CCCAAGTTTCAGCGCCGCGTTGCGCAGCGCTTTGCGACGTTTCGTGATCTCGCCAAACAAAGTATCGCAGGCCGCGGTGGCGTCGGCGGGCAGCGCGGCCGCCAGTAGACGCGCTTCGAGCATCAAGTAGTCGTGCTCCTCGCCAAGCAGCTCGGCGGTTTTCTTCTCGTCGCTGAGCCGCGAACGGAAGCCGGACGGAGAGATCTTGCGAAGCAAGCGCAACTGTGCCGCCTGGTCCTTTACGCGTTTGCGCCAATCATGCAGCGCGCTCGGTTCGCTGGCCTTCCGTGCCGCCTTCCAATTCTTCCTCAGCCGTGACTGGCTGCGTTTCAGACCCTTGCGGAGAGGCTCCGACGCTGCGGGCCAGTTGAGGTCGGCGACACGTTTGTCCGCGTTGTCAAGGAGTGCGACGGCGACCCGCACGTGCTCGTCGACATCTGAGGCCGTCGGGCCACCTCCGTCGCCTGCAAGGTGCACGCGCAGGACCGCTAACGCTTCCTCGGGGAGGCCGCCTCTGCAGCCTGCGACGATCCTATTGAAGCTCTCCTGCAGCACCGTCTGATCGCGGCAGCCCGAGAGTTGGCGCCCGGCGTCGCGCCAGAGCCGGTTCTCGTCACAGAAAGCCGCGCCGAGAGATGGCTCGGCCAAGCGCAGAAGGGCGCGTAGGCGCTTGAATCCCTGGCGCGCCTCGTGGATCGCCCGAGCCCGATCCTGGGCGGGGTCGGTCAGGCAGGCGCGTACCTTGGCGATCTCTTCCGCGGCCACGCGCCGGAATGCATCGCCGAGCGCCTCTCCCGGTTCAAACCGCCACGTCATCTCGCCCTCCGGCGCTTAGCTCCTGCGGCGTCGCGGGATTTCTTCGCCATCCCGTTGTCACATTCAATGGCGGGGCCTGCTTTTCCCGAACGGGGGCCCGTTCGGCGGGGAGCCGCCTGGCGCGGGCCTACCCGTCCGAGCCCGCCGCCGGGTCTTGCGGCGCGGCACCTGCATCGTTTCCCTCGTCCTCATCCTCGCGCCCGAGCCGCCGCTTCGCCTCCTCTTTCGTCACAAGACGAGGGCCGGTGCTGACGTCGGAGACCGGCACCGCGCCATGGCGGTGCAGCACCGCCAGGAAGTGCACCGGCAGATATCCCTGCAGGAACGGCTGCTGGTCGATCGCGAATGAGGCCGCGCCGTCGGCGACCTCCTCTAGGATCGCGGCGGTCACATCGAAGGTGCCCACATGGACCATGCGTCCCTCAAGTTGCTTCGCCGCGGCGACCGCCGCTTCCCCCGACGAAGCAGCACTCAGCGCGAGGAGCACGTCCACCCGCGCATCATCCGCGAGGCGCGCCGCGATAGCCTCCCGCGCCTTCTCCGCTTCGCCGGGAACCGGCATGACTTCCACGGACCCCGCAAAGCCGTCGATGAAGCCCTTGCAGCGCAGGTCGAGGGCGACATTGCCAAGCTCATGGTTGAGGCACAGCGCATTCGTTCCTGCAAACCTGCGCATCGCCTCCCCTGCAACGCGGCCGGCCTCATACTCGCCTTGCCCCACATGGAGCAGCGCGCCGAGGGAACGCCCAACGTCGAAACCGGAATTGATGCTGATAACCGGAATCCCGGCGTCCACAGCGGAGCGGATAGGCGCTGCGAGAGCGTCGGCATTGGGGATGGAAACGACGATGCCGTCGGGCTCTTCCTCGACGGCCGTGGTCAGAAGCGATGCCATCCTGTCGAGGTCGAACGTATCGGGGGCGCGATAGACTACTTCGACATCGGCCTCCGTCGCCGCCAGCGTCGCGCCGTCCCTGATGGCCCCCCAGAACGGGCTGCTTGCCGCGCCATGCGTGACGACGATGAAGCGAAGCTTCTCCTGCTGTGCTTGCGCCGCGGCGCCGCCCAGCAATAGGGTCGTAATGATGAGTGTGACAAATCGAGCGATGCCAAGGACCATTCTGCGCTCCGGAGCACTAATGCCGCCCCCCGCTGACTAGCACATGTCGTGCGATTGTCGTGCGATCGGGAAGTCTATGGTTCGTGCTTTTTTGTCGGGATTCATATGCTTGCCAGCACCTTCGCCCGTCAGCTGTCATCGGGGGCATACTCATTTGCGCGTGCCGCTGCGCGCTTCCGCGCGCGCCATGCGAATGGAATATGCGCCAAATAGAGGAGCGCTCCGATCGAAAGAAAGGAGAACGGGTAGCTGACCAAGAGAGCGACCAGGAGGACGCCGACCACCAGCACGGGCAGCACGCTGTCGCGCGG
>CAZARE010000339.1:0-4793 GCA_964487455.1 uncultured Propylenella sp.
GCCTCGCCGGCCACGTCCACCAGCTCGTAGCCGCCGTCGCCGACGCAGGGCCCGAGGATCGCGACGATCTTGGCGTCGCCGTCGCCGATGTTGAAGGAGGCGTGCACCATGTCGGCAGGGATGAAGGCCGAATCGCCGCCGGAAAGCACCCGCTTCTCCCTCTCGATCCATTGCTCCACCTTGCCGGAGACGACGTAAATCACCTCCTCCTGATCGGGATGCTTGTGGAAGTCGTGGCCCTTGCCCGGCCCCAGCGTCACATCGATGACGGTGAGCTGCCTGGCGCCGGTCGTGGGCGGACTGCTGAGCCAGCCGAGCCTGCCCCATTCCAGCACCTCCGGCTCGGTTTCGCTCGCCAACACGAACTTGCCGCCCATCTCCTTGCTCTCCAATCCTACTCTGCCGGGCCGCCAGCGGCTGCCTTGGGCTCCGCCGGTCGCGCGTTCATGCTTATTGCCTTGAACGCCCTGGTCTGTTCGGTGAGAGCGCTCTCGACCGGCAGGCGCTCCATGCTCGAAGCGCCATAGAAGCCGTGGCAGGTCTCGCATCTCCTCAGGACATACTCCGCGTTCGCCGGCATGGCGATCGGCCCGCCGTGGCAGAGTACGATGATGTCACTTCGCGCGCGCATGGCGGCTTGCGCGATTGCGTCGATCTCGCCGACGCATTCATCAAGCGATCTAGCCGAGCTGGCTCCCGCCGCGCCGCCAACGGTTACGCCCATGTGCGCGACAACAATATCGGCGCCGGCTTTCGCCATCGCCTGCGCCTCGCCCACGTTGAAGACGTAAGGCGTGGTCAGAAGATCAAGCGCGTGCGCTGCCGCGATCATTTCGACCTCCAGGCCGTAGCCCATGCCGGTCTCCTCGAAGCTCTCCCGCATCGTGCCGTCGAAGAGACCGACAGTGGGGAAATTCTGCACGCCGGAAAAGCCCATCGCCTTCAGCTCGGCAAGGAACTGCGGCATCAGCACGAAGGGGTCCGTGCCGTTGACGCCGGCCAGCACCGGCGTGTGCCTCACCACAGGCAGCACCTCGACCGCCATCTCCTTCACGATCTCGTTGGCGTTGCCGTAGGCGAGCAACCCTGCCGCTGAGCCGCGCCCGGCCATGCGGTAGCGGCCGGAATTGTAGATGATGATGAGGTCGATGCCGCCGGCCTCCTCACATTTCGCCGAGAGGCCGGTGCCGGCGCCGCCCCCGACAATCGGTACCCCCTGTCGAACCATCTCCTGCAGCCGCTCCAGGATGGCCTTGCGTTCGATGCGCGGCATCTCGACCCGTCCTCTAGCCGGCGATCGCGCGGAAATTCTCAGCCAGCGCGGCGGAGAACTCCGGGTCGTTCACGTGATGCGGCAGCCGTTCCAGCCGCCGGTCGCTCGTCGGTTCAATGTGTGCCTCCAGCGTGTTGAAGAGCACCGAATCTGCCTCCGGATCGTGGAAAGGCCGACCCGGCGCGTCGATGGCCGACACGCCCTTCTCCGGGATGAGGAAGCGCACCGGGCCCGTGCAGCGGTTGAGTCGCTCGGCAATCCACTCGCCGATCTGGCGGTTCTCGTCCACGGTCGTGCGCATCAGCGTGACCTGCGGGTTGTGCCGGTAGAGCTTTCGCTCGCGATAGCGCTCTGGTACGGTGTCGAACCCCTGGAAATTGACCATATCAAGGGCGCCGACCGAGCCCACATAGGGCACGCCCGTGCGGGCAATCGCGCCGAGCCTGTCCGCTCCCGCCGAGAGCACCCCGCCAAATAGCAGATCGCAGACCTCCGTCGTCGTCGCGTCGATCACGCCCACCAGAAGCCCGCTGTCGACCAGCTTCTCCATGGCCCTGCCGCCGGCTCCGGTGGCGTGGAAGACGAGGCAGTCATAGTCGCCGCGCAGCAGCTCGGTGGCCTGCGTCACGCAAGGCGTGGTGACGCCGAACATGGTAAGCCCAACCGCCGGGTTGTCCTCGGTTGCAGGAATCTTGGCGCGCGCCATGCCGGCGATCGCGTATGCGGCGTTGGCAAGCACCGCGCGGCTAATGCGATTCAGCCCGGCGACGTCGGTCACCGAGTGCATCATCGCAATGTCGCTGACATCGACATAGGTGCTAACATCGCCGGACGCGAGGGTGGAGACCATCAGCTTCGGCACGCCGACCGGGAGCATCCGCATCCCGGCAGTAACGATGGAGGTCCCGCCTCCGCCACCGATTCCGAGCACACCAGCGACATCGTCACGGGCCTGGATGAACCGTGCGAACGCCTCGCCCATAGCGCTCACCGCACCGCCGCGATCATCAATGCCAAGCACCGCGTCCGCGCCGTCGGGATGGTGCGAGGCAACCTCGGTGGCGGGAACGTCTACCGGGACCTGCCGCTTTCGGATGCCGACGTCGACGAGCACCACCTCGGCTCCGGCCGCCTGTGTGCGCTGGGCTGCAAAAGTGAGCTCCTCGCCCTTTGTATCGGCCGTCCCGACAACGTAGACGCGCTTCATTTCCTTCCCGACGCCTCAGCGTTTCATTGCGCTTGATTATTTCTGAGACGTCCGTATCGTATTGGCATGTCCGTCTCACCGCAAGCGGAACAAATGGAAGATCGAGGCGAGTTGGCCGACCGTGGTCCGCGGGCGAGGATGAGGCGGCACATGCTCGCAACCGCCATTCGCCTGATGCAGGATGGCTTCATTCCCTCCGTAAGCGACGTGGCCGAGGCGGCGGAAGTCTCGCGCGCCACAGCCTATCGCTACTTCCCAAGCCAAGCCGCCATGGTACAGGCTGTGGTAGACGAGGCGCTGGGGCCGATCCTCGCTTTCCGCTCGAAGGAAGATGATGTTGACCGACGCGTGGCCGATCTCCTTACCTTCGCGTTCCCGCGCATGCTGGAGTATGAGGCGACGCATCGCGCTGCGCTGGAGCAGGCGCTCGACCAGTGGACGCGCCGGCAGGCCGGCACGCTTGGCTCGGAAGCCCGTATCGTGCGCGGCAACCGCCGAGTCCTGTTGCGCGACGCGCTGGCGCCACTGAAGAAGCAAGTCGGCGGTCAAACGCTCGACCGCTTGATACAATCGCTGTCGCTCGTTTTTGGTGTCGAGGCTATAATTGTTCTCAAGGACATATTCGGCCTGGACGACGAGCAGGTGCGGGACGTAGCGCTTTGGGCGGCTCACGCGCTTGTCCAGGCGGCGATAAGCGAAGCCTCGGCACCGGGGAGGACCGGCTTTGCCAGGGCGTCGAAACCGAACGCGGCGCCAAGACCGCGGAGAAAGGGAATCACGCGACCGACATTGTAGTATGCCGCAACGAAGACCAATCAGGCGGCATTCGCGCACAGGGAGGAATAGACATGTTGAGAAAGACTTGGACTGGCCTGCTGACCGGCACTGCGATGGCGCTTGCGGCTGCGCCGGCCGCAGCGCAGGAGCTGACGATCTTCTGGGCGGAATGGGATCCCGCCAACTACCTGCAGGAGCTGGTCAACGAATATACCGCCGAAACCGGCGTTCAGGTCACTGTTGAGACCACCCCGTGGGGTGACTTTCAGACAAAGACCTTTGCCGAGCTCAACGCCCACGGCGGCGCCTACGATATGGTGGTGGGCGACTCGCAGTGGCTGGGCGCGGCGTCGACCGGCGGCCATTACGTCGACCTGACCGATTTCGTGAAGGAGCATGGCGTCGACGAGTCGTTCGTGCCGGCGACGCTGCAGTACTACTCGCTCTACGACGGCAAGTACTGGTCGATCCCGGCCGAGGGCGATGCCAACGGCTGGGCCTATCGCAAGGACTGGTTCGAGGATCCCGAGGAGATGGCCGCATTCAAGGAGAAGTACGGCTACGACCTCGGCGTGCCGCAAGACTTCAACCAGCTTATCGACATCGCGGAGTTCTTCACCCGGCCGGACGAGAACAAGTACGGCGTCGCGCTGTATACGCAGACCGCGTATGACGCGATGGCGATGGGCGTCGAGCAGACCATCTTCACCTGGGGTGGTGACCTTGGCAACTACGAGACCGGCGAAGTCGAAGGCATCCTGAACTCGCCGGAGAACGTCGAGGCGCTCGAGGCCTACCGCAAGCTCTACACGTTCACCCCGCCGAACTGGACGCAGGCGTTCTTCGCCGAGAACAATCAGGCTTTCACCGAGGGCCTCGTGGCGATGAACATGAACTACTTCGCCTTCTTCCCGGCGCTGGACAACCCGGCCACCAACCCGCACGCCGACGTGACCGGCTACTTTGCCAACCCGCCGGGGCCGAACGGCGACCAGCACGCGGCGCTCGGCGGTCAGGGCATCTCGGTCGTCAGCTACAGTCAGAACCAGGAGGAGGCGTTCAAGTTCCTCGAGTGGTTCATCCGTGAGGATGTCCAGAAGAAGTGGGCGGAGCTCGGCGGCTACACCTGCCATGCCGCAGTGCTGAACTCGGAGGAGTTCCTCAATGCGACGCCATACAATCAGGCCTTTGCGGATTCCATGGAGATTGTGAAGGACTTCTGGGCCGTTCCGGTTTTCGCGGACATGCTCTTCCAGATGAACGACCGCCTGCACCCATACATCACGACGGGCGAAGGGTCGGCCAAGGAAGCGCTTGACGCTCTCGTCGCCGACTGGAACGCGACGTTAGGAAACTAGCGGCGCGAAACGCGCGAAGCGGGACCGGGGGCTAACCCCCGGTCTCAATGTCGGGGACTCGGGAGGCATCCGTGGCAGTTTTTGCGACGCTCGACCCTCGATCGAGAGCGGCGACCCGCGGATGGAGCGATCTGACCATCCGCAATATGTTCATCTTTCCGACGATCATATTCCTCAT
>CAZARE010000340.1:0-4004 GCA_964487455.1 uncultured Propylenella sp.
CCGCATCATCGCCTCCGTGCCGACCCTCTGGGCGGATTTCCGCCAGACGTTCCTCAAGGCCGTGCTGATCGGCTACGCCATAGGCTGCCTCTCCGGTTTCGCGGTCGCGATCGTCGCCGACCGCATCCCGTTCCTGAGGCGTGGGCTGCTCCCGATCGGCAACCTCGTGAGCGCGCTGCCGATCGTCGGCATCGCCCCGATCATGGTCATGTGGTTCGGCTTCGACTGGCCCTCCAAGGCGGCGGTCGTCGTCGTCATGACCTTTTTCCCGATGTTGGTGAACACGGTCGCCGGGCTCGCCGCCTCCGGCGCCCAAGAGCGCGACTTGATGCATACCTACGCAGCCGGCTACTGGCAGGCGCTGGTGAAACTGCGTCTCCCCGCCGCACTTCCGTTCATTTTCAATGCATTGAAGATCAATTCCACGCTCGCCTTGATTGGCGCGATTGTTGCAGAGTTCTTCGGGACGCCGATCGTGGGAATGGGCTTCCGCATCTCGACAGAGGTCGGGCGGCTGGCCATCGACATGGTGTGGGCGGAGATCGCAGTCGCGGCACTCGCCGGCTCTGCCTTTTACGGGCTGGTGAGCGTCGTGGAGCGGACATTCACGTTCTGGCACCCGTCCTATCGTTGAGGGACGGGCGCCCAAAAGGGAGAGGTAGTCATATGAGAAGGCTTATCGCAGGAGGTGTCGTTCTGTCGCTGGCTGTGGCGGTGCAGGCGGGAGGGGCATCGGCGCAGGACCAAGTGACCCTGCAGCTCAAATGGGTCACGCAGGCGCAGTTCGCCGGCTATTACGTCGCCAAGGACCAGGGCTTCTACGAAGAAGAGGGGCTCGACGTGACGATCAAGCCGGGTGGTCCCGACATCGCCCCGCCGCAGGTGATCGCCGGCGGTGGCGCCGACGTCATCATCGAGTGGATGCCGGCGGCGCTCGCCGCGCGCGAACGAGGCGTGCCGCTCGTCAACATCGCCCAGCCGTTCAAGAGCTCCGGCATGATGCTGACTTGCCGCGAGGAGACCGGGATCGAATCGCCGGCGGATTTCCGCGGCAAGACGCTCGGCGTCTGGTTCTTCGGCAACGAGTACCCGTTCCTCTCGTGGATGAGCCAGCTCGGCATTCCGACCGAAGGCGGCGGGGACGGCGTGACGGTGGTCAAGCAGGGCTTCAACGTCGACCCGCTGCTGCAAAAGCAGGCCGACTGCATTTCGACGATGACCTACAACGAATACTGGCAGGTGATCGACGCCGGCATCCCGGAAGACGAGCTCGTCGTCTTCAAATACGAGGACGAGGGCGTGTCGACGCTGGAGGACGGCCTCTACGTGCTGGAAAGCAACCTTCAGGATCCGGCCTTCGTCGACAAGATGGCGCGCTTCGTTAAAGCCTCGATGCGGGGCTGGACCTACGCCCGCGAGAATCCCGACGAGGCGGCCGAGATCGTGCTGGAGAACGACGCCACCGGCGCGCAGACGGAGAAGCATCAAAAACGCATGATGGGCGAGATCAACAAGCTCACCGAGGGCTCGGACGGCGCGCTCGATCCGGCCGACTACGAGCGCACGGTGGAGACGCTAATGTCAGGCGGCTCCGACCCGGTGATCAGCAAGGCGCCGGAAGGCGCCTGGACGCATGAGATCACCGACAAGGCGATGGCGATGTAGCTTCGACGGGATCGGCTGCTTTCGCGGGGGGCTCAGGCCCCCCGCATCTTTGCCAGCATCGCCTCGATCCAGTCGCGTTCGATCTTCGCCAGCGCCCCGTGCACGCCGATGACCTCGGCGGCGACGGCGTGGCCGAGCCTTGCCGCCTCCTCGGGCGTACGGCCCAGGAGCCGCGCGGCGAGATAAGCGCCGCCGAAGGAATCGCCGGCGCCGGTCGTGTCGACGATGCGCGGCGCTTGCGCCGGCTCGATGAAGGCTCGGATGCCCTCGGCCACCACCAGGCAGGGCTCCGCGCCGTTCTTCACGACGATCTCCTTGATGCCGAGGCCGGCGAGACGGTCCGCCGTCGCATCGGGACTTGCGTCGCCGAAGAGCTCGGCCTCGTCGTCGAAGGTGGGCAGCGCGAAGTCGGCGTGTCTAAGGGCCGTTTCCATAGCTTCCCGCGCCTCATCGGCGTTCGGCCACAGCGCCAGGCGAAAATTCGGATCGAACGCGACGAGCGTTCCCGCCTCCCGCTTTCTGCGGATCGCCCCGAAGAAGCGTTGCCGGGCATCAGGCGTCAGGATGCCGAGGGTGATGCCGGAGAAATAGAGGAGCTCTCCGCCGGCGAGCGCCCGATCGAGCCAGTCCGCATCGTCGGCGAGCTGCCGCGCGGCCGCTTCGCCGCGCCAATAGGTGAAGCTTCGCTCTCCCTGCTTGAGCGTGATGGCGTAGAGCCCAGGTCGCTTCCCCGGGATTGTGTGGATGCGGTCGGTCTCGACGCCCGCGTCGTCCATGAAGGCCTGCATGCGCTGCGAGAACGGATCGTCGCCGAGCGCCGTGACATAGGCGACGCGCCGCTCGGCGGGCAGCAACGCGCGCGCGTACCAAGCGGTGTTGAAGGTATCGCCGGCAAAGCCCATCTGCCAGAGGTTGTCGCCGCGGCCGGACAGCTCGATCATGCATTCGCCGATCGAGGCGAAGGAGACGGAGTTCATGGAACGAGCCCTCGGCGTTGACACCTTCCGGGTCAAGCCCTAAGGCAGGCCCGCTTTGAGCATGATCCCGAAAAGTGGATACCGGTTTTCGGACAAGATCATGCTTCGGCAAAATGCCCAGGTGGCGGAATTGGTAGACGCGCACGGTTCAGGTCCGTGTGCCGCGAGGCGTGGAGGTTCGAGTCCTCTCCTGGGCACCACACTGACACAGATCTCACTTGTTCTCTTGACGGGTGCGGGGCAGCCGGTGTTCGCGCGACGGGAACCCGAGCAGTCTTGAATCCCCGACGGGAAGCCGTCCCAAGATCAAGCGCCTACTTCTCCCAGTCGGTGCCGACAGGCCGGCGGTCGAGGTTCGATGCGCGGCTGCACGAGAGGCAAGCGGGATAGGAGCGCCATCCCGTAGCTTTGTTGCTCAGCGGTTGCTCGACCGTAAACGCCAGACGCTCCTTCACCGCTGCTGGCCGCAGGTAAGAAAGCCCTGGAAACCGACCTCTTCCGCGCCATTGAGCCTGAAGCGGAGGGCGGCTTCCCGGCGCGCGCCGTCGCTGGCCTCTCCGGCTTCGCCCGCCGGGACGACGCTGGCGGCAATTCCTTCCGCGGCCATTGCCGCACCCAGAGGCGGCCCAACGACGCCATTCGCTGGCCGCAGTTCCACGAGCTTGCCGTTGAGCTTCATAACTCCCCGTGCGTCGGGCGACCCGCCGGCCTCTATGACGAGGACCGGTATGCCGGCGGCTGTCATCGAGAACGCGCATTGAGGCCCCTGCGGCACGACCTTGCCGTACTCCTCAACGGTCATGGACTCCGGATAGACCGACGACACGTTCGCTTCGCGAATGGCTCGCGATGGCGGCACGACCTCGGCCGGTGGCGGCGGCCAGGAAGACGCGGCTGCCACGCCGGCACTAGGGGTCTCCAAATCCCTGATGAGATACTTCATCAAGGCGATCTCCCGCTCTTGAGCATCGATGATCTCGTCCGCAAGCTTGCGCACGCGAGGGTCGCGGATGCTCGCCCGCTCGCTGGTCATGATTGCGATCGAATGATGCGGGATCATCGCTCTCATGTAAGAGGTCTGCCCCACCGTGACCTGACTGCGCACCAGGAAGAGGGCAAGAGAGAACACCACAACGCTGCCGGCGAATATGGCGATATTGGCAAGCTTGTTCTTGTACATCGCGAGCATAAACGAGAGCATGACGATCGCCATGGTGGCGCCCATGATCAAGGCCATGTAAGTGCGGGTCTCGCTAAACAGAACATGCTCAAGAGCGTATGTATTCAGATACATGAGCCCGAACATGACGACCGTGGATGTGCCGATCATCATGAAGAATCGCAGATAAGACATTGTCTCTT
>CAZARE010000341.1:0-10667 GCA_964487455.1 uncultured Propylenella sp.
AAGCAGCAGGAAGGCGGCACGATCCGGATCGTGCCGCGGCTCTTCAATCCGGACTGACATCAAGTCGTTAAAGTAGGGAGCGGACATGACGGATTCCTCGCGGTGTCAAGCCTTGCGCGCGCGCTTGTGCGTTTGCAGCCCTATCGTCGGGGCGGTTCTCCTCGCGATGGCTGCGACCGGCCTGCCTGCCCTTGCAGCGGGCGACGAGCCCGAGCTCCGCACCAACCAGCACATGCTGGAGGATCTGAACAAGACGCCTGGATTTGACATCGGGGACGTCGAGGCTGCGTTCGACTTCGTCCTTCGCAGCCTGCCGGACGAGGTGCACGTCTATCCAACCGAGAACTACTACTATTTCAGCTTCCGCCACGGCGGCCTCGACTACGCCGGCAACATTCGCCTCGCCGCCCTCGACCGCGACGAGGGCGTCGTGCATTTCGCCTATTTCCCGGCGGCGACCGTCAGCGGCAAGGAAGGCGACATGTCCTACAGGCCGTTCACGGGTGCGGACGGTGTCGACCTGGAGAAGCTGGACGACCTCACCTACCGGGTCGAGTTCCGTGGCCGCGCCGTCACGTTCCGGCTCAACGATCTTTCCGACACAGTTCCACCGCCGGAGCTGTTGAGCGCGGCCGACGACTATCTCGGGCCGGTCTATGACGAGAGCGGCCTGCAGTTCTTTCTGCTGTTCAACCGCGATCTGAAGATTTTCCACTACATCCTGAATGAGCAGGCGCCAGTGCCGGAGCAGCTGCGTCCGACCGGCTACTCGGAGCGCATCCTGGTCGGCCACCGGACAGGATTTGCGTTCTATCTGGACCAGCACATCCCGCGCAAAATCCTGATCGGCGTCCACTTCGCCAATGCCGCCGTCAACAATTACTACGACGGGCCGTTCGACCAGCTGCCCGACAATTTCCTCGAGGGCGACGCGCTGAAGACGGCGATCGAGACATCCCACCCGGCGGTGGCCGGACGAATCGACCGTTTCGGCTACTTCGAGAGCGGCGAGGGTCGCTTCTTGATCGGACCCTATCTGCAATATTCGAACGAGACGGACCTAGTCGTCTTTGATCTCTGCGCAACGAACGCCGAGCTCCCCCAGGAGCAGTACTACGCGTGCTTCGCGATTCAGGGCGGCGGCCTTTAGCCGAGATCGCCGAGCCGATCGAGGTAAGCAGGAGCGTTCGCCGCGCGGGCGCGGCGAACTCATGCGAAAAGGCAGCCTGAGTGCCGCGCGGTGGGCCGAAACTGCGCGGCCAGATGCCGGCGCTATTCCGCGGCGACGAACTTCTCGGCGCGGAAATCGGGGGCGTTGTCGTCGCCGCGCTGGCGGCTGACCTTCACCGTCGGCAGCTTGCTCACGCCGGATGGCTCCACGGTCGACACGTCGATCTCGCCGTGGGCGGCCTTCAGCGCCGCCAGGAAGACGTTGAGCTCCGCCAGCGTCATGCGAAGGTAGGCTTCGGAAGTCTGCCGCTTCTTGGCTTCGTCCAGCACGGACAGCGAAAAGCCCATACGCTCCAGATCGAAATCGCGGATTTCGACGCCGATATTGAGCTTACCCATTACCCTATCTCCTCAAGATCCGAGCCGCCTTCAACTTTCCATCTGCCGGCTCGCCGGTCGATGATGAACCTAACCGGCTCTTAACCAACATGCCAGGGGAGGCTGTCCGGCAGGGTTAACCTCTGGGTCAGTAACCGCCGGCCCGGTGCTTCCCCATTACACCGGAGCTCACCCATTTAGACTGAGCCTGTTTAACAATCGTCAACGCACCGCCGCCGCTCGCGGCGCCGGGACAGCATTCGAGCCTATCTCATCGTTAACAAACGATGAGTCTCCCGGACCGTTGCGCTACGACATTCCCGCCAGCAGCCAAGCGCGATAGTCGGCATTCACATCGGCCAGCGGCAGCGTCAGGATCGCCGGCACGTCATAGGGGTGTTCGCGTTCGATGAAGGTTCGTGCCTCGCCCGCCTTACCGGCGCTTGTCTTGGCGATCAGCACCGTTTCCGCAGCCTCCTCCCGCACGCCCTCCCAGTCGTAGAGCGAGACCATGCCGGGCAGGATGTTGATGCAGCCGGCGAGCCGCGCATCGAGCAGTCCGCCGCCGAGCTTCTTCGCCGCGGCGAGATCGGGACACGGGCAATAGACGAGCGCCATCGGCGCAGAGTCTGTTTCGGCCATCGTCGCTCTCCCAAATTGAGTGGTGAATAGTGAACGGTGAATAGGAGGGTGGGCGGCGAACCTGATGCGGCGAGCGACCGATAGCTTATGCGCGACCCCTATTCACTATTCACCACTCACCATTCACCCCTCGCCCCCTCGCCATTCGCTCACCACCATATTACGACACCGTGGGGAGCGAATCATGACGTCGATCGCCATTCTCGCCAGCGACGCGCCGGAAGCCGAGCAGGCCGCCGCAGTTCTGCGCGCGCGCTATGGCGAGGTCCCAAGGGACGAGGCCGACGTGATTGTCGCGCTCGGCGGCGACGGCCTCATGCTGACGGCGCTGCATGAATATATGAGCAAAGGAAAACCGATCTACGGGATGAACCGCGGCTCCGTTGGCTTCCTCATGAATGAGTACAGCGCCGACGCTCTGCCGCAGCGTCTGGCCGCCGCAAAGATCGAGACCATCCATCCGCTTCTCGCCACGGTCACCGGCGCCGACGGCAAGAGGCACATTGCCCGCGCCATCAACGAGGTGTCGCTCCTGCGTCAGTCCTATCAGGCGGCGAAGCTGAAGATCACCATTGACGGCAAGATACGTCAGGAGGAGCTGATCTGCGACGGAATCCTGGTAGCGACGCCAGCTGGCTCCACCGCCTACAATCTCTCCGCCCACGGGCCTATCCTGCCCATCAATGCGCCGCTGCTGGCGCTGACGCCAATCAGCGCCTTCCGACCGCGGCGCTGGCGCGGCGCGCTTCTGCCCGATCGCGCCAAGGTAGCCATCTCCGTGCTGGAAGCCGACAAGCGGCCGGTCAACGCCGTGGCCGACCACATCGAGTTCAAGAGCGTGGTGGAGGTGCTGGTGGAGGAGGATAAGGACTCCTCCTGCCTCATCATGTTCGACCGCGACCATTCTTGGGACGAGCGCATCCTCGCCGAGCAGTTCCGCTACTAGAGCATCCGCTCGACGCGGATCAGAGCGGACCGACGCCAGGCTACCAGCCGGCGCTCGCAATGATCAGTTGCTCGATAGTGACTTCCGCGGGTGCGGCGGCCTTCGCAGCGGGCGTCCGCTTTGGCGCGACGGCGGCGACGCGGGTCGGCTGGTGCGAGCGGAAGAGCGCAAAGCCGCGCGACGCCTCGAGCGACGTGTTCGGACCGGCCGCGGCGATCTGCGTGCGTGGAATGTAGCGTTGGCCCGCTTGGGGCTTGCGCGTGTAGAACGCGTTGCCACCCGCCACCAACACATAGTGCATGTTCTTATAATGGTAGGTGCGCCCGGCGGTGTGAAAGTACATGGCCTTGCCAACGCCGCGGTGGCGTTTTCCGCTTAGCACGGCGCGCCCCACCCGTTCGGCTCTCTCCTTGCTCTTCCCCTCGCTCATCGGTCGCGAGAGCACTCCGGGGGCAAACTGGTTCTTCTGTCCGACAACCCCGCAAACCGTATTTGGAAACTCCTTCGATTCGACGCGGTTCATCACCACCGTGCCGACCGCCAGCATGCCGTCATCGCTGGAACGGATAGATTCGAAATACATGACGCGCGCCATGCAAGCGAGGCTGTTGCCGCTGCCGGAGGGAACGGTGCCGCAGGCTGCGACGAACAGAAGCGAGGCAAGGGCCGAACAGCCGGCGGCGCGACATGAGCTCGGAAAGATACGCATACAAAATCCCGGCCGGTGCTAACCGGACGCCAACCATTCCAATCGATGAAAGGGTGACGGGAAATGGTAAAGAAATCGACGACGACGGCTCCCGGCGGCTAAGCCGCCTCCCTGAGCTCCTCGGCGTAGCCGCGCGCGGCGGCGCGTTTGGCCTCCCGCGCGAAGCGGCGGAGCAGCATCAGTATCTGGTCGAGCTCGCGGTCGGGCCGCCGCCGGTAGCGCTCCACGATCGCGTCGATGAGCTGCGTGGCGCGGCGGTAGTCGCTGTCAGCCGCGTCGAAATCGCCGCTGCGGATGACCTCGATCGCGGCCGTAAAGGCGGGGAAGGTGCGGCGCGGCAGGGCGGCCTGCCGCAGGAGCACCCGCAGGTTCGAGCTGCGGCCCGACGCGACGAGCGCGCTGACGCGCTCCTGCGGCACCTGGGCGA
The DNA here is from genome assembly GCA_964487455.1 of uncultured Propylenella sp. Taxonomy (GTDB): domain Bacteria; phylum Pseudomonadota; class Alphaproteobacteria; order Rhizobiales; family Afifellaceae; genus DASWJZ01. Next base: position 4,273 of record CAZARE010000341.1, read on the forward strand.
GCGCCGCCAGCGCCGCCTCGAAGAGCAGCGTCTGGCCGGCCGCGACGGCGCGGATGAGAAAGGCGGGGGTCAGCGCCTTGCCCGCCATCAGTTGCGCGATGAGCGCCGGGATATTGTCGGCCGGCGCTTCGAACGATGCGGCGATGGTAGCGCATTCGCGAGCATCGCGGACGACCGCATCGGCCCGCTTCGGCTCCATCCATTCATGGCTGACGATAAGCTCGCGCAGCGCTTCCGCAAGCTTGCCGAGCAGCACCTCGCGCACGTCGAGCGGCAGGTCCTCGCGCTCAAGCAAGGTCATCCGCATTTCCGGGCTGTCGCCGTGCCGCGCAACGATGCGGTCGAGCGTGAAACGCGGGATGCGCGCGCCGCGGTTCAGGATCAGCGCCCGGCAGGCGCCTACCGTGCCCACCTCCCCGATCGCGGCCGAGACCGCACGCGACAGGAACGGGCGATTGGCGATGGCCGCCTGCACCGCCTCGCCGCGCATCGCCGCCATGTCGACAAGCTCGCTGTCGAGGATCAGCGGCGAGCGTTCCGCCACCACCACGGCCACGGCATCCTTGTCCGCTGCAAGCGACAAGATCACGTGCTGCGGAGCTAGCTCGCTGTCGGCCAACTCTTCGGCAAGCGCCAGACGCACCTCCGTCGCACCGTCGTCGAGGAGCACGGTGATCGCCGCCTCCACGCCGATGCGTTCCTCCGGGCCGAGCGGCGACTGGAGATAGGAGCGCACGAGCGCCCGCGCCGCCTCCTCGCGCCGCTCGGCCGGCGCTTGCCGGGCCCAATTAAGGAACTGTTCGACGATCGCGCTCATAACCCCCGACGTCCCCGCGCTTTGGCCAAACCTGCAGCGTTAACGGATCGTGCACAGGCAGGCTTAACGAATCGTTGCCGAGGACCGGGCTTTCGGGGTCTAGTCGCCGGACGCCAGGGGAGTGAGGACGATGGGCGGTCTTTATTTCGAGGAGCTTGAGGAGGGGCGGGTGTTCGAGCATCCGCTCAGGCGTACCGTGACGGAGATGGACAACATGCTCTTCTCCAACATGACGCTGAACCCCCAGCCTTTGCACATCGACCGTCACTATTGCGAGACGGAGACGGAATGGGGCCAGCCACTGATGAACTCGCTGTTCACGCTTGGCCTGATGATCGGCATCTCCGTCAACGACATCACGGTCGGCACGACCATCGCCAATCTCGGCATGACGGAGGTGCGCTTCCCCAATCCGCTGTTCCAGGGCGATACCGTCCACGTCACCACCAGAGTTGTGGGAAGACGCGAGTCGAAATCGCGCTCCCAGGCCGGCATCGTCGAGTTCGAGCACAAATGCTTCAACCAGCACGACACGCTGGTGGCGGAATGCCGGCGCCAAGCCTTCATGAAGAAGAAGGCGAAATAGCTTGCGATCGCTGCTCTTCGTTCCGGGCGACCAGCCGGAGAAGCTGTTGAAGGCTTTCGGGAGCGCGGCCGACGCCCTGATCCTCGACCTTGAGGATTCGGTCGCGGCGGTGAACAAGGAGGCGGCCCGCCGCTCGGTCCTCGCCTTCCTCCAGGATCACGGCGACGCCCCCGACCCGCCGCCGCTCTACGTGCGCATCAACGGGCTCGACACGCCGCTCGCCGAGGGCGACCTCGACGTCGTGATGACCGGCGCGCCGGACGGGATCGTGCTCCCCAAGGCGGCGGGGGGCGCCGACGTAGCCCAGCTCGATGCCCGGATCGCCGTGCGCGAGGCGCTGCACGGCATCCCCGACGGGACGACGCAGATCGTGGCGATCGCCACGGAGACGGCTGCGGCGCTCTTCGGCCTTGGCACCTATGCCGGGTGGAGCGCGCGGCTCGCCGGCCTCGCCTGGGGCATGGAGGATCTCGCCGCCGATGTCGGCGCCGAGACCGGCCGTGCCGACGGCGCCTGGACGGCCCCCGCCGAGCTGGCGCGCAACCTGTGTCTCTTCGGGGCGGCCGCGGCCGGCGTCGACGCCCTCGACACGGTCTACACCGACTTCCGCGACCTCGACGGACTGAAACGCGAATGCGCGGCCGCGGCGCGCGACGGCTTTGCCGGCAAGCTCGCCATCCACCCCGATCAGGCGACGATCATCAACGAAGCCTTCACGCCGGGCGAGGAGGCGATCGCCCATGCCGAGCGCGTGGTGGAGGCGTTCTCGCTCTTCGGCGATACCGGTGTCACCTCGCTCGACGGCCAGATGCTCGACCGCCCCCACCTGAAGGCGGCCGAGCGGCTCTTGGCGCGGGCGCGACGGTGGCGGCCGGACGCGCAAGCGTGATCGACATGGCCGTGCGCATTGCGATCCGGGGCACATGACAGATCAAGCGGACGCGCTCGTCATAGGAGCCGGGCTATCAGGGCTCGTCGCGGCGACGGAGCTCGCCGACGCGGGGCGCCGCGTCATCATGGTCGAGCAGGAAAGCGAGAGGAATCTCGGCGGCCAGGCCTTCTGGTCGCTGGGCGGCCTGTTCATGGTGGATACGCCCGAGCAGCGCCGCCTGCGCATCCGCGACTCGATTGACCTCGCCTGGCAGGACTGGCTGGGGACCGCAGGATTCGACCGAGACGAGGACCACTGGCCAAGGAAATGGGCGCGGGCCTACGTCGAGTTCGCCGCCGACGAGAAGCGCGCCTGGCTGCGCGCCATGGGGCACCGGATATTCCCGATCGTCGGCTGGGCCGAGCGCGGCGGCAGCGCCGCCGACGGGCACGGTAACTCTGTGCCGCGTTTCCATGTGACATGGGGAACCGGACCCGGATTGGTAGAGCCTTTCGAGCGGCGTGCGCGCGAGCACGAGAAAGCCGGCCGGCTGACCTTCCGTTTCCGCCATCGGGTGAACCGCCTCGTTGTCGCAAATGGCGCGATCACCGGGGTTGCGGGGTCGGTCCTTGCGCCCGACGACGCCGAGCGTGGGCGTGAAAGCAACCGGGATATCGTCGGCGACTTCGAGATCGCAGCGAGCGCCGTCATCGTCGCCTCGGGCGGGATCGGAGGCGACCTGGATCTGGTGCGCCGGTCATGGCCCGACCGGCTCGGCAGGCCGCCCGATTTCCTGGTGAAGGGCGTTCCCGCTCATGTCGACGGCCGCATGCTGGGCATTGCGAGTGAAGCCGGCGCCAACATCATCAATGCCGACCGCATGTGGCACTATGTCGAAGGGCTTCGGAACTGGTCCCCAATCTGGAAGGATCACGGAATCCGCATCCTGCCCGGGCCGTCCTCCATGTGGTTCGACGCGGCGGGCGAGCGGCTGCCTGCGCCCAACTACCCCGGCTACGACACCCTCTCGACCCTTGGCCACATCATGCGGTCGGGTTTCGGTTACAGCTGGTTCGTCACCACGCAGGCGATCATTCGGAAGGAGTTCGCTCTCTCCGGCTCCGAACAGAACCCGGACATCACCGGGAGAAAATGGTCGATGGTCGCGCGGCGGGCGATCGGGAAATCCGCGCCGGCCCCGGTCGAGGCCTTCAAGAAGCACGGCGCGGACTTCGTCATCGCCGACACGCTGGCCGAGCTTGTCGCCGGCATGAACAAGCGGGTCGGGACGGATCTCCTGAAGCTTGAGGACATCGAGCGCCAGATCGTCGCGCGCGACCGCGAGATCGAGAACCCTTACTCCAAGGACGCGCAGATCATGGGCATCCACAACGCGCGCCGCTATCTCGGGGACAAGCTGATCCGCACGGCCAGGCCGCACCGGATCCTCGACCGTAAGTTCGGGCCTCTGATCGCCGTCAAGCTCAGCATTCTGACGCGCAAGACGCTGGGCGGGCTGGAGACCGACCTTGGCGGGCGATGTTTGCGACGCGGAGAAGGCGCGCGCGGCGCCGAGATCGTGCCGGGGCTCTATGCCGTCGGCGAAGTCGCGGGCTTCGGGGGCGGCGGGTACCACGGATACCGGAGCCTGGAGGGGACCTTCCTCGGCGGGTGCCTGTTCTCGGGCCGAGAAGCCGGACGCGCGGCCGCTGAGGACATCGGGTGAAATCGTCCGCACGGGCAGCGGAGTCGCGCCAGCGACCGGCGGCGCCCAGCCCGACAACCTACCCTTCGGCGCGCCAGGCGCTGGTGAGCGTTTCGACGTCCGGCCGGTCGCGCTCGCTCGGCGGCATCTGCGCCGTGCCGATATGCACGAAGCCGGCGATTCTTTCGCCGTCCTTCAAGCCGAGCCAGCGCAACGCCTCTTCGTCGTAGGCGTACCAGCCGGTCAGCCATTGCGCGGAGAAGCCGTGCGCCTTGGCCGCGTGCAGGAGGTTGAGGCAGACCGCACCGGCGGATAGCTGCTGTTCCCACAGCGGGATTTTGGGATGGTTGGGGTCTGCGGTCGAGACCACGGCTACAACGAGCGGCGCGTCGCCGAAGCCCTTGGCCTTCGCCATGCGCAGCGGCCGCTCCTTCTCGTCGGCATGCGTTTCGGCGATGCGCAAGAGCCCCTCGACGGCCGCCGCGCGGCTCTCCGCGTCGAAGAGGACGAAGCGCCACGGCGCCAGCTTGCCGTGGTCCGGGACGCGCGCCGCCATGGTGAGCATCGATGCGAGCGTCTCGGGGTCAGGGGCGGGTTCGCCGAGCTGGGCGGCCGGAACGGTGCGGCGCGTCTTCAGGTATCCGGCGAGCCGCTCGTCCAGCTTCGGACCCTCAGGTCTTGAATTCGCCATGCTGGCGGGCTTACCACGGGTTCCCCGGATTGCCAGTCCATTGGAATGGATTCCACCGGCTTATGGCCCCTATGCTGCGCATTGGACCACTCCTTCTTGTGTTGCTCGCGGCGTGGCCCGCCATCGCGCAAGGCACGGCCCAGACCCCCGGCCGCGACAGCACGCCGCTCGTGGTCGCTCCCGGTCCGCGTCACGACCTCGTGCTGGAAGCGCGCCTCACAGAGGACGGGGGGCCGGTGACGGAGGGAATCATCTGGCGGATCTTCGCCGCGCAGTCCGGCCCCGACGGCGAGTTGCCGCTCGTTCATGAGACGCCGCCGGGTGGCACGGCCGGCGTCAGGCTGCCGCCCGGCGACTACCTGATACACGCCGCCTTCGGTCGCGCCGGCGCGACCAAACGCGTCACCGTCGGCGACGACGACCAGATGGAGTCGCTGGTGCTGAACGCCGGCGGCCTAATCCTGGATTCGGAGGTCGGCGAGGGAAACCCGGTGCCGCCCGATCGTCTCTCCTTCGAGATCATGCAGGAGAACGCGAACGGCGACCTTGTCACCGTCGTGCCCCAGGCCTCCGCTGGCCGGCTCATCCGCCTCAGCGCCGGCACCTATCACGTGATTAGCCGCTACGGGAACGTCAACGCGATCGTGCGCGCCGATATCGAGGTGGGTGCCGGCAAGCTGACCGAGGCGGTCATGCGCCATACCGGCGCCGAGGTCACGCTCAAGCTCGTCTCGGAGGAAGGCGGCGAAGCGCTCGCCAATACGAGCTGGACCGTGACCACACAGGACGGGCTCACGGTGCATGAATCGATCGGCGCCTTCCCGTCGATCGTTCTCGCGGCAGGCAACTACACGGCGATCGCCGAGCACGAGCGCGAGATTTACTCTCGCGATTTCTCGGTGGAAGCCGGAATCGAGCGCGACGTCGAAGTGCGACTTGCCGATCTCGTCCGGCCGGAGACGGGCACGCTGGTGCAGCCGGAGCCGCCGGCCGCGCCCGACCGGACGGCCGGCCCGGCCGCCGAGTAACGACCAGATGCGCGCCTAGCGCAGATCGGGCGGCGTCGCCTCGCTGACGATGTCCGCGACCGCCTGATCGAGCTTCGACACCTGCTGATCCTTGCCGCCCAGGCGGCGGATGGAGACCGTCGCCTCCTCGGCCTCGCGCCGCCCCACGACGAAGATGACCGGGACATGGGCGACGGAGTGCTCGCGGACCTTGTAGTTGATCTTCTCGTTGCGGAGGTCGGCGACGACGCGGAGGCCGGCTCCCCTGAGACGAGCGGCGACCGTTCCGGCATAGCCGTCAGCCTCGGAGGTGATCGTCGCCACGACCACCTGCACCGGCGCCAGCCACAGCGGCAGCCGCCCGGCGGAATCCTCCAATAAGATTCCGATGAAGCGCTCGAACGAGCCGAGGATCGCCCGGTGCAACATGTAGACCCGGTGTCTGCCGCCGTCCTCCCCGACATAGGACGCACCGAGCAGCTCCGGCATCACCGCGTCCACCTGCAGGGTGCCGCATTGCCAGTCGCGCCCGATGGCGTCGGTCAATACGAATTCGAGCTTCGGCCCATAGAAGGCGCCTTCGCCCGGGTTCAGCTCCACCTCGTAGCCGGCGGCGCGCGTCGCTTCGCGAAGTGCATCTTCGGCGATGTCCCACACTTCGTCGGAGCCGGCGCGCTTCGGCGGCCGGTCGGCAAACTTCACGCGAAAGGATGGGAAG
>CAZARE010000342.1:0-13294 GCA_964487455.1 uncultured Propylenella sp.
AGCAACCGCCTGCCGCCATGAAAGCCACCCGCGATGCTCCATGACGCCGAAGCTTTCCAAGATGCCGGCAAAGTGCCAAGTCCCTCCGGTGTCGGCGAGTGGTCCTGGGATGGCCCCGTAGCCGGATCGGGGCCTGCCCGCCTCCTGGCAATGAAACGGCAGCTCGCCTGCAAGCGCGGCCTCGACATCGTCGCCGCGCTGGTTCTCCTGTTGCTGTTGTTGCCGCTCCTGCTGCTGGTTGGGATTGCCATACGGCTGCTCGACGGCGGGGCGATAATCTACCGACAGGAGCGTTACGGCCGCTTCGGCGTTCCCTTCACGATCCTCAAGTTCCGCACCATGCGGGTGGGGAGTCACAACGGGAACCACTTCACCGAGGGGGACGACCCGCGCGTCACGCGGATCGGGCGGTTCCTTCGGCGCTACCGCATCGACGAGCTGCCGCAGGCGTGGAACGTGCTCCGCGGCGAGATGAGCTGGATCGGGCCGCGCCCCGAATCGCTTCCTCTCTCCGCGTGGTACGATGAGCGCATCCCGTTCTACAGCTACCGGCACATCGTCAGGCCCGGCATCACCGGCTGGGCGCAGGTGCAGCAGGGCTGGGCCGCCGAGGTGGAGGAGGTGACCGGCAAGCTCCACTACGACTTCTTCTACATCAAGCACTTTTCGCCCTGGCTCGACCTCCTGATCACCGTACGGACGATCCGCACGGTGTTGACCGGGTTCGGAGCGCGCTAGCCCGCACAAGATCGTTCCGAAATGCACCTGACCTACCGGAAGTCCTGCCGCATCTGCGGCTCGCAAGCTCTGACCAAGGTTATCGAGCTCGGCCCGCAGCATCTGCAGGGCTCGTTCGTGAAGCCGGGACAGGCAGCGCCTCCGCTGAGGCAAGTCTCGACGGAACTGGTTCGCTGCGATCCGACCGAGGACGAGACGGCGTGCGGCCTGCTTCAGACGCGGGTTACGGTTCCGCCGGAGGTGCTCTACTCGTCGTACTGGTACCGCTCCGGCACGAACCGCACCATGACGGAGCATCTTCGTGGTATCGCCGAGGAGGCGGCGTCGATGATACGTCGAGACCGCGCCGTCGCGTTCGATATCGGCTGCAACGACGGCACGCTGCTGAAGTGCTACCCGGACCGCTATCGCAGGATCGGCGTCGATCCGTCCAACATCGCGCAGAGCTTCTGCGGCGCCATCGAGCTCGTCCACGACTTCTTTCCCTCCGCGGCGGTGCAGGCGGCGCTGGGCGAGGACAAGTGCGACATCATCACGTCGATTGCCATGTTCTACGACCTGGAGGACCCGGTCGGCTTCGTGCGCGCGCTCAAGTCTTTACTCGCCCCGGATGGCATATGGATATTCGAGATGTCGTACATGCCGAGCATGCTCGGCATGAACTCGTACGACACGATCTGCCATGAGCACATCGAGTACTATAGCCTAGCGGTAATCGAGCGGCTCATGAGGATGTGCGGCATGAAGGTCGTGAAGGTGTCGTTCAACGACATCAACGGCGGCAGCATCCGCTGCCACGCGATGCATCAGGAGAGCCGCAGGCACGCGGTTCCCGAGGCGCAGGAGGCGCTCGCGAGGGTGCGCACGGAGGAGTTCGAGCTGGCGCTCGACACCGACCGGCCATACAGGAGCTTCCAGGAGCGTATCGACAAGCACAGAGCCGACCTCAACAGGCTGCTGAGGGACCTGAAGCGCGACGGCAAGCGTATCCACGTCTACGGCGCCTCGACCAAGGGAAACACCATTCTGCAATGGTGCGGGATCGACAGCTCGATCGTCGACTACGCCGCCGACCGCAATCCCGAGAAGTGGGGCGCGCGCACCATAGGCTCTGACATCCCGATCGTAAGCGAAGAGGAGTCGCGTCGGCTGAGCCCGGACTATTATCTCGTGCTGCCCTGGCATTTCCGGGCGGAGTTCCTGGAGCGCGAGCGCGAGACGATGGCGGCCGGCACGAAGCTCATCTTCCCGCTGCCCGAGATCGAGGTCGCAGGCTGACTTCCGGACTCGATGAAGCTGCGGCACGTCTTTTCGACGCCGACGGACGGCCACTACTTCTTCGGCTATTTCGACAAGTCGCCCCTCGACGGACAATCGAGCCGGCTCCTGGCGCAGCGGGCGGCATTCATGGACCGTCTCGTGCGCGCGGGCGACCGCCTCGAGATCGGCGCCTTCGATTTTCCCGGGGGCGGTCGCTTTCACAACATCGCAGAGACCAGCGCGTGGAACTGGCAGCAGGGCTGCCAGCTGCAATGGCGCGGGCCAGCTTTCGACCGCGAGATCATATTCAATGACATGCGCGGCGGCCGTTTCGTCTCGGTCGTGTGCGACGTGTGCGACGGCAGCCTGCGGGAGCTGCCGATCCCCGTCTACGCGGCGTCCGCTGACGGCAGGTGGGCGCTCTCGATCGACTACGAGCGGCATTACTGGTTCCGCCCGGCCTACAATTACGACGGCATCGCGAACCAGGCGAAGCGCAAGGACGTCGATCGCGAGGACGGCATCTGGCTGCTCGACCTGGAGTCGGGCGAATACTGCAAGGTCGTGGCGCTCAGGGACCTTCTGGCCGTGAACTGGGTTTCCACGATGCGCGACGGGCCGCACTACTTCGAGCACGTCATGTTCAATCCGTCCGGCAGCCGCTTCGCGTTCCTGCACCGCTGGCGGACCGGTGACGGTGGGATAGTGGCCCACCTCCACACGGCGGACCGCACCGGGCGGGACCGCTGCCTCCTGAACGACAGCGGCAAGATGAGCCACTTCTGCTGGCGGGACGACGAGTGGATCCTCGGCTACGGCGCCCTGCGCAGCGTCCTGCACGAGCTACGCAAGCGCCGCTGGTCGACGCGGCTCGTGATGAAGCCGCTGCTGCCGCTTTACCATGCGCTCAGGCGCTCTGCGCCTCGGCTCGACCTCAGCGGACAGGGCTTCCTTCTCTTCAAGGACAGAACGCGGGAGGCTACGCGCGTCACCGCCGATTTCCTGCGGGCAGACGGACACATGACGTTCCGGCCCGGCAGCAAGAGCACCTTCGTGACAGACACCTATCCGGACCGCGAAGGGGCATGCGACCTGATACTGGTTGACCTGCCGTCCGGCTCGCTGCTTGCGAAGGAGCGGCTCCATTCGATGCCCGAGATCAGCAACACCGGCTACCGGGCCGACCTCCATCCGAAATGGTCCTTCGACGGGCGTTTCGTAAGCGTCGACACGGCCCGGCACGGTCGCAGGGGAATCGATGTCTTCGAGGTGGTGGAAGTGTGAGGCGATCCGATGAGCCTCTTGCCTTGAGCGCCGTCAATTGAATCGGACCATCATCGCGCTCGTGCCCGACGCCTTTGGCGGCCGTGGGGGCATCGCGCAGTACAACCGGAATCTGCTTGCCGCTTTGTGCAGTCATCCGGAAACCGCAGAGGTCGTGTGCCTGCCGCGGAGTATCTCGTACGAGCTCGAGCCGATGCCGGAGAAGCTTCGATTCAAAACACGCGCGGCCGGGTCGAAGCCGGGATACGCCGCCGCAGTCGCCTCACTCGCCCTCCGCTTGCGCAGGGCGGACCTGATCGTCTGCAGCCATCTTCACCTTCTGCCGTTCGCCCACCTGCTGAAGCATGTCTTCGGATGCCCGGTGCTTCCGTTCGTCTACGGGATCGAGGCGTGGTCGCCGACGCCTCATCGGCTCGTGAACCGCATGGCGCGCAGGCTTGATGCCTTCGCGTCGATCCGGCACTTCACCGCCGAGCGGCTCAAGGTGTGGGCGGGTATCCCTGACGCCAGGCACTATTACGTTCCCAACTGCATCGACGCGGAGACCTTCGGCGTCGCGCCCAGGAGAGCCGATCTCATCGAAAGATACGGTCTCGGCAGCCGCACCGTCATTGCGACCGCCGGGCGTCTCGATCCGCATCCGGCGGAGAGAAACAAGGGCTTCGACGAGGTGATGGAGGTGTTGCCGGCACTCGAACGAGCCATCCCGGACGTCCGCTACCTGATCGTCGGCGACGGAGCCGACCGGCCGCGCCTGGAGGAGAAGGCGAAGCAGCTTGGCGTGGTCGATCGGGTCGTCTTCACGGGACACATCCCGGAAGCGGAGAAGGCCGACCACTACCGCCTCGCGCATGTCTTCGCCATGCCGGGAAGCAACCCCGTCTTCGATCGCTACCCCTACCGGTTCGTCTTCCTCGAAGCGCTGGCTTGCGGCGTCCCGGTCGTCGGGGCGCGGCTCACGGACCCGTCGGAGGCGGACGACCCCGACGCCGCCGCATTGATCGTGCAGGTGGACCCGAGCGACCCGGCGGATATCGAGCGCGGCATCCTCCACGCGCTCGCACGCCGCGGGCGAGGGGTCGAGCCGAGGCTCCGCAAATTCTTCTACGGCGCCTTCGAAGCGAGAGTGACGGAGGTGGTGGACGACATCATGCTCCGGCGCGATTTCGCTGCGCGAGAATCCGCAACCGTCCCTTCGCCCGGCTGAGGTGCTGGAATTTCCAACCCATTCGTTCGGGCATGCCAGCGCCGGGCCATCAGCGTCTTGCACCGGGTTGTCACGCCCGTGACGCCGAAACGCCATCGCCTCGCGGTGCACTATTGGGCGCGGCGCTTCCTGGCCAAGCCTGAGAAGGAAGCATTCTGCATATCGAGGCTAGTGCGCGCAGGCGGAACCGCGGTCGACATCGGCGCAAACTGGGGCCTTTACACCTACGCGATGTCGCGCGTCTGCGCCCGGGTCGTCGCGTTCGAGCCGAACCCGGACGCGAGCGCCATGATCCGCGCCGCCAGCCTCCCCAACGTCCGCCTGCTCGATGTTGCCCTCTCCTCGAAGAACGGCATGGCGCGTTTGCACATGCCAATCCGCAATGGGGTGGAGCTCGCCTCGTGGGGCAGCCTGCTCGGAGACAGGATGGCCGGCGAGACCGGTATCGCTACCCTCGAGGTCCGCGTCATGCGGCTCGACGACCTCGAGCTGAAGGACGTGAGCTTCATCAAGCTCGATGTCGAAGGCCACGAGCTCGATGTTCTTGAAGGCGGTCGCGAGACGATTGCGGAGAGCCGTCCCGTCTGCCTCGTGGAAGCGTCGGACGAGACCCTGCCCGCAGTGTCCGCATTCTTCACCAGCGTCTCGTCGGATTACCTGCGCGAGCCGGAGCCTCCGGGCGTCCCGCTCTCTTCGGGAAATTTCCTCTTCCGCCCATCCGGCGGGCTTGGCCGGCGCGGGACCCAAGGATGGGTTTCCTGAGGTTCTTCAGGAGCGTCGGAAGGTCCGTCGTCGATACCGCGGCGCCGGGCGTGGGGCGCCGCCTGCGGCGCTTTCGGGACGCCCGGCAGGTGTCTGGTCTTCCGGTCACAACCCCGCACGGCTTCAGGCTCTGCGGGAACGCGCGGATGCAGTGCGGCGCGTTCGAGCCGGAGGAGACCGAGCTCTTCAAGGAGATGGTTCCTGGCTACGACCTCTTCATCAACGTCGGCGCCAACATCGGCTATTATTGCTGCATGGCGCTCAAGGCTGGCGTCGACGCCGTCGCATTCGAGCCCATCGACCTGAACCTCGTCGCGCTCACGAAGAACGTCGTCGCCAACGGGTGGGAGCACCGGATCGAGCTGTTCCCGATGGCGGTGTCGGACCGGCACGGCGTCATGAAGATCTACGGCGGCGGGCTCGGCGCGTCACTGCTGCCGGACTGGTCGAACAACGCACCGGGGAACTTCGGGTGGGTTCCAGTGACGACGCTCGACGCTACCGTCGGCGCGCGGTTGGCCGGACGGCGATGTCTCGTGCTGATCGACGTTGAGGGCGCCGAGCGATCCGTGCTGGCCGGCGCGCGTTCGCTGCTAGCGGCCGAGCCGAGACCAACATGGATCGTGGAGATATGCGTCGATGAGCATCAGCCGCCGGGCGTCGCGATTAATCCGCGCCTTGAGGAGACGTTCGAAACGTTCTGGCGCGCCGGCTACCGGGCGCAGACGTTCTCCCGCACGCCGCGCGACGTGACCGAGAGCGCCATCGCGCGCGTGCTCCATGAGCAATTGAACTCGCTTGGGACGCACAATTTCATCTTTCGCCCCCATCCCGCTTGAGGAGCAGACGCATTTGGAGCGCCGGCGCGATCGACGATGCGTCCGTCGGCGCGGCCGCCCGGGCGATGCGCACGATGCGGCTGGCGGGCGTGTTCCTGGCGGGGCAGGGGGTGGTTCGCGCGACGCAGTTCGCCTTCGGCTTCGCGCTGGTGTGGCTGCTTCCCGTCGAGGACTACGCGCTCTACACCGCGGCGAGCGCCTTGCTCGCGTGGATATCGCTGGGTTCGAACTTCGGGATATCCCAGGCGGTCTTGACCCGAGGCACGCGGCTCACCAACGACGGCACGGCGCTCGGATCGCTGATCGTCACGGCCGCAGGCATGTGTCGATGGCTCTTCGCTGCGGTCGCCCCCGTGGGCCTTCTGCTCGCGTGGCTCATGCTGGCGGAGTACGAAACTCCCCCCGCGGGGAAGATCGCCATCGTGGCGCTGGTCTTCGTAAATGCATGGCTCTTCATCGGCATTTCGCTGCGTCGCGCGATCCTCAGCATCTTCCACGACGCGCGGGGGCTGTTCACGAGCGGGATGGCGGAAGTTCTCGCCCGCCTGGGGTTGCTGCCGCTCGTCGCACTCTGGCCGCATGCGGTGATCGTGATGGGCGTGAACGTCGCTGGCATGGTGGCGGGGAGCGTCGCGATCAGGCGCCGGACCGCCCCTCTAATGAGCGCCGGTGCAGGCACCGATCCTGCCCACCGGGCTGCCATCCGCTCGTTCGTCGTGCCGCTCGTGCCGTCCGTCGCCTACACCGCCATGCAGGCGCACCTATCGATCTTCCTTCTCAGCCTCTTCGGCTACACCGCGGCGGTGGCCGAAGTCGGTGCGCTCGGTCGCCTTGGGCAGCTTGTCGCGCTGGTGGCGATGCTCAATCCGTTTCTGGTGCAGCCGCTGTTCGGTCGCCTGAGCAGCTTCGGCGCGTTCCGCAAGCTTGCCGGCCTGACTCTTGCGCTGTTGGTTGCGGGCTCGGCCGCCGTCATCGGCGTGGCATACGCCGCCCCTGGCGCGTGGCTTTTCCTGCTCGGTGCGCATTATGGGCACCTCGAGCGCGAGTTGCCTCTGGCATTGTCGGCCGCCGCGGCGACCGTCATAGGAGCGACCCTCTATACCATTCTCATCTCCCGCAGCGTCACGCGCGGCCAGACCTGGATCGTGGCGCCAAGCCTGCTTGGGCAGGCCGCGTTTATCGCTGCGCACGGCGTGAGCTCGACCTACGACGCATTGCTGCTTAACCTCATTCATCCTCTGGCGCACGTCTCGGTTCAGGTCCTGCTTCTCCTCAGGATGCTGCGGACGGGGCGTCTCCCGTCAGACGGCGCATGCGCCTCCACATCGTAACGCGGACGCTGCCGCCGCACTTCTGCGGGATCGGCGAGCATGCGATGTGGCTTGCCGATGCGATCCGGCCGCACGGATGGGAGACGGTTTTCACCGCCTGCCGCGGAGACGCTTCGGAGCGCGCCGCGATCATCGGCGATGCTTTCGGCCCGGAGTGGCTCTCGCGACTCCGCCGCCGCATCGATGCCGTCCCAGCCGATTGCATCCTTCTCCAATACACGCCCGTCCTCTTCTTCGCCGGGAACTGGGGCGCCAACCGGCAGCTTGCGAAGCTCTGGCGCGAGATGGCCGCCGAGCGCGAAGCGGTAGTGATACTCCACGAGGCCCATTACCGCTCTTGGACTTGGCCACCGAGCGTGATCCGCAGCATCGGGCAGGAGCGGGCCGCAAGACGCATCACCAGCGCGGCGAAGACGGTCTTCTGCTCCTCCGACAAGCTGATCGATCTGGTTCGCCGGTGGCACGGCGAGCATGCGGCCGAATATCTGCCGCTCGGCTCGATGGTGCCCGTCGCCTCCGCCGACCGCGACGCGCGCCGCGCCGCCTGCGGGCTGCGCGGCGGCGAGATCGTGCTGACTTTGTTCGGGGGCGGAACCAACCTTCGGTGGATGGCGCGGCACGTCGACGAGGTCGACCGCATCCTGAGCCGTTCGGGCTTGCGGTATCGCTGGCTGCTCCTGGGAAAAGTCCCGACCGAGTGGTTCCGCTTCGAAACGCCCCCGCTTGCTCCTGGCTATCTCTGCCTAGCGGACCTTTCGGCACACCTCCAGTTGAGCGACATTTTCCTGGTGCCGCATCGGTCAGGGCTTTCGGCGCGGCGGACGACCTTCATGGCGGCGTTGGAGCACGGGCTGCCGGTCGTCGGCACCGAAGGTCCGATGACGGACGACTTCCTGCGCGAGGCCGCGGGAATATCGCTTTTCGGGCGGCGCGCAGCCGCCGATTTCGCCGAGCGGATCATGACCCTCGGCCGCGACGCCGAGTTGCGGCGCCGGCTCGGCCGGCAGAACGCTGACTTTTATTGTGAGCGATTCTCGTGGTCCCTGATCGGGCGGCGTTTCGCGGAGTGCGTCGGGACCCGGTTGCCGTCCGCGACCCGGTCCGGACACAGGCGTCCGGCACATACGCAACCGGCGCTCATCCGATCGTGACTCCTCAGCGCGCCAGCCGGCAGGATGCCCCGCTTCCCTTCAGGAGCGGTGCACGCCTAGCGGGCCCGTCCGGTTTGCGGCCGATCACGCGCCACCGCCCGGTGCTGGGCAACAGCGTCTACATCGGGATCGCCGCGATCGCGGTATACGGCGACCTCGTCAAGCGCTTCGTCCCGCCGGGCATGGCGTTGGCTCTGGTGTATCTGGCGGCCGCCGCGGTTCTCGTGGTCATGTTGCATGCGCCGAGCCCCGCGTGGTCGCGCAAGAGCCTCTCGCCGCTTTCCCGCGCGTGCATCGCGCTGATGGCCCTCTATCTCCTTCAGCTCACGAGTGCCTTCTGGGTGCCAGCGATTCCGGTCGCGATCGCGGCGGCGTATATCTGCCTGCCGCTCATGTTCTTGGTGGCCGTCGATTACAACGCGGCAGCTTTCGATCTCAGGAAGCTGAGCGCGTGCTTCCTCGTTTTCATGGTGCCGGCGGATATCGTCGGGCTGATCCAGCTCTTCATCGATCCCTCGTTCATGATCTCGACCGCCTACACCGAATACGGCGGGATCGTGCAGCGGAACCTGGCCTACGGGAGTTACGACAGGTTTCCCTCGATCTTCGTCAGCGCCGACCGGTATTCGAGCATGGCGCTCCTGCAACTCTGCTGCGCGGTCGTCTATCTGACGTTCGGCAGGCGGGGCGGAAGCGAACGTCCGACGCTGACGCGATGGCAACTTCTGTGGGGCGTGGCGAATCTGTTGCTCGGCGCGGCGGCTATCCTGGTCGCCGGCGTGCGCATTCGCATCGTCATCGGCGTCGCCGCGGCTTTGATTGCCTCGGTCGTTCCACTGATGGGATTGAGCCGTTCGCGCACCGGCCGAAGATACAGGAAATACTTCATCCCGGTGGTCGTCGTTCTGGGTGCGGCTGGTGCGTACGGCTTCTTTCAATCCAATGAGTCCGGGCTAGGAAGCTCGTTCCGGGTGCTGGAGTTCCTTGGCGATACGATCGAAGACAACGATCTACAGCTACGGCTCGACCAGGGCATCGCGAAATCGCTTATTCCGGACGAGGTGTCCTTCCTCGGCGACGGTCTCGCGACCGGCGGCCGGGGCGACGGAAGGCCGGGCGAGTTCGGCATCCGCGCAATGTGGATCGAGAGCGGGCTGCTCTGGACCCCTTTGATGCTGCTTGCCCATGCCGTCATCGTTGCCAGCCTGGGGCTGGCGATTCTGAGGGCGCTTCTGGCGGGAGACGCCGTAAGGCTGTTTCTGTCCGCCGTCGGGCTCTTCTCGTGGATCGCGGCTCTTCTGGCAGGGCTCACCGTGATTTTCGAGCTCTCGACGGCGATCGTGCTGTTCCCGATGATCGCCGCGGTCCGGCGCGGCCTTCTCCGCGATGTGCGTCCTTACCGACGCCGCCGTGTCGGGCCTGTGGGACCTATCCGTCCGATGCACGCCTGATGTCGCTGACGTCGTCGCAGAATATTGGCGCGCATGGTGCGGGCTCAGCAAAGCCGCGGCTGCTCGTCGCAATAAGCGGCAATCTGCCGGAATGGCAGGACGCGTTTCAAAGGTTTCCGGACCGTCCAAGGCTGCCGCTGCCCTATACATTCGGCGCAGCATGCCATGCCGCAGGCTTCGACCTTTGCGCCGTCGACCTTGCGGACCGGGCGTACGACGTCGGCAACACCGCCCCGCTTCTTCGTGTCTTTCGCGCAAAGGAGCTTGCGAAGGCCGTGCGTTCGTCCGATCTGGCGCTGCTGTCGGGAAGCCACGGCGTCCGCTGGATCATGCGACAGGCGATGATGTCGCCCAAGGGCGGCCGGCGGGCTGCGATGTTCACATACACTTGGGACACGGCCGGCCCGCTTCCCGCGGCACGCCGGGCGAGGCTCGCAATGGCGCGACTCGCAGCGCGATGGGCGCGCGGCGTCGTCGTTATGACGCGAGAACAGGCCGAGGCGGCCCGCAGGCAGCTCCCGCGCTCCCGGCCCGTCATCAATATGCGGGTCGGCGTTGACCACGCGTTCTATGCGCTCCCGTCGTCGGTCTCCGACGTGGGGGAGGCATACAGGGACATCGTGGAATGCCTTCTCGACGGTCCCTATGCGATCCTCCCGGGCGGCCAGCAGCGCCTGAACCGGGAGACGCTCGATATCTTCGCCGGCTGCTCGCTCAGGCTCGTGCGAATCGCCCAGTCGGGGGCGAGGAGCGGCGTACGGGAGCTCGAGGCGGAGGCTGAGCGGAGAGGCATGGCCGACCGCATCGTCGTTCTCGAGAAGATCGACTACCGGTTCCTGCGCTTCCTTTTTCAGAACGCCGCCGCGTATGCGGGGATCGTGGACTCGAGCTGGCAGCCGGCGGGCTGGACGGCGGCCTGCGAGAGCCTTGCCAGCGGCACGCCGGTGGTCGTGTTCGAAGGGCTCGTCTCGCGCGAGCTGGCACGCCTGAAGCCTTCTCGTGAGATCGTCACAGCCGTTCCGATGGGCGACACCGATGCGTTCCGCCGCGCGCTGCAGCGCAGCGCATGCTCCGCGCAAAGGTGCGAGGCGGCGAGGATGGCGCGCGCGTTCGCCCAAGCGAACCTCGACCTCGAGGAGACCGGCCGCGCGTTCGCGCGGCAGCTGGCGACGGCCTTCGATATGAGGGAACGAACTTTCGGGGGGGCATGACCATTTCGGCCGAGCCGAGGCTGCGGATGGCGATCGTAGCGCCCCATGCGGTCCAGTATCACGCGCCGCTCTACCGCGTGCTCGCCGCGCTCCCGTTCCTGGACGTCACGGTCCTCTACCTCGACACGCTCGGCGCGACGGAGATCAGGGACCCGGAGTTCGGAACGCCGCACAAGTGGGACATCCCGCTCTTCGGCGGATACAGGCACCGTTTCCTGCGCAACGTCGCAAGAGACCCGCTCGGAGGCTTCCTCTCGCGCATCAATCCCGGGTTGCTCGTCGATCTCGCCCGGAACGGGTACGACGTGGTGCTCATCCACGGTTACTCCACCCTCTCGTACTGGCTGGCGCTTGGCGGTGCGAAACTGACCGGCGCGAAAGTGATCTGGCGCGGCGAGGTGGTGAGCAAGTCCGAAAGCGATGGCGACCGGAGCTTCCGGCGCCGCGCGGCGCGCTGGTTCTTCAAACGCTGCGACGCAGTCCTCTATTCCTGCCAGGGCAACCGCGCGTTCCTGCGGGCGAACGGAGTGGACGAGCGCCGCATGTTCCCGTTCCCCTGCGCCGTCGACAATGCGTTCATGCAGGAGAGCCGCGCGCGGTTTCGCCCCTTGTGCTCCGAAACCAGGCGAGAGCTGGGAATCCCGGAAGGAAACCTGGTCGTTGTCATGTGCGGCCGGCTGACCGAGCGTAAGCGCCCCATGGACCTGCTCCGGGGGCTTGCCGCGGTGGAGGGCAGGGCGGTGACGGCCGTCTTCGTTGGCAACGGGCCGCAGCGCGCCGCGCTCGAGGCATTCGCCACTGCAAATCGCGTAGACGCCCGCTTTGTCGGCTTCGTCGGACAGAAGGAGCTAGGACGGTACTATTCGATCGCCGACGTCTTCGCCGTCATTTCCGACTACGACCCGTCGCCCAAGTCGCTCAACGAGGCAATGAACTTCGGTCTCGCCGCAATCGCGACAGATGCCGTCGGAACGTCGAAAGACCTGATCCGCGAAGGCGTGAACGGATACGTTGTCGGCGTCGGCGACATCACGGCGCTCGCCCGCCGCCTGTCGGCCCTCGAGACGGACCGATCTCTGTGCGAGCGGATGGGGCAGGCCTCCGAGGAGATCGTGCGCGGCTTCAACTTTCAGGCGGACGCGGCGGGCTTGGAGCTTGCCTGCCGCAGCGTCCTGCCCGAACGATGGCTCACCTCCGCCGAGGCTGCCGAGGTCGCCAACTGATGTGCGGGATCGCCGGCGCGTTCGCCTACGGCGCGTCCGCCCCGCCGGTGGACAGGGAGGAGCTCGAAGCGGTCCGCGACAGCATGGCGACGCGCGGGTCCGACGGCGCCGGGACCTGGATCGCCCCGGACGGACGCATCGGGCTGGCGCACCGCCGCCTTTCCATCATCGACCTTTCGGATCGGGCGCTCCAGCCGATGGCGAGCGCCGACGGCCGCCGCCTCGTCGTGTTCAACGGCGAGATCTACAACTATATGGAGCTTCGCCGCGACCTCGAAGAGCGCGGGCATCGCTTCCGTACGTCCTCCGACACGGAGGTGCTTCTCGCGCTCTACGAGGCGCGCGGCGCGGACATGGTCCGCAGCCTGCGGGGCATGTTCGCGTTCGGGCTGTGGGACGCGGACAGCGGCAGCCTGCTCCTTGCCCGCGACCCCTACGGCATCAAGCCGCTCTACTATTGCGACGACGGCGGCACACTCCGCTTCGCCTCGCAGGTGAAGGCGCTGCTGGCCGGCGGCGGCGTGCCCTATGATTCCGACCCGGCGGGCTGGGCCGGCTTTTTCCTCTTCGGCAGCGTGCCGGAGCCATGCACCGTTTACAGGTCCATACGCGCGCTTCCTGCGGGTTCGACGTTGCTCATCACGGCTGAAGGTGCGCAGGACATAAAGCCGTTCTTCTCGATCGCCGGTACATTTCGCGAGGCGGAGACGTACCACGCCGCGCTTACGGGAGACGAGCTGCACGAGTATGTGCGCGAGGCGCTGCTCTCGAGCATGCGATATCACCTCGTGGCCGATGTGCCGGTCGGCATATTCCTGTCATCGGGTATCGACTCGA
>CAZARE010000343.1:0-5611 GCA_964487455.1 uncultured Propylenella sp.
CCGAAATAATGGTGCGCCAGCGCGGCGGAGACGCCGGCGCGCCTGGCGATCTCGCCCATGGTCACGTGCCCCATGCCGCGGTCGTGGATGGCGTCGATCGCGGCCGAGATCAGCGCCTTGCGGCGCACGGGCTCCATCCCGATTCGCGGCATTTCGGTCCCGGTTCGCTCCTGGCTCGAGCCTGAAGGCTGCGTCTCGCGCCTAGCGTATTTTGATTGATTGATCAATCAAAATACGCTTGCATTGCCCCCTTCCTTGATGCTTCGATGGACGAAAGCGGCGAATGGGCGACCCGCGAAGCCGCGCGCCAATCGAAGCAACAGGGAGACTTCCATGCACGCATTCACGAAGGGGATAGCAGTCGCTGCGCTTGCCGTCGCGGTCACGGCCGGACCTGCCGCTGCGCAGGATCCGGAGAGCTGCAGCGTGGTTCGCTTCTCCGATGTCGGCTGGACGGACATCACCGCGACGACGGCGGCCACGACCACTGTCTTGCAGGGGCTCGGCTACCGGACGGACGTGAAGGTGCTTTCCGTGCCGGTGACCTATGCCTCGCTGAAGAATGGAGACCTCGATGTCTTCCTCGGCAACTGGATGCCCACCATGGAGGCCGACATTGCGCCCTATCGCGAAGATGGCTCGGTGGAGACGATCGCCACAAATCTGGAAGGCGCCAAATACACGCTCGCCGTGCCGCAGTACACCTATGACGCGGGCCTGCAGAGCTTTCAGGACATCGCCGATTTCAGCGACGAGCTCGACGGCAAGATCTACGGCATCGAGCCGGGCAACGACGGCAACCGGCTGATCCTCGACATGATCGAGGGCGATACTTTCGGGCTCTCCGGGTTCGACCTCGTGGAATCTTCGGAGCAGGGGATGCTCGCCCAGGTGCGGCGCTCCGTCGACCGGGACGAGCCCATCGTCTTCCTGGGCTGGGAGCCGCACCCGATGAACGCCAACTTCGACATGGCCTACCTCTCCGGCGGCGACGACGTTTTCGGCCCGGATTACGGCGGCGCCACCGTCTACACGAATGTCCGCAGGGGCTACGTCGAGGAATGCCCCAACGTGGGCAGGCTGTTAGGGAACCTCGTTTTCTCGTTGGAGATGGAGAACGAGATCATGGGTGCGATCCTGAACGACGGCGCCGATCCAGCGGCTGCGGCCAAGGCTTGGCTGAAGGAGCATCCCGATGTGCTCGACCAATGGCTTGACGGCGTGACCACCCTCGATGGCGAGCCGGGTCTCGCCGCGGTCCAGGCAAGCCTGCAATAGGAGGTAAGGGGGAGGCCCCGCGCCTCCCCTTTCTTTGAGGGGCGGCCGACATGGAATGGCTGACGAGCTACAAGATCCCCGTCGGCCGCTCGGCCAAGGCGGGAGTCGACTGGCTGCAGGCGCATGGCGGTGCGGTCTTCGACATGATTTCCGATGCCCTGAGAGCGGTGATTGACGCCATCCTATGGGTGCTGCAGGCGCCGAATCCGCTTGTCGTCATCCTCGTCGTCGTCGCCATCGCCTTTTCTCTTCGCCGCTCGCTCGTATTCGCAGCGTTGATCGGGGCGGCGCTCCTGTTCATCGTCAACCAGGGCTATTGGAAGGCGACGACCGAGACGCTGGCGCTGGTGGTGTCGTCCGCCATCATCTGCATGGCCGTCGGCATCCCGATCGGCATCGCCGCGGCGCATCGGCCGAGGCTCTATGCCGGCCTCAGGCCGATCCTCGATCTCATGCAGACGCTGCCGAGCTTCGTGTATCTCATACCGGCCATCGTCTTCTTCGGCATCGGCATGGTTCCCGGGCTGATCGCCACGGCGATCTTCGTGGTGCCGGCGCCCATCCGTCTCACGCATCTCGGCATCTCAACGACGCCGCGGCATCTCATCGAAGCGGCGGAGGCCTTCGGCGCGACGCGACGCCAGCTGCTGTGGAAGGTCGAGCTGCCGTTCGCCGCGCCGCAGATCATGGCCGGCCTCACGCAGACCATCATGCTGTCGCTGTCCATGGTGGTGATCGCCGCGCTGGTCGGCGCCGACGGGCTTGGCGTGCCCGTGGTGCGCGCGCTCAACTCGGTGAATATCGGCATGGGCTTCGAGGCAGGGCTGGTCATCGTGCTCGTGGCGATCATCCTCGACCGGCTGCTCAGGGCGCGCGAGAAGGCGGAATGACGCCGGAGCCGGGTTCCGATGCGGGTCCGGGGCCGCGCGAGGTCGTCGTCTTCAAGGATGTCGACATCGTCTTCGGCGGCAACCCCAAGAGCGCGCTGCCGCTTATCGACCAGGGCAGGAGCCGGGCGGAGATCGCCGCGGAGACCGGCCAGATCGTCGGGGTGAAGCACGCCACCCTTTCCGTCCATGAGGGCGAGATCATGGTCCTCATGGGCCTGTCGGGATCGGGCAAGTCGACGCTCATCCGCGCCGTCAATGCGCTGAGCAGGATCACCCGCGGCAGCGTGACGGTGTTCGACGGCAAGGAGGACGTGGACATGCACGCCTGCTCGGCGAGCCGGCTCCGGACGCTGCGCCGCCGCCGCGTCGCCATGGTGTTCCAGCAGTTCGGGCTGCTCCCGTGGCGCAGCGTCAACGACAATGTCGCGCTTGGGCTGGAGCTCGACGGCGTGCCGCGCCGCAGGCGCGAGGCGCGGGTGAAGGCGCAGCTGGAGCTGGTCGGCCTCTCCGGCTGGGGCGACAAGCGCGTGCACGAGCTCTCCGGTGGCATGCAGCAGCGCGTCGGGCTCGCCCGCGCCTTCGCCACCGAGGCGCCGATCCTCTTGATGGACGAGCCGTTCTCGGCGCTCGATCCCTTGATCCGCGTGCGCCTCCAGGACGAGCTGCTGGAGCTGCAGAAGAAGCTCGACCGCACCATCGTCTTCGTCAGCCACGATCTCGACGAGGCGCTCAAGATCGGCTCGCGCATCGCCATCATGGAGGGCGGCGAGATCGTGCAGATCGGCACGCCGCAGGAGATCGTGCTCAGCCCATCGAGCGACTACGTGCGCGACTTCGTCGCCCACATGAACCCGCTGAACGTGCTGCGGGCGCAGGAGATCATGGTTCCGCTCGACACGCTTCCGCGCGCTGGAGCGAACGGCGCCGTGAAGGTGGACGACGAGCTGACGCTGACCGAGGCCGGGGAGATGTGGCGGAACGAGTCCCCCGTGTTCGTCGTGGCGCTGGAGCGTTTGAGCGCGGCGCCGCACCGCGCCTGCATCGCCGTGCACCGGGAGACGCCGCTGCGCGCGCTGATCGATGCGCGCCTCAGCCATACCGGTCCGTTCATCGTGCGCGAGGGCGAGGCGGTGAGCGGGCTGATCCGCGACGAGGACCTCTTCCGCTGCCTCACCGGCGTGCGCCAGGCCGGCCCCGGCCCCTTCGAGCCGGACGTCGCGGAGAGAGGCTAAATGCGGCCACGCAGATCCAACCGCGTCTCGTATGTCCTGAGCCCGGCCACGCCATTGACATTCCCCACCCGCCGCACCTATGTGCGGGCCGCATGGATTTCGGCGCGCCACGGCGCGGGACGGCAGCAGGATGAAGGTCAGAAACTCCCTCAGGTCGCTCAAGAAGCGGCATCGCGAGAATCGCTTGGTGCGCCGCAAGGGCCGCGTCTACGTCATCAACAAGACGCAGAAGCGTTACAAGGCGCGGCAGGGCTGAGCCCCGCCCGGCGAGGGGTCCGCTTTGACCCCGCGGCCGAAGCGCCTTAACGTTCCGGCCATGCTTCGTCTGGTCGCCGCCTTCGCGCTTGTCCTCGCGCTTGCCGCCGGGCCGGCGCGCGCGCAGGACGACGACGACCCCACCATTCTCACGCCGCGCGAGATCGGCGACCTTTCGCTCGACGATCTGTTCGAGCGGCTGCCGCCGAACGCCGATACGCCGACCGGGCAGCGGATCGAGCGGGAGATTGTGCGCCGCTTCGGCCGCTCGGGCAGCCCCACCGCCGATCTCTTGCTGAGCTGGGCGGACGAGGCCATCGAGAAGAAGCAATACCCGCAGGCGATCGACCTTCTCGATCAGATCGTCGTGCTCAAGCCCGATTTCGCCGAGGCCTGGAGCAAGCGGGCGACCGCATATTTCCTGCTCGACGATTACGGCGCCTCGCTCGCCGACATACGCGTCACGCTCGAGCTGGAGCCGCGCCATTTCGGCGCGCTTGCGGGCTTCGGCATCATCCTGCAGTCGCTCGACCGCAAGGACGAGGCCAAGCGGGTCTTCCGCCGCGCGCTGGAGATCAATCCGCAGCTCGAGAGGGTGCGCGAGTCGCTCGAGCGGCTGGAGAAGCAGACCGCCCACCCGGAGATCTGAGCGCCGCCGCGCGGACAGCCGGAATGGAGCGGAGCGCGATCCGCTCGTCGGCCGTAGCCCGTAGCCCGGATGGAGCGAAGCGAAATCCGGGGCTTGTTGTGTAGCGTTCCAGACACCCGGATTGCGCTGCGCTCCATCCGGGCTACGCTTGCTACCCCCTCAAGCGCTCTTCGGTCCCTTTCGGGGGCGGACAGGGCGAGTGGCGGCTTCCGAAATGTTCAGCGCCACGGCAGCGCGGATCAGCGCCTTCAACGCCTTCTCGTCGATCCTGTCGCCCTCATGGAAATCGATGGCGCGCCGCAAATTGCCGTCGAGGCTGGAATTGAAGAGGCCTGCGGGGTCCTCGAGCGCGGCGCCCTTGGCGAAGGTCAGCTTCACCTTGTCCTTGTACGTCTCGCCGGTGCAGAGGATGCCGGCGTGCTCCCACACCGGAACCCCCAGCGAGTTCGACGGCTTTCGCCATTTCACCTCCTCGACGACTTGCGCGTCGGCCTCCTTGATGAGCTTTCGCACCAGCGCCAGCGTCTCGCCCCGCCAATCGCTCAAGCCAGCGATACGAGTATCGATCAGATGGGAGGGAGAGGCTGCTTTTTTTGCTGCCTTCGAGCTGGTCTTGGTCGTCCTCATGGTGGTTGTCGCTTTTTTCGTGGCTGTTGTCGCTCGACGGTTACCTGAGTGATGGCGGCTAGCGAAGAATTTCGCCTCCGCTTTCTCTAGCTCTTCTTCACCAGGAAGCTTAGGGATAGCCATCCAAAACTCTGGTTCGATTCGTCCCCCATGCTTTGGCGGCGCGAACGGATCGGAAAGAGCGTGGTTCGTTAAATCGAGCCGTAGCAAGGGCAATGTGTCGTCAGCGAGCACAACGCCAATTAGGGAGCGTATGCCGGCGTAGCATGCGTTTGCATCGTCTTCCGACGGATGCACGCCGCGATGTGCGAGATCGTTACGAGCCTTGCGAGCTTTGGAGAGCGCTGTGAGAGTCGCGAGATCAAAGACGCCCTTTTGGTGCAGCATTTCGATGCGGGTCGCCGTAGTCCACGCGCGATTGTCATTTAGCTGATCCTTTCGAGCCTTGCTGCTATCGAGAGCGCGAGCGGGCCCAATAATCTCACGAGTCCAAAGCGCCGCTAACAGTTGTTCGGTCGCGATCCAAAGGTTGGCGAGCGCAGAGCCCCAATCCCGACGGGCCAACCCCGTTGCGCCTTTTAGTAAATACTCGCCGCGCACGGGCTCCAAGCGCTTCAAAGTCGCAAGCCCGGTTTTCATTGCGGAGTCGAGCGCGCTGAGTTTTACCGATCGTGGCTTGT
>CAZARE010000344.1:0-5403 GCA_964487455.1 uncultured Propylenella sp.
GCCGGTCGCCAGGCTGAAGCCGGTCACCGTCGGCGGCGTGGTCGTGCAGAACGCCTCGCTTCACAACGAGGATTACATCAAGGGGATCGGCAGCGATGGCGAGCCGATCCGCGAGGGCAAAGACATCAGGATCGGCGACACCATTATCGTGCAGCGCGCCGGCGACGTGATCCCGCAGATCGTCGACGTGAACCTCGCCAGCCGGCCGCCCGACGCGAAGCCCTATGCGTTTCCGAAGAAGTGCCCCGAATGCGGCAGCGACGCGGTGCGCGAGGTGAACCCCAACACCGGGCGGGAGGATTCGGTCCGCCGCTGCACCGGCGCGCTCGTCTGCCCGGCGCAGGCGGTGGAGCGGCTGCGCCATTTCGTCGGGCGCGACACGTTCGACATCGAGGGGCTCGGCGCCAAGCAGGTCGAGGCGTTCTATCGCGACGGCCTGATCAAGCACCCGTCGGACATCTTCAAGCTGAAGCCGGAGATGCTTGCCGACCGCGAGGGCTACGGCGAGACCTCGATCAAAAACCTCATGCGCGCCATCGAGGAGCGGCGCGAGATCGACCTCAACCGCTTCATCCACGCGCTCGGTATCCGCCATATCGGCGAGACCAACGCGCGGCTACTGGCGCGCCATTTCGGCACGTTCGAGGCGCTGCGGGAGACCGCGACGAAGGCCGCGCACGGCGACGCCGAGGCCTTCGCCGAGATCGACGACATCGAGGGGATCGGGCCGGTGGTGGCGGAGGCCGTCGTGCAGTTCTTCCGCGAGGAGCACAATCAGGAGGAGCTCGACCGCCTGCTCGCCGAGGTGACGCCGCGGCCGATGGAGGCGGTTAAGAGCGACTCCCCCGTCGCCGGCAAGACGATCGTCTTCACCGGCTCGCTTCAGCGCATGACGCGCGAGGAGGCGAAGGCCATGGCCGAGCGGCTCGGCGCGCGCACCGCCGGCTCGGTGTCGGCGAAGACCGATCTCGTCGTTGCCGGGCCGGGAGCCGGCTCCAAGCTCAAGAAGGCTGCCGAGCTCGGCATCGAGGTGATCGACGAGGACGCCTGGTTCAAGCGGGTCGGGGGCTGAGGCTCGACGCAAAAAAAAACGCCCGCCGGAAACTCCGGCGGGCGCCTTTGGTCGTACCGAGGGGTTACAGGCTATTCGACGGGCTCGGGAGCCGGGGCCAGGCCGCCGGGCGCCGGCGGAAGCGCCTGCTGCTGTTGCTCCGCCTGTATCAGCGCCATCTTCTCGGAACTCGTGACGAACCGCGGCGCGGCATCGAGCTCTTCCGAGGTGGCGTCGAGCACGATCTTCCTGTTACCGTCTTCGTCCGTCATGATTTGGAGCGCGTGGTAGGAGACGGCGACGGGCTTCTCGCCGATGCCGAGGAAGCCGCCCACGCCGAGGATGACGCCCTCAAGGTCGCCTTCCTCGTACCAGACAACGTCGTTCACGTCGCCGAGGGCTTCGTCGGCCGGGTTGTAGACGGTCTGGCCGATGAGTTCCGACGCGAGGATCGCGGCTTCGTCCTGCTCGGGGATGAACTTCTGGCCTTCCCCGGCAACGAGCTCGGTGGTGTCGGCCTCAAGCTCGTCACCCAGCGCGGCCTCGGATTCGCCGAACTCCTCCTCATCGGTCATGCTGCCGGTGGTCACGTCGGAGCCCTCCTCCATGGCTCCGGCGGCCGCGTCGGTCTCCTCCGACTCCTCGGCCGGGTCGATCACCGCTGTGTCGGGCGGGCAGGGCTCGCCTTCGGTAGTCTCAGTGGCGCCCGCCGGGCACTCGGCCGTATTCAACATCTCCTGCGACTCGGCTTGCGGCTCCGCCTGGGCGAGCTGCATCCCGCTTCCCGCAAGAGCCGGAGCGGCGGCAACGAGGGCCGCAATGGCTACGCCGGTCATGATCGCTTTCATCGCAAAATCTCCCTTTCTCAGACCTCCGTGGATTGAGAACGCCGGGAGCCGAGTGCGGTTGTGCCCGAAAGGTGGAAACACGGAGGTATTCTCGGGAGCGATTGCGGCGGCTTGCCACAATGTTTGCCGGCTAGCCGGTTGCGGCCGCCGGCGCCCGGAAGTCCGCCTCGCACTGCCTTCGTTCCGGGCGCTCGGCCTCCTGCGCCGCGAGCATTCCCGACACCAGATCGTCGAGGCTGCGGTGCGGCTCGATCCCGATGTCGTGCAGCTGCTCGGGCGAGAGGGCGCGCAGCTCGCGCACGGTCTGCCTGCGGCGGCGGAGCTTGAGAAAGTCCTGAATAAGCTTCATGGCTAATCTCCACGAACAGAAATCATGCTGATCCGCTATTTTCGGAGCGGCTGACGGGGCTAATATGCCCTTGACAACGCGTGATACCGAACGCGTAACATGCAGCCATACATGAACGTGGTTCATGCTGGAGGAGGCGCTATGCTCGAGGAACGGCTGTTTCCCCTTCCGCCGCTTCATGCCTTGCGAAGCTTCCACGCCGCGGCGCGCTATGGCCGCTTCCGCGACGCTGCTGGCGCGCTCGGCCTGTCGGAATCGGCGGTCAGCCACCAGGTGCGGAAGCTGGAGGGTTATCTCGGCGTCGCGCTCTTCGAGCGCGCCGGGAACGCGGTGAGGCTCACCCTCGCCGGACAGACCTATTTCGACGAGATCGACCCAGCTTTCGCCCGCATCCGGCAGGCGACGGAAGCGCTCGCGGGCCCGTGCTGCCGCGTCTCGCTGACGCTGACGCCTTCGCTCGCAACGCTGTGGCTCATCCCGCGGCTGGCGCGGCTCGAAGCGGCCGTGCCGGAAGTGAACCTGCAGATGGCGCCCTCGTGCCGCATCGTCGATCTCAGGCGCGAGCAGATCGACCTGGCGATCCGCTACGGCGGCGGGGCTTGGCCGGGCCACGCCGTCCATCACCTCTTCGACGAGCAGGCGTTTCCGGTCTGCGGGCCGGGCTTTCTCGCCGAGGGGACTGCTCCGGAGCAGGCGCTAAAGGAAAAGCGCCTGATCGTCGACGCGTCCTATCGCGACGAATGGCGCGAATGGGCGCAGGCGCACGGCTTCGAGCCGCCGCCGCTGGACAATGCGCTGGCGCTCGACGGCGAGCAGATGCAGTTGCAGATCCTGCTGGCGGCCGCCGAGGGACTGGGCATCGGGATCGGCCGCAGGCCAATGGTCGACGCTTGGCTGAAGGACGGCCGGCTTATCGCGCCGTTCGGAAGCGCCGACGAGAGCGGCTGCGCCTACTATCTGATCTACCGCGAAGACGAGGACCTCAGCGTCCCCGCGCGCCGCGTAGCTCGCTGGCTGCTGGCCATGTGCAAGGGGGACGAGGCGGCGGAACTCGCCTTCCCTCAGCCCGCGATCGGACGGCAGGCGGCCGCGAGCCAGGTGCGCTCTTCGGCGGTGAGCGTCGGCCAGCCGCCGAGCACGCCGTAGACGCGCATGTGATAGGTGTCGAGCCAGGCGATCTCGGCGGGGGTCATCAACAGCGGCTCGATCAGCCGGCGGTCGATCGGAGCCAGCGTGATCGTCTCGAAGGAATGCATGAGCCGGTCGCCGCCCGGCACGCTCTCGGCCTCGCGCACCACGACGAGATTCTCGATGCGGATGCCGAAATCGCCGGCGCGATAGTAGCCGGGCTCGTTGGAGAGGATCATGCCGGGCTCAAGCGGCGTGGTGCCGGTTTTGGCGATGCGCTGCGGACCCTCGTGCACGCCGAGATAGACGCCAACGCCGTGGCCGGTGCCGTGGTCGAAGTCGAGGCCGGCCTGCCAGAGCGCCGTGCGCGCTAGCGTATCGAGTTGCGCGCCGGTGGCGCCTTTGGGAAAGCGAGCCATGGCGATCGCGATGTGGCCCTTGAGCACTCGAGTGAAGCGATCCCGGTAGAGGTCGAGCCGCGCGCGCGGGACCTCGCCGATCGGCACTGTACGGGTGACGTCGGTGGTGCCGTCGCGATATTGCCCCCCAGAATCCACGAGGTAGAGGTCGCCCGCCTCGAGCCGACGGTTGGTCCGCTCGGTCACGCGGTAATGGTTGATCGCGGCGTTGGGGCCCGTTGAGGAAATGGTGCCGAAGGAGATGTCGTCGAGCGGCGTGTTGCTCTCGGCCGCGGTCTTGACACGCAGCGTCTCCAGCGCCTTCGCCGCGTCGATCTCCGTCAGCGTGCCGGGCCCGCTTGTCTCCACAAGGCGCAGAAAGCGCGCGATCGCGACGCCGTCGCGGATGTGCGCGGCGCGCGTGCCGGCAAGCTCCGCCGCGCATTTCCTGGCCTTCGGCAGGGCCACGGGGTCGGGGCCTTCGACGACGGAGCCGCCGGTCTGCTCGATCAGCCGGGCGACCGCCTCCGCGGAACCGTGTCGATCGTAGAGCACCTTCGCGCCTTCGCGGCCAAGCTCGGCCAGCCGTCCGGCGAAGTCGCGCGCCTCACGCACGTCGGCGAGGCTCGCCAGCTTGTCGCGCACGGCGTTCGAGAGCTTGCGTCCGTCGATGAACAACTCCGGGCGGCCATCGGCCCGCACCACGGCGAAGGAGAGGGGAAGCGGCGTATGCGGCACGTCGGCGCCGCGAATGTTGAAGAGCCAGGCGATGGACGCCGGATCGGTGACGACCGCCGCATCGGCGCGCTTCGCCGCGATGGCGCGGCCGACTTCTTCAAGCTTCTCTGCGACGGGCCGGCCGGCCAGCGCCTCAGGGTGCTCCGTCACCTGGGCGAGCGGCGCCTCCGGACGATTGCGCCAGATCGCATCGATCGGATTCTCCTCGACCGGCAGAAACTCTGCGCCAACGGCGTCCAGCGCCTCGGCGAGGCGCTTCACCTCGGCGCGCGTCATCAGCCAAGGGTCGTAGCCGATACGCCCGCCACTTTTCACGTTGGCCTTCAGCCAATCCGCGACAGAGGTCTCCATCACCGCGACCGGCTCGAAGGCCTCCGTGTCGATCTGCTCGCTTGCCTGTATGGTGTAGCGGCCGTCGACAAAGATCGCGGCCTTGTCGACGAGCACAACCGCGGTGCCGGCCGAACCGGTAAAACCGGTGAGCCAGGCGAGCCGCTCCGCCGCAGCGGGCAGGACTTCGCCCTGATGCTCGTCGGCGTGCGGCACCACAAAGCCGTCCAGCTCCTGCGCCTTCAGGCAGGCGCGCAGCGCGGCGGCGCGCTCTCCTCCCTTCGTGGGATCGGCCCACTCAACAAAGCTCTGGAACATGGCGGCGCTCCTACCACGCCGCCTAGCCCGCCGCAGCAGCGATTTATTCGCTCCGTGGCAAATGGCGCAAACGCGACGAGGCCTTGCGATCAGGGTCTAGCGGACGTGCGGTTTGCCGCCCAGTGCGGAACGACGCGCGCGACGAAGTCCAGCGCCGGAGGCCCACCCCTGTCTGTGTCCGGAGCGCGGATCTCCCCGCCTATTCGGCGAGCGAAGAAGCTCCAGGCGACATGGTGTAGCTGA
>CAZARE010000345.1:0-16720 GCA_964487455.1 uncultured Propylenella sp.
AATCCCGGCACGGCGCTCGACCGCTCGGGCCACCCGAACCCGGTGCCGCGCGTTGCCGGCAAGATTCGGCGGAAGCATCCGGTCGAGGTGCGCGACCTGGAGTTCCTCAAGGCCAACACGGACCGCATGGTGAAGATGACGGTTCCCGGCCCCTTCACCATGTCGCAGCAAGCGCAAAACGACTTCTACGAAAGCGAAGAGGCCTTGGCGCTCGACTACGCGGCGGCGGTGAACGAAGAAATCAAGGATCTCTTCGCCGGCGGCGCCGACATCGTTCAGATCGACGAGCCCTACATGCAGGCAAGGCCCGAGAAGGCAAGGGCATATGGGTTGAAGGCGCTCGCCCGAGCGCTCGACGGCGTGAGCGGCACGACGGCGCTTCATATCTGCTTCGGCTACGCCGCCATCATCCATGTTCGGCCGGAAGGCTATTCCTTCCTGCCAGAGCTCGCCGACACGGCGCTGGATCAGGTATCGATCGAGACCGCGCAGTCGAACCTCGACACCTCGGTGCTTGCCAAGCTGCCGGGCAAGACCATCATCCTCGGCGTCATCGATCTCAGCGACATGACCGTCGAAACGCCGGAGACGGCGGCTGAGCGCATCCGCCGCGCGCTAAGGCACGTTCCAGCGGAGAAGATCGTCGTCGCGCCCGACTGCGGCATGAAATACCTGCCGCGC
Organism: uncultured Propylenella sp.; assembly: GCA_964487455.1. Classification (GTDB taxonomy): domain Bacteria; phylum Pseudomonadota; class Alphaproteobacteria; order Rhizobiales; family Afifellaceae; genus DASWJZ01. The sequence goes on from CAZARE010000345.1 coordinate 682, forward strand.
GAGGTCGCCTTCGGCAAGCTGAACGCAATGGTGAAGGGCGCCGCAATCGTCCGCAAGGAGGCGGAAGCGGCTGCCTAAGCGGGCAGGCGCTTCAACGCGCCTGCGGCGCGGCTACCTCGGAGACTTCGGGCTGCGGCGGCGGCGCCGGCGGCCATTTGTAGAAGTCGGCACGCCCCAGCGGCGGAGGCTCTTCGCCTGCAAGTCGCTTGCCGATTGCCGCGGCTACGCTTCCGCTCTCCTCCGCATTGCTCCTCGCGAGCGTCTCGCCTCCCGCAACGGCCAGCGCGTCGATCGGCACCATAGGCCCGATCTGCGGACCGGCCTCACCCGGCTCGACGGCCGCGTCACCCGCGGCAAGGAGCTGCGGCGCGGTTCCCCCGAAGATCTCGACGAGGTCCTGCTCGACGAAGTAAGCAAGCTTGCGCTGCCCGGCCCGGGTGAAGTTCAACCCATCGCTGGCGCGCAGCTGCACGGACTGGCCGCGTATGTCCGGTCCAACGGCGACGTACTTGCCTTCCGCGTCGGCGAAGCCGTTCCAGATGTCTATGAAGGGAAGACCCTTCGCCTCTACCTGCTCCCGGTAGATGCCGTTGAAGGTGCTGTAGTCGCGTGACATCGTGCTCGACTGGACCGGCATGAGCCCAACCCAAACAGCCGGCTTGCCCGTGCTCTTCAAGGCATCCACAACGGAGTTGACGCGGCTAGCATAGGCCGCGCGCCATCCATCGGTACCCAACGCGTACGGCCCGCTCTCCGTATCGATGCCTTGGCGGTCATTACCGCCGAGTAAGACCAGGACCGCATCGGGTTTCTGTTCCTCCACGAGAGCCGGAATCCTTCCCGGCCAGTCGTAGTAGTCCCTGCGCACCAAGCCCGACGAACCGCTGGTCGCATTGATCACGAGGACGTCCGGATTCTCCGCATAGGCAAGGGCAAGCCCGCTGGCGAGCGCTGCCGCCATGAAATCGCCGATGACCAGGACGCGCTTGGCATCCTCAGCCTTCTCCACGGCGGCCATTTCCTGAGGCGTCGGGGCGGGGGCGGCGGGGCGGGTGCGACGTTCGCGCCGCGTCGGCTCCTGCGGTTCAGTGCGGTTGAAAAACTGCGGCTGAGGCGCCCGGTTCGCCGGAGCCGCATCACGGGACCGAAACAGGCGTCGAAAGAAGTTGCCAAGGCCCTGGTTGTCCTGAGCGACCACGATCTCGGGCTGCGCGGCCTGCGCCCGAGCCGCCGACAGCACCACGCCGTTCCCCGGCATGCAAAGCAGCAGAACAAGCAGCGCGGCAGCCCATCTCATGTCCGGTCTCTTCGGCTCGTGTTACCCGCTCCGCAGCGTCTGCAGGAGCTGCAGCCCGGCAAATCCGTCGGCGACCATCCCCGCCCGACTTTGATAGGCACGAATCGCAGCCCGTGAACGCGGCCCGATCTTGCCGTCTATTGTGCCATCATAAAACCCCGCCTTGGCGAGATGTTGTTGCAATTCGACCGATTCCTGGGCCGTCAGCGGCCGCTCGTTGACCGGCCAGGGCCGCGCCAGCTCGCCCGCGCCACGCAACCGGTCGGCCAGGTGACCGACGGCGATCGAATAGGCCGTGGAGTTGTTGTAGCGCTTGATCACGAAGTGGTTGCGCAGCAACAAGAACGCCGGGCCGCCAGCACCCGCCGGCGCGATCAGCTCGGCCTCGTCGCCGGCCCGCGGGAATGCGGCGCCGTGCGCGCGGTCGACTCCGAGCCGCGTCCATTCCGCCAACGTGCGCGACTGTCCGTCCTCGGCCAGATGGTAGTCGAAGCGCTGAGGCAGGGTGACTTCGTAACCCCAGGTCCTGCCGGACTCCCACCCCATCCGGCTGAGATAGTTGGCGGCAGAGCCGAGCGCGTCGGCCTCCGAGTTCCAAATGTCGCGCCGCCCGTCGCCATCGAAATCCACGGCGTAGGCCTCGTAGGTCGTCGGAATGAACTGCGTATGCCCCATCGCGCCGGCCCAAGAGCCAGTCATGCGGGCGACCGAGATGTCTCCGCGCTGCAGAATTTTCAGCGCCGCGACGAGCTGCTGTCGCCCGAACCGGCCGCGGCGCGGATCGGCGTAGGCAAGCGTCGCAAGCGAGCGGACGACGTTGCGTACGATCTTGGGATCGCCGAGCACCTCGCCGTAGTAGGATTCCATTCCCCAGATCGAAACCAGCATGTGGCGGTCGACGCCGTACGTCCGTTCGATGCTCTCGAGCAAACGGGCGTGCCTTGAGACCATCTCACGACCCCTTGCGATACGCTTCTCCGAGACCCGCGTGGCCACGTAGTCCCAAAGCGGCGTGACGAACTCCGGCTGGTGGCTTGCCTTTTGCAGCACCTCCGGGTCGGGTGTGAGACCTCTGAAGGCCTCATCGTAAACGGCGCGCGATACCCCTTCGGACTGGGCCGTCGGCCAGAAGTCCCGCACCCAGCGATCAAAGCCGGGGTCCGCCCAACCGCCGGAGCTAAGACCAATTCCAATGAACAGCGTCGCGATCAGATGAAACAGTCGCCGCATCGCTCTCTTCTCCCGCCGCGCCTATCTGGCATGCCTATCTGACACCAGCCAAATCTGGCAAACCCATGATCCGCAGAAAGAGGAAAGCTTTCGTTAACCCTTTGCAGCCTCACCAATCCCGCGCGAGCGCAGCACCGGCTCCCGCGCAGGAAGCCCACGCCGCTTCGGGCGAGGCGCTAGCCGCCCCCGGTCATGGCTCTCGCATGTCTCAAGCGGGAAGTGATTATGGTTCCTTTGCGGGAACCGCGCTCAGTCCAGAAAAGCCGAACGGCTTGCCGCGAGCTGCCCGCGGGTGGGCGGGCTTAGGCCGCGAGACGACGCAAGCGCTTGTTCTCCCAGGCGAGCGCATGCTCCACGATGACTTCGATGTCGTCGTAGCGCGGCTCCCAGGCGAGCGCGGTCCTGATGCGGTCGGCGGCGGCCACCATCACCGGCACGTCGCCGGGACGTCGATCGCGCGGCCGGATGTCGAGCACGCAGCCGGCGACGCGCTGCACGGCGTCTAGCAGGTCGAGCACCGAATAGCCGCGGCCATAGCCCACGTTGAGCACGAGATTCTCTCCGCCGGCCCGCAGATGATCGAGCGCCATCCCATGCGCCCCGATGAGATCGGCCACATGGATGTAGTCGCGGATGCCGGTGCCGTCCGGGGTGTCGTAGTCGGTGCCGAACACGGCGACGTGGTCGCGCTGCCCGGTGACCGCCTCGATCGCCACCTTCAGAATATGCGTCGCCCCGCGGGTCGACTGGCCGGTGCGTCCCTGCGGGTCGGCGCCCGCCACATTGAAATAGCGCAGCACCACCGACCTCAGGCCGAAGGCGGCCGAGGCGTCGGTCAGCATGCGTTCGGTCATCGCCTTGGAGGCCCCGTAAGGCGAGAGCGGGTTGAGCGGCGCGTCCTCCGCCACCGGCAGCGCAGCCGGAATGCCGTAGACCGCCGAAGTGGAGGAGAAGACAAAATTCTCGACGCGATGGGAGATCGCGGCGGCGATCAGCTCGCGCGCCTTCACCGTGTTGTTCAGGTAATAGCCGAGCGGGTCGGCGACCGAATCCGGCACCACCACGGAGCCAGCGAAGTGCATGACCGTCTCGACCTGGCGGGTCTTCATGATGCGGTCGAGCAGAACGCGGTCGCCGACGTCGCCGATGACCAGCTCCGCCCGCGGCGCCACCGCCCAGTCGAACCCCGTCGAAAGATCGTCGAGCACGACGACCTTCTCGCCGCGATCGACCAGGTCCCAGACCATTTGGCTGCCGATGTAGCCGCCACCGCCGGTGACCAATACGCTCATACGCTTACCCCGCACCTCCGGTCTCTAGACGGACCGGTGATGCAACAGTAAGGGATCGGAAAGGATGAGCAATTGAAAGCTCCGGGTGTGGTAAATCCGCTTCGCAAGGCTGTTTTTCCGGTCGCCGGCCTCGGCACGCGCTTCCTGCCCGCCACCAAGGCGATGCCGAAGGAGATGCTGACCGTGGTCGACCGGCCGGCGCTGCAATACGTGGTCGACGAGGCGCGCGAGGCCGGTATCGAGCACCTGGTCTTCGTCACCGGGCGCAACAAGTCGATCATCGAGGATCATTTCGACATCGCGTACGAGCTCGAGGCGACGCTGAAGGAGCGCGGCAAGACGGTAGAGCTCGAGGACCTGCGGCGCGACCTGCCGGAAGCCGGCACGGTCAGCTACACCCGCCAGCAGGCGCCGCTCGGGCTTGGTCATGCGGTTTGGTGCGCGCGCGACATTGTCGGCCGGGAGCCCTTTGCCGTGCTGTTGCCCGACATGCTGATGACGCCCGGCTGCCTGAAGCAGATGCTTGCGGCCTACGAGCGGCACGGCGGCAACGTGATCGCGGTCGAGGAATGCCCGTGGGAGCAGGTGAGCCGCTACGGCCTGGTGGGGGTCGGCGAAGAGGACGAGGCCGGCTTCCGCATCACGTCGATGGTGGAGAAGCCGAGGCGCGAGGACGCTCCCTCCAACCTCTACATCTCCGGCCGCTATATCCTCCAGCCGGAGATATTCGATCTATTGGACGACCAAGAGCCCGGGGCCGGCGGAGAAATCCAGATCACCGACGCGATGAAGCGGCTCTCCGCCACGCAGCGCTTCACCGGTTTCCGCTATAGCGGGCGCACCTTCGACACCGGCACCAAGACCGGCTTCCTGATGGCGAACCTCGCGTATGCGCTGGCGCGCTCCGACATCGGCCCCGAATTCCGCGGAGAGCTTACCGCGCTGCTCGGCGACGAGGGGGCGTAGGGCGACGACAGTCGGCTTAACGCGGCCCGGCGCCGCCGCTGTTGCTACGATCCAAGCGAAAGCGCCAGAGTGCGCTGCGAGTGAAATCGAACGCCGCGAGCAACACACCGCCAACGCACACGACGATCAACGCGGGCTGCGGAACGCGCCATACGAGCACGCCGAGGTAAAGGCCTAGGGTGACGATGGCGGCGAGCGCCAAGAGGCGGTCGAGATGTGTCATCGTTCTGCTCCCGTGACCACTTTGATGTCTTGTCCCTCCTCGCGCAAGACCTCCGTCAGCCAGCGTGCGGTACGCAGCAGTCTTCCGTCATACATATGGCGGCCCACCATCTGCACGCCGATCGGCATGTCGTTGCTGCCGACCATGAGCGGAAGTGTCACCGCCGGCACGCCGAGATAGGTCCAGATGGTGCAGAATACCGGGCTGCCGGTGCTTTCCAGCCCGACCGGAGCCTCCCCGGTGGCGGCCGGCGTGATGAGGGCGTCGTAGCGTTCGAAGAGCTTCTCCAGCGCCGCGTTCATCACCTCGATCCAGTCGAGCGCAGCGGCGTAGTCGACAGCCAAGACCGTCCTCCCCTCCTCGATCATGCCGACCAGCCTGCCGCTCAGCTTCTCCCGCCCGTATTCGTAATAGCGCGAGAAGCTGCGCGCGATATCGGCGAGCATGACCGCAGAATGAAGCGAATGCACGCGCTCAAACGGGCTTGGCAGCTCAACCTCCTCAATCCGCTCCCCCAGCGTCTCGACCAGCTCCGCGAAGCCGCCGCGCACGTCCTCCTCCGCTTCGTCCCAGACCGGCGAGCGCACGAAGGCGAGCGCCGGCTTGACCGGCGGCTTGCTCAGCGCTGTGCGAAGCAGATCGGGACGCCCAACCGGCGCTGTCTGCCTGTCGCGCGGATCGTAACCGGCGATCGCGTCGGCAAGCAGCGCCGCACCCTCGACAGTGCGCGAGAACGTGCCGACCGAATCCAGGGTCGGCGATTGAGCCAGGATGCCGCGGCGAGAAATAAGCCCGCGGCTCGGCTTGAATCCGACCACCCCGCAAAATGAGGCGGGCCGTACCACCGACCCATTCGTCTGTGTTCCGATAGCGAGCGGCACCATGCCGGCGGCGACGGCCGCCGCCGAGCCCGATGAGGAGCCGCCCGGCGTACGCTTTGCATCGCGCGGGTTCCGCGTCTTCCCCGGTGTATAGACTGCGAGCTCGGTCGTCACCGTCTTGCCCAAGATGACGGCGCCAGCCTCACGCAAGCGCTCAACCACCGCGGCGTCTGCGCGCGGCCGGCGACCTTCGTCAAGCACAGTGCCGTTCTCCGTCGGCATATCGCGCGTGTCGATGATATCCTTGAGGCCGACCGCCACGCCGTGCAGAGGCCCAATCGGCCGGCCGCTGGCGCGAAAGCCGTCGGCAGCTTCCGCTTGGCGGCGAACGAGGTCGGAATCAAGATGCGCCCAGGCTTCGACCTGCGGCTCACGTTCCGCGATGCGCTGCAAGCAGGCCTCCGCTAGCTCGACCGCTTTCAGCGCACCTCGCTGAATCTCGTCGCGCGCCTTGAGCGCCGACAAATCGGCCGGACTCGTCTTGCTATGCACCATTGCTCAGCGGCCGTAGAAGACGGAAGGCAGCCAGAAGACGATGTCGGGGAACACGTAGAGGATGACCATCGACAAGAACACCAGCATGAGGAAGGGCATGCAGCCCCGGAAGATCTGCACGAGCTGCACGTGCGGCGGGGCTATGCCCTTCAAATAGTAGGCCGACATGGCCATCGGCGGCGTCAGGAACGACGTCTGCAGATTGAGCGCGACGAGGATGCCGAAGAAAAGCGGGTCGATGCCAAAGTGCGGCAGGAGCGGCAAGAAGATCGGCACGAAGATGATGATGATCTCCGACCATTCGAGCGGCCAGCCGAGCAGGAAGATAATGAGCTGGGCGAGTAGCAGGAACGTCAGCGGAGAGATGTCGAGCCCAGTGACGAACTCGGTGATGACCTGTTCCCCGCCGAGATAGGAGAAGACCGACGAGAACGTCCAGGAGCCGACGAACAGCCAGCAAACCATGGCTGAAGTCCGCACCGTCAGGTAGACGGACTCCTTCAGTCGTTGCCAGGTCAACGCCCGGTAGGCGACGGCAAGGCCGAGACCGCCGAGCGCGCCGACGGCGGCCGCCTCGGACGGGGTCGCAAAACCGAACAATATTGCGCCAAGCACGCACAGGATCAGGACGGCGAGCGGCAAGAAGGACGTCGCCAGCATCCACGCCAACTGAGCGTAGCCGTAGTCGCCGGCCTCCTCATCGGTGCTCCGCGGCGCGATGCTCGGCTGGAGGATCGAGCGCCCGACCACATAGGTGAGATAGAGGCCGGCCAGCACAAGGCCGGGAAAAAGCGCCCCGGCATAGAGCCGGACGATCGAGACTCCGGAAGCGGCTGCGTAGACGATCAGCATGATGGAAGGCGGAATCAGGATGCCGAGCGTTCCGCCGGCGCAGATCACGCCCGAGGCAAAGCTGGTGTTGTATCGCGCCTTCAGCATCGCCGGGAAAGCGAGCAGGCCCATCAGCGTCACTACGGCGCCGACGATGCCGGTGGCGGTGGCGAACAGCGTGCAGGTGATGAGCGCGGCAACCGCCATCGAGCCGGGTATGCGTCGCGCCGCGACGTTTAGCGTCGAGAAGAGCCGGCTGACGATGTTGGCCCGCTCGACGATATAGCCCATGAACAGGAAAAGCGGCACGGCCGTGAGCACGTCGTTGGCCATGACCGAATAGGTCTGGTTGACGAAGAGATCGAAGACGCGGTTGTTGAAGAAGCCGCCGACCCAGGTCTCCGTCAGCGTCCAGAAATCGGCGCCGTCCTCTACCGCCCGATAGTAGGTGCGCCACATGCGGGCGGAATCGTAGTAGGCGAAGTAGCCGAAGCCGACGCCCATCGCCATCAGCGTGAAGGCGATCGGGAAACCGAGGAAGATGACCAGGATGAAGATGCCCAGCATCATCACGGCGACCTGAGGATCGGTCATGAGTGCCCCCACCCCTGTATCGCGCTAGGCCCGCCGGTCCGGACCGTCGGCACCGTGATGCGTATCGGTGGCGTGCTCCAGCACTTCGGCGGCACGCCCTTCGAGCCCCATCTTCTCCAGCTCCTCTACGTCGTCCACCGCGAGCTTCCACTCTCCGGTCCTGATGCATTGAATGCATCGGAACACCTGGGCGATTCCCTGGATAAGCAGGAGCACGCCGGCCGCAATGATGACCGACTTGAACTGGAAGATCGGAATGTTGGCGGGGCTCATCGAGCTCACCTCGCCGAATCGCCAAGACCGGCCGGCGTAGCGCCAGCCGGCGAAGATTAAGGCGAGAATGCCCGGAAAGAAGAACAGGAAATAGAGAACCAGCTCCACCTTCGCCTGATTGCGCGGGGCCCAAAGACGATAGATGAAGTCGCCGCGGACGTGGCCGTTGCGGGAAAGCGTGTAGGCGCCGCCCATCATGAAGAGCGTGCCGTACATGATGTAGGATACGTCGAACGCCCAAACCGTCGGAGCGCGGAACGCATAGCGCACGAGCACTTCGTACCCCACGCCGAACGCCATCACCAGGATGCACCAGGCGAAGGCCTTTCCGAACCACGCCGACGTCTTGTCGGCGAAACTTATGTAGGCTTCCATCCGCGCCCTCGCGCTGCTACCCGGGGCACATTACAGGCGGGGCGGCCGCTTCGGACCGCCCCGCCCTCCCTTGACTCGGGAGCCGCTGCCAAGCCGTCAGAGCTGGAGACGGCCCGGGAAGTGGTGGTTGTAAGCCGCCACGTAGTCGGCCGAGTTCATGAAGTCGTAAAACGCGACACGCTCGGCCCAGGCCTTCTGGCTGTCCACCACCTTCTTGAAGTACGGATCCGTCGTGAGGTCCTCCAGAAGCTGGTCCCAAGCCGGAAGCTGAGCCTGCATGACCTCGTTCGGCGTGCGAATGACGTTGACGCCGTCCTCCTCCTCGAGCGCCTTCAGGTCGCGCGAGTAGTTGTCCATCGCGAGGGCGTAATTGGCCGTGTTAGCCGCCTCCGCCCCATGCTTCAGGATCGCCTGCAGGTCCGGATCGAGCCCTTCGTAGGTGTCCTTGTTGAAGATGATCTCGAAGAACTCGTTCGCCTGATGGTACGAGCCGAGCATGTAGTTCTTGGCCACATCCTGGGCGCCGAAGCGGCGGTCCGAGGTCGGGTTATTGAACTCGAAGGCGTCGATCACGCCGCGCTCCATGGCCGGCACGATCTCGCCGCCAGGAAGCTGCGTCACCGCGGCTCCCATCGCCTGAAACAGATCGGCCGCGAGTCCGACGGTACGGTATTTGAGACCCTGCAGCTGGCCGGCGTCGGTGATCGGCTCCTTGAACCAGCCAAAGGGCTGGGTCGGCATCGGCATTGCGAAGAAGCCGACCACGTTCAGCCCCAGAATGTCCTGGATCAGCTCGTCGTAGAGCTCCTGGCCGCCGCCCTGATGGATCCATGCCAGGATGTGCGCGGCGGTGCCGCCGAAGATCGGCCCGGTGCCGAACAACGAGGCGGCCTTGTTCTTGCCGTACCAATAGACCGTCACCGTATGAGCGGCGTCGAGCGTTCCGTCATGGCAGGCATCCTGCACCTGGAAAGCGCCGACGATGGCACCGGCAGGAGTCAGGTCGATCCTAAGCCGCCCACCCGACATGGCCTCGACTCGGTCGACATATTGCTGCGCCATCTCGTGGAAGATGTCGGATGACGGCCACGAGCTCTGCATCCTGAGGACCATCGGGCTCTGCGCCGTCACCACCGATGGCATGGCAAGCGCGCTGGCGCCCGCGCCGGCGGCCACCGCGCCGGACGTCAGAAACTTCCGGCGGGATACGTTCTTTTCCTTCACTTCGGTCATGCCGTTTCCTCCCTAGCAATCCGCATTACGGACTTAGGCATTTCTCGCAACTTGCCGGCCGCTACGATGCCGATCTGGCATACTTTGCGGCCAATGCCAGAAAAGTGGCCGATTGGCGGCATTTTGGCAATAGCCGCGGACAGCGGCGGCAAGCGTTTGCATATCGCATGCGCGTGATCCGCGAGCGGCAAGTGGCGAGCCCGTCCCCCATTCAGTGATAGCCCTGCGTCGAATCGACCTTGCCACGAAAAACCCAGTAGGAGTAGCCGGTGTAGGCGAGAATGACGGGAATAAGCACCGCCGTGCCGACAAGCAGGAAGACCTGACTCTCCGGCGGCGCCGCCGCCTCCCACACCGTGATCGCGCGGGGAACGATGTACGGGAAGACGCTCACGCCGATACCGGCGTAGGAGACCAGGAAGAGCAGGATCGTCATCAAGAAGGGCATCGCCTCCCGTCCCTTGGCGAGGCTGCGGAACAGCCCGAAGGCGATCACCGCGACAACGATCGGAACTGGCGAGAGCAAAGCGATGTTCGGCCAGGAGAACCATCGCTCGCGGAGCTCGGGGCCGAGGAACGGCGTCCACACGCTGACCACCGCGATGAAGCCGAGAACGGCGACCGCGAGAGGCAGCGCCAGACCGAACATCCGCTCCTGCAGATTCGCCGTCGTTTTCATGATGAGAAAACAGGCGCCGAGAAGCGCGTAGCCGACAGCAAGCGCAGCGCCGGTCATCAGGCTGAACGGGGTAAGCCAGTCGAACCAGCCGCCGGCGTACGCGCGCCCCTCGACGTCAATCCCCTGGATCACGGTTCCGAGCGCCACGCCCTGCGTGAAGGCGGCGACATAGGAGCCGAGGACGAAACCCCACGTCCAGGCCCGCCGGTGCGCCTCGTTGCGGTGGCGGAACTCGAACGCCACGCCGCGGAAGATCAGCGCCAGCAACATGGCGATGAGCGGAGCGTAGAGCGCCGGCAGCAGGATTGCGTAGGCGAGCGGGAATACCGCCATGAGCCCGCCGCCGCCGAGCACCAGCCAGGTCTCGTTGCCGTCCCAGACCGGCGCAATGGCGTTGATCATCGTCTCCTCCTCCTCCTCCGTCTGCGCGAAGGGCGTGAGGATGCCGATGCCGAGATCGAAGCCGTCGAGCACAACGTAGGCGAAGACCGCGAAGGCGAGGATCGCGCTCCACACGATAGCGAGGTCGAAAACGGCGCTCACCCCCCGCCCCCGCCACGCCGCATCGCCTGGATGGGCGTGATGCCGGCGGCACGCATCGGTTCCTGGAAGGGGCCGACGTCGACGGCCTCCGGGTCGCTGCCCATCAGCTTCAGGAGGTACCAGGTGCCGGCGCCGAACACGATCGTGTAGACCGCCACGAAGGCGATCAGGGAGCCGGCCACTCCCGGTGCGGCGACCGGCGAAACGGAGTCCGCGGTGCGCAGCAGGCCGTAGACCGTGTAGGGCTGGCGTCCGACCTCGGTGACGAACCAGCCGGCAAGGATCGCGACGAAACCCGACGGGCCCATGAGCACGCACCAGCGGGCGAACAGCGGGGCGTCATAGAGACGCCGCCTTCGCCGCAGCCACAGGCTGACAAGGCCGGTTCCGATCATTAAAAGCCCGATCCCGACCATAAGGCGGAAGCTCCAGAACACGATCCATACGCGCGGCCAATCCTCGCGCGGCCAGCTCTTGAGGCCTTGCACCGTGCCGTCGAGGTCGTGCTTGAGGATGAGGCTGCCCAGCTTGGGGATCGCGACCGCATAGCGCGTCTCGGCGGCTTCCATATCCGGCAACCCGAACAGGATGAGCGGCGCGCCGGTGATCTCCGCCTCGAAATGCCCTTCCATCGCGGCCACCTTCGCCGGCTGGTATTCGAGCGTGTTGAGCCCGTGGAAGTCGCCGACGACGAGCTGCAGCGGCGCCACCAACACCGCCATCCACATGGCCATGGAGAACATGGTCCTGACCTCGGCGCCGCGCCGGCCGCGAAGCAGGTGATACGCCGCCGTCGCGCCGACCAGAAAGGCAGTGGCGAGGTACGAGGCTAGCACCATGTGCACCAGGCGGTAGGGGAAGGACGGATTGAAGATCACCGCGAGCCAGTCCTCCGGCACGAACTGCCCGTCCGCGTTCACGCCGTAGCCCGCCGGCGTGTGCATCCAGCTGTTGGCGGCAAGGATCCAGAAAGCCGAGAGCAACGCACCGACCGCCACCGCTACCGTGGCGATGAAGTGGACCGTGCGCGGCACCCGGTTGACGCCGAAAAGCATGATGCCGAGGAAGCCCGCCTCCAGGAAAAAGGCGGTCAGGACCTCGTAGCCCATCAGCGGCCCGACCACCGGGCCCGCCTTGTCGGCGAACACGCTCCAGTTCGTGCCGAACTCGTAGGAAAGAACGATGCCGGAGACCACGCCCATCCCGAAGGCGAGCGCAAACGCCTTCACCCAGATGCGAAAAAGCCGGATGTAGCGCTCCTCTCCGGTAAGGAGCCAGAGGCCTTCAAGCACCGCAAGGTAGCTTCCCAGCCCGATCGTGAACGCCGGAAAAACGATATGAAAGGAGACCGTGAAGGCAAACTGGATGCGCGCAAGTAGGACGGGATCGAGACTTTCGGGCATCTATCCGGCTCCGCAGCGCCATCGACCCGGAACAATGCGCGGAGCCGGCCTCCGAGCCAAGCCCCTCCGGTGAAACGCCCGCCAGCAACGCTTCTCAGCATCGGCGCGGGCGCCGACAGGTCAAGCCGCGTTGCCGTTGCGCTTCAAGAGGTTGCGCGCCAGCGCGGAAAGGCCCTCTCGCAGCGCCTCCGGCTCGACGTCCTCCAGCGCCTCCTGCTCCAGCTCCCGCCAGATCGCATCGATGTCCTCGATCCGCTCGCGGGCGGCGTCGGTCATGCTAACGGCCACCTTGCGGCGGTCGCGGTCCACGATCTCCGTCCGCACCAATCCGGCGGCAGACAGGCGGCTGACCATCTTAGTCACGGTCGGCGGCTGGATGGAGAGCGAGGCCGCCGCCTGCCCCATTGTCACCGGACCATCCTGGAGCAGCTTTAAGAGCGCGTCCTGCCCGGGGTAAAGGCCAATGCGCGCCAAGAGCTTAGCCGAGCGGACCCGATACGCCCGGGCGGCTTGCAACAGGCTATGGGTTACTCTGTCTTCCATCGCATTCCTCAGAAGCACCTCGGCAAAGGGCCGCCAGTAAGCCCGTAGCGTGCCCCATTCCGCAGCGCGCCGGCAGCCTTAATGGTGCTTTCAGCAAGAACTCCCTAGTGAGCAACCCGTTGCGCGCCGCGGCGAATTTTGTTTGCCGCGGAATGAATGGATCGTTGCCCACTGTGGCGTGCGGGGGCCCACGTTGCCGCCTTTCGCAACCGAGTCCGCACTTCGCCGTTGCCAAGAGGATGCCGGGCAACGTCATCAACCGCGAAAAATATCCAGGGCTCGCAGCAAGCGCGGCGGGCTCGGAGCTTGCGTTGAAGCTTCGCCGTGCTATCGAGACGCGTTCCTCGTTCACCCGCTGCGGAACCGGCGCCACAAAGCGTGGCCGGACCTGCCCGGACCTGCGAAGCGCTTCCCTAAAGCGATGAGCCAATGGGGAAAAATGTGACCAAACCGCAAGCTCGAACGATGCAGCCGGCGCAGCCTGTCGCCAATCACCGCAGGAAAAAGGCGGCCGTCGCCGCCGCCCGCCCCGCGGCCGACCCAGAAATCGACCGGCTAGCCGCCAATCGCGTCGTCATCGAGGGCGTGGAGCCAGAGCTGGACGGCGGGCGCTTTCCTGCCAAGGCGGCGGTCGGGGATCAGTTCGTGGTCGAGGCTGACATCTTCTCCGACGGCCACGACAAGATCGACGCTGCGCTCCTCCTCCGGCGCACGGACGAGGAAGCATGGCGCGAAATGCCCATGGCTTTCGTAGATAACGATCGATGGCGCGGCGTCGCAGTCGTGGAATCCAACACCCGCCATTACTACACGTTGATAGCCTGGCGCGATCTCTTCGCCAGTTGGCGCGACGAAGTGTCGAAGAAGCATGCCGCCGGCGTGCCGGTCGACCTGGAGCTCAAAGAGGGTTTGGAGCTGGTGGGGCGGACGCTGAAGGAGAGCGACCGCATCGGCAACGCCGACCAAACCACGCTGAGCACGCTGCTAGCCCGGCTTGAGGCAACGCGCGAGGACGGCGAGCGCCTCGCGATTCTGCTCTCGCGGGAGACAAGCGTCGTCATGCGGCGTGCCGGCATCCGCACCAACCTCTCGCGTTATCCGCGCGAGCTGGAGCTCGTCGTCGACCGCAAATTGGCCGCGTTCAGCGCCTGGTACGAGCTGATGCCGCGCTCCATGTCCGACGATCCGCATCGGCACGGCACCTTCGACGACGTGATTCTCAAGCTCCCCTATGTGCGCGACCTCGGTTTCGACGTGCTCTATTTTCCGCCCATCCATCCGATCGGCCGAATGCACCGAAAGGGCAAGAACAACAGCCTTACCACGGCGCCGGACGATCCGGGCAGTCCTTACGCCATCGGCTCGGAGGAAGGCGGCCACGATGCCATCCATCCCGAGCTTGGCACGTTCAAAGATTTCGCGCGGCTGATCGCCGCCGCGCGCGAGCACGACTTGGAGATCGCGCTCGACTTCGCCATCCAGTGCTCACCCGACCATCCCTGGATCAAGGAGCATCCGGAATGGTTCGACTGGCGTCCTGACGGCACCATCAAATTCGCCGAGAATCCCCCTAAGAAATACGAGGACATCGTCAACGTCCATTTCTACCGCGGCGCCTATCCCTCGCTCTGGTACGCCCTGCGCGAGGTTGTGCTTTTCTGGGTGGACAAGGGCGTGAAGATCTTTCGCGTCGACAACCCGCACACAAAGCCGATGCCATTCTGGGAGTGGATGATCCGCGACATCCAGAACCGTCATCCGGAGGTGATCTTCCTGTCGGAGGCGTTTACCCGGCCGAAGCTGATGAAGCGGCTGGCCAAGGTCGGCTTCACCCAGTCCTATTCCTACTTCACGTGGCGCAACGCCAAGCGGGAGCTCACCGACTATCTGACCGAGCTGACGACGACCGAGTGCCGCCACTATATGCGGCCGAACTTCTTTGTGAACACACCGGACATCAATCCGACTTACCTGCAGACCAGCGGACGCCCAGGCTTCCGCATTCGCGCCTTTCTGGCGGCGACGCTCGCCGGAAACTACGGCGTCTACAGCGGTTTCGAGCTCTGCGAGTCGGAGCCAATCCCAGGGAAAGAGGAATATCTCAATTCGGAGAAGTACGAGATCAAGGCATGGGACTGGGACAAACCGGAACACATCCGTCCGGATATCCGGCTCTTCAACCGGCTGCGGCGGGAGCATCCGGCGCTGCAGTCGTTCACCAACCTCTCGTTCTACAATGCGTGGAACGACAACATCCTCTATTACGGCAAGATGACGCCGGCGAAGGACGATGTCCTGCTCTTCGCCGTCAACCTCGACCCGCACAATGCGCAGAGCGCGCATTTCGAGGTGCCGCTGTGGGAGTTTGGCCTCCCGGACGAGGCCGCAATCGGCGTGGAGGACCTCGTCACCGGCGCCCTTTTCACCTGGCATGGCAAGGTGCAGCACATGCTGCTCGACCCAATTGAGCGCCCCTACGCGATCTGGCGTCTCAACCCGACCGCCGGGACGTTTTGATGGATGTCGCTGCCATCGAGCGGTCAGTGGAGGCCGCTGACGCAGCGCGCGCGCACAACCGCGACGGTGCGATCGATCGTTCTCAGCGCGATTGGTACAAGGACGCGATTATCTACCAACTGCACATCAAGGCGTTCCACGACGCCAACGGCGACGGCGTCGGCGACTTTGCCGGCCTGGTGGAGCGACTCGACTATATCGAGAGCCTCGGCGTCAACGTCATCTGGCTGCTGCCCTTCTATCCCTCGCCGCAGCGCGACGACGGTTACGATATATCCGACTACCGCTCCATCAACCCAACCTACGGCGACATGCGCGCGTTCCGCCGTTTCGTCGCCGCGGCGCATCGGCGAGGCATCCGTGTCATCACCGAGCTGGTGATCAACCACACATCCGACCAGCATCCCTGGTTCCAAAAGGCGCGGCGGGCCAAGCCCGGCTCGGCAGCGCGCAACTTCTATGTCTGGAGCGACACCGACGAATACTACCTCGGTACGCGCATCATCTTCGTCGACACCGAGAAATCGAACTGGACGTGGGATCCGGAAGCGCACGCCTTCTTCTGGCACCGCTTCTATTCGCACCAGCCTGACCTCAACTTCGACAATCCGCGCGTCCTTGAGGAAGTCCTGCGTACCATGCGCTTCTGGCTGGAAATCGGCGT
>CAZARE010000346.1:0-2751 GCA_964487455.1 uncultured Propylenella sp.
GGGGCGCGTGCACGTCACCGATGCGACCAATGCTTCGCGCACGCTCCTCTATGACATCCACGCGAACGATTGGGACGACGAGTTGCTGCGCTTGATCGGCGTGCCGCGCTCGATGCTGCCGGAGGTAAAGGACAGCGCGGCGGAGTTCGGCGCCACGGACCCGGCGCTCTTCGGCGGATCGATCGCGATCCGCGGCATTGCCGGCGACCAGCAGGCGGCCACGTTGGGCCAGGCCTGTTTCCGGCCCGGCATGGTGAAGTCCACCTACGGCACTGGCTGCTTCGCCGTGCTCAACACCGGCAACGAGGCGGTCGCTTCGAACAACAAGCTGCTCACCACCATCGCCTACCGCCTCGACGGGCGCACGACCTATGCGCTCGAGGGCTCGATCTTCATCGCCGGCGCGGCGGTGCAATGGCTGCGCGACGGCCTGGAGCTGATCAAGCACGCCGAGGAATCCGGGATGCTCGCCGCCGAGGCCGATCCGGAGCAGGAGGTGATCCTTGTTCCGGCTTTCACTGGGCTCGGCGCGCCGCACTGGGATGCGGAGGCGCGCGGCGCACTGTTCGGGCTGACGCGGGCGACCGGCCGGCGCGAGCTGGCGCGCGCGGCGTTGGAGGCGGTCTGCTTCCAGACCAACGACCTGATCGAGGCGATGCACCGCGACTGGCGGAGCGGCGGGTCCGAGACGGTGCTTCGGGTCGACGGCGGCATGGTGGCGAGCGACTGGACCATGCAGAGCCTCGCCGATATTCTCGATGCCCCGGTGGACCGGCCGGAAATCCTGGAGACGACTGCGCTCGGCGCGGCGTGGCTGGCGGGACGGCAGGCCGGCGCGTGGCCCGACATGGACGCCTTCGCTGGCGCCTGGAAATGCGACCGCCGCTTTGAGCCGAAGCTTGAGACGCGGGCTCGCGACCGGAAGATCGCGGCGTGGCGCGACGCCGTCGCGCGCACGCTCTCACGGCCGTAGAGCTTCCCGCCGCAATGTCGGCTTTCGATGCCTCTCGAAGCGCTGCGCGCGTTGGACTACCCTCCGACAGGTGGGCAGGCGCGTCGCCCTATCAACGTGCCGTCGCCAAGGGCGAGCGGGGATTGGAGCTCGGAAGACTACTTTTGCTGGCTGTCCAGGTTGCATCTAAGTTGTGCAGCGGAACCGGGTCCCGGCTTCGTCGTTGCAAGCGCCATGGACCCGGACCATGGCACCCGTGAGGGGTTGTTGATAATCGGAAGCGTGATCGCGCTCGCACTCGCGATCTTTGTCGGCTCGCTCGCGACAGCTGGATATTTGACAAGATCCCACCCGCCAGACCTTGTGGCCGCGCACTAAGCACTCACCATTTGCACACGGTTCGCCCGCTGAATGCGCTTCCGCGGCCTGCGCCCGCTTCAGCGATGCGTCTGAATCAGACGTACGTAGCGATATAGCTGCTGCTCGCCGCTGAAGGATGCCTCGAATCCCGACTCGCCCTGCAGCTCGGGCGGCGTCTGCCAGCCGGGCTCTACGCCCCGCATGTCCGGCAACTCGTGCGCGATGCCCTTGTGACAGTCGATACATGTGCGCTCGCCCGACAGCAGGAAGCGTGTGTGGATATCGGCGGCACGCTCGTTCTGCCTCGTCAGGTCCATGGCGATCGCCGAATGGCAGTTCCGGCATTCAAGTGAGTCGTTTGCCTTGAGGCGTGCCCATTCGCGCTTCGCCATCTCCAGCCGGTAGTCGAGGAACTTGCGGCGCGTCGAGATCGTGCCGAAGATGTGCCCCCAGACCTCCTTCGACGCCTGCATCTTGCGGGCAATCTTGTCCGTCCAGTCATGCGGTACGTGACAGTCGGGACAGGAAGCCCGCACGCCCGATCGGTTGGTGAAGTGGACGGTTCGCGTCAGCTCCTCATAGACATTGATGCGCATCTCGTGGCAGCTGATGCAGAACTGCTCGGTGTTGGTGAATTCGAGCGCCGTGTTGAAGGCACCCCAGAAGGCGACGCCGCCGACAAAGCCCCCGAGCGTCAGAAACCCGAGGCTGAGATAGCCGCTCGGGCTTCTGGCGATCTGCCAGATCCAGAAGAGGAGGTCCTTCAGCCCGCGCACGGCTCGTGACCTACTGCCCTTCCTCGGGCTCGACCCCGAGCATGTCAATGAAGCGGTTCTCAACCAGTGGGGCCGCGTCCGTCTGCTGGACGTGGCATTGCAGGCAGAAATACCGGCGCGGCGAAACGTCCGCCAGCATCTGTCCGTGTCGGTCCATGTAGTGGGTCACGCTGATCATCGGCGCTCTTGAGCCTTCGACGTATTGCCGCCGGTGGCAGTCAAGGCAGCGGTTTGTGAACAGCGAGAGCTGGTAGCCCTCGATCGAGTGCGGGATGACCGGCGGCTGCTCGGGATAGGCGCGCATCCGCCGAATGTCGTCGGTGATCGGCTGCGACAGCGGCGGAACCTCTAGCACTTCGGGGAATGGAGTCGGACCGATCAGGCGGGGCGAGTCCGCCGCGATGGCGCCGACCACCGCGACGACCAGCGCCGCCGCGCCGGCCGCCGCGACAAGAAATGCACGGTGGCCGATCATGCCGCCAGAACCTTCACCGCGCATTTCTTGAAGTCCGTCTGCTTGGAGATCGGGTCGGTGGCGTCCAGCGTCGTCTGGTTGATGAGCTGACTGGCGTCGAACCACGGAACGAAGATGACGCCGCGCGGCATGCGGTTGCGCCCGCGCGTCTCCACGCGGCTGTGGATCGCGCCGCGCCGCGAGACGAT
>CAZARE010000347.1:0-11969 GCA_964487455.1 uncultured Propylenella sp.
TGATCGGGCGATCGTTGCTGGACTTTGTGAGAGGCGCCCAGGCTGAAGAGGTGAGGCGCTTCTTCGCCTCGCTGTTGGAGAAGCCTGAGGGCACCGCAACCGGCGAACTGTGTGCACAGCACGCTGACGGGACATGGCGCGACTTCGAAGTAGTCGGAAAGAATCTGCTGCACGAATCTTCCATCGGTGGAGTGGTAATCAACCTGCGCGACATCAGCGAGCGCAAGCGGCTTATGCGTGAGCTGGAACGGCTTTCGGAAACCGACGCTCTAACCGGGACGCTCAATCGGCGCGGATTTTTGAAGCGCGCGGAGCAGGAATTCGAACGCATGCGGCGAGACCGGCAGTCGGTCACTGTAGCCATGATCGACATCGACCACTTCAAGGAAGTGAACGACATATATGGACACGCGGCCGGGGACTTGGTTTTGGCGATGGTGGCGGAATGCTGCCGGCGAGACATCCGTGATGTCGATGTCGTCGCCCGTTTCGGTGGAGAGGAATTCGTTGTGCTGCTGATCGATACGGTGCTTGAGGAAGCGCGGGAGATAGTCGGGCGCCTGCGTGGGGATATTGAGACCAGCTGCATCACGACGATAAGAGGAGAGGTCTCGGTCACCGCGAGCTTCGGACTGGCCTCGGTTGATCCGAACCTCCTCGACATGGAGACAGCTATCCGCCTTGCCAACGATGCGCTTTACGAGGCGAAGAGGGCCGGGCGCAACTGCATCAAGATCCGCGCCTGAGCGTGCCGCGGGCGGTCTCGCCCGCCGACGCCGCGGTTGCCTCCCTCAATCCGCCGCGATAGAGAAGCCTCCCCGGTATTGAGAACCCGTCATGAGCGCGCTCCGTAGTGGATTTGCGGCGGGCGAGGCCGCCACGAATGCCGATATCGACGCGTTGATGCGCGTCATTGGCGAGAATGCCCGTGCCGCTGCCACCGCTCTCGCCAATGCCTCGACCGAGGCGAAAAACGCAGCGCTCCGCCAGGCCGCGGCGGAGTTGCGTCGGCGCGGGTCGGATATTCTCTCCGCCAACGCGGAGGACGTCGCCGGCATGCGGGGCGCCGGACTTTCCACCGCACTGATTGACCGCGGCGCGCTTGATCCGGCGCGACTTGAGGGCGTGGCGCAGTCGCTCGAGGCGATCGCCGATCTGCCGGATCCCGTGGGCGCCGTCATCGCCGAGTGGGATCGGCCGAACGGCCTACATATTCAACGGGTGCGCACGCCGCTCGGCGTCGTCGGCGTCATCTTCGAGAGCCGACCCAATGTCACCGCCGACGCTGGCGGGCTGTGTCTTAAGGCGGGCAATGCCGTCATTCTGCGCGGCGGTTCCGACACGCACCGCACCTCCGCCGCCATTCATGCCTGCATTGTCGCCGGGCTCCGCGGCGGCGGGCTGCCGGAGCACGCCGTCCAACTCGTTCCCACCACCGACCGCGCGGCCGTGGGCGCCATGGTGCGCGGGCTTGACGGTGCAATCGACGTGATTGTGCCGCGCGGCGGCAAGAGCCTCGTGGCCCGCGTGCAGGCGGAGGCGCGCGTGCCCGTCTTCGCCCATCTGGAAGGCGTGTGCCATGTCTACGTGCACGCTCCCGCCGACTTGGAGATGGCCAAGCGCATCGCGGTGAATGCCAAGATGCGACGCACGGGGATTTGCGGCGCGGCCGAGACTCTGCTCGTCGACAAGGCGCTTGCCGCGAGCCATCTTCGCCCGCTCGTGGAAGCCCTGCAGCAGGCGGGCTGCGTCATTCGTGGCGACGACGCGACGCAAGCCGCGGCACAAGGCGTTGAGCGTGCAGGCGAGGACGACTGGCACGAAGAATATCTCGATGCCATCATCGCCGTGCGCGTGGTCGATGGCCTCGGCGAGGCGATCCGCCATATCGCGAAGTACGGCTCCAAGCACACCGATGCCATCGTGACGGAAGATACGGACGCCGCCACACGGTTCATGACGGAGCTCGACTCTGCCATCTTGCTTCACAATGCCTCGACTCAGTTCGCCGACGGCGGCGAGTTCGGCATGGGCGCCGAGATCGGCATCGCCACCGGCAAGATGCACGCGCGTGGTCCGGTCGGCGTTGAGCAGCTCACAAGCTTCAAATACCGCGTGCTCGGCTCCGGCCAGATTCGCCCTTGAATCCAGCGGGCCGTACAGCCTCGGTGTCGAGCGTGCGCGTGGAGGGTGCTGAAGATCGCCGAAGGAGCGGGGGGTGCGTGACGAGGCCCAGCCGTATCTTTGACGGCTTGCCGGCACACGGTCCGGGGCAGGCGATTGGTCTGATGGGCGGTACGTTCAATCCGCCGCATGAGGGCCACCGCCATATCGGCCTCATGGCGCTCCAGCGCCTCGGCCTTGACGTGCTGTGGTGGATGGTGACCCCCGGCAACCCAATGAAGGACATAGCCGCGCTGCCGCCGCTCGAAGCCCGAACGCGGAGGGCCGCCGAGGTCGCCTCGCATCCGCGGATCGTTATCAGCGGGGCGGAGCAGCTCTTAAGAACGCGCTTTACCGCCGAATTCATCGCAATGGTAACGGCGAGGTCCACGGCGGCGCGCTTCGTCTGGGTCATGGGAAGCGACAATCTCGCCGAGTTTCATCTTTGGGAGGACTGGCGGCGGATCGCCGACGCCGTTCCGATTGCGGTGGTCGGCCGTCCCAGCTTTCTCACCTCAGCGCTTTCGTCACGCGTCGCGCAGGCGCTGGGCGGGCGGCGTGTCGACGAGGCGGATGCCGGCACGCTGGCCGATCGGGCGCCGCCCGCTTGGGTATTTGTGAACGGCCCGCGCAGCGCCGCGTCGTCGACGGCGCTCAGAGGGCGCGTCGATCAGTCTTGAAAACTCTACCGACCACCCCCTATCTTATGGCGAGCGGCATGCGCCGCGATTCGAGTGGCGAAAGGGGATCTCACACTGCCTGATATGACCCGCACTGAAGAAGGGGCCTCGTTCAGTACTCCTTCTGCGGCCTCCCTGTTGGCGGCCAATGCATCTGGGGAAGCTCTGAAAACCGTCCTCACCTGCCTAGAAGATGCGAAGGCGGAGGACACTGTCACCATCGACATCCAGAACAAGTCGGCGCTCGGCGACTATATGGTCGTCACGTCGGGACGGTCGCACCGGCACGTCGGCGCGATCGCCGACCGCCTGTCCCGCGATATGAAGGCGGCAGGTCTGGGTGCTGCGCGTGTGGAGGGGTTGCCGCATTGCGACTGGGTGCTGATCGACGCCGGCGACGTGATCGTGCACATCTTCCGTCCGGAGGTGCGCGAGTTCTATAACATCGAGAAGATGTGGGCGGCGGAACCGTATTCGGAGCGGCGCGCCCACGCCTGACCGCAGATGGACATCGCGGTCGTCGCGGTTGGCCGGCTGAAGGCTGGGCCCGAGCGGGAGCTCTGCAACCGATATTTGGAGCGTGCGCGAAAGACCGGCCGCCGCCTTGGCTTCCATGCGTTCTTGGTGAAAGAGGCGCTGGAATCGCGCGCCTCCCGCAATGTTGACCGCGTCGCCGAGGAAGAGGAAGCGCTGAGGCGACTAATCGGCGAAAGAGGACACTTTGTCTGCCTCGACGAATCCGGGGATCAGATGACAAGCGCTGAGATCGCCCGAATGCTCGCCCGCGACGCGGAAGCTTCGGTCCCCGTGACGACCTTCGTCATAGGCGGTCCCGACGGCATCGGATCCCGGCTCCTCGCCTCGGCAGGTCGCCGCATTTCGTTCGGACGCGCAACCCTTCCCCACCAGCTTGTACGCATCCTGTTGGCGGAGCAACTTTATCGTGCGATGACAATCCTTTCCGGCCACCCCTACCATCGGGCATAACGGCAATCTTAAGGTTTCGTTTGGCATATTCGGCCCCATGACGATCAAGCGGCATCTCGCGGAAATCCTGCTTCTGGCGCTGGCGGTCCTTCCGCTGGGCGCGGGGCATGCAAAGGCCGCCGAGACGGATGGGTCCAGATCGGAGGCCAGTGCGGAGGCGCGCAAGCAGGCGCGCGAAGCCGAGCTGGAGGCCGTCCGCCGCTCGATGGAGGTCTCCGAGCGGCGCCAGGCGGCGCTGCGCGAGGAGATCGAGGGGCTCGAGCAGGACCGCTCTACCCTCAGCAGCGACCTGATCGCCACCGGTCAGCGCCTCAGGGAGACCGAGACGGGGATCGCGGGCATCGAGACGCGCCTTGAGGACATGCATGCGAGGGAAGAAGCCATCCGCCGGTCGCTGCACCAACGCAGGGACGTGATGGCCGAAGTGCTCATGGCGCTCCAGCGCATGGGGCGCACGCCGCCGCCGGCGGTGCTGTCGCGGCCGGAGGATGCGCTTGCCGCCATCCGGGGCTCGATCCTGGCCGGGGCGGTGCTTCCTGACATCCGGATCGAGGCGGAGGCGCTCGCCGCCGACCTTTCGGAGCTGACAGGGTTGACCGCTCGCATCGAGACCGAGCGGGATTCTCTGCGGATTCGCTACCTGGAGCTCGGAGAGGAGGAAGCTCGTATTGGCCTCCTGGTCGAGGCCAAGCGCGCCCAGCGCCAACAGACGCGCGCCGCACTGCAGGCGGAGCACGACAAGGCCGCCCAGCTGGCGGGGCAAGTCGAGGGGCTTCAGTCGCTGATCGAAAGGCTCGAGAGCGAAGTTGCCTCCGCCGCGACCGCCGCGGCGGAGGCGAAGGACGCGGCTCGCAGTACTGTGCGTGCCAGTCGCAACGAGGCGGCTCGGCGGCTAGCGGACACAAGCCGTATCGCGCCGGCAGTGCATTTCGCGGACGCCAAGGGTCTGCTCACCTGGCCCGTCACGGGCGAGAGAATCCTCGATTACGGCGAGCCCGACGGTCTCGGCGGTGAATCGCAAGGGCTCTCAATCGCCACCCGCCCCGGAACCTCGGTGCTTGCACCGGCCGACGGGTGGGTGGTCTATGCCGGCCCGTTCCGCTCCTATGGCCAGGTCATGATCCTCAACGCGGGCGGGGGCTACCACATCGTTATGGCCGGAATGGAGCGGCTTGACGCCGGCCTTGGGCAATTCGTACTGAGTGGGGAGCCGATTGCCGCCATGGGCGCCACCCGGCTCGCCACGCTCGGCGATATCGAACACACTTCTGCCCAGGCGATTCTATATGTAGAGTTCCGCAAGGATGGTACGGCAATCGACTCGGTGCCTTGGTGGGCGCCGATGGATGGCGAGGTCAATGGATGATGCGTAGGTTCGCTCTACTGGCTACGGGGGCGCTCTTGGGCGCCCTGGCGGCGGGCAGCGTCGCTCAATATGGCGGCATCGGCGGGGCGACCGCCGCTGCGACCGATACATACCGGCAGCTCAATTTGTTCGGTGACGTCTTCGAGCGAATCCGCGCCGACTATGTGGAGGAGCCGGATGACGCGAAGTTGATCGAGTCCGCGATCAACGGGATGCTGTCCGGTCTCGATCCCCATTCGAGCTTTCTCAACGCAAAAGACTATCAGGACATGCAGGTCCAGACCCGCGGCGAGTTCTTCGGGCTCGGCATCGAGGTCACCATGGAGAATGAGCTCATCAAGGTGATCTCGCCCATCGACGACACGCCTGCACATAAGGCCGGCATCCTTGCCGGAGACCTCATTTCCCACCTCGACAGCGAGCCGGTTCAGGGGCTGACCCTGCGCGAAGCGGTGGACAAGATGCGTGGCCCCGCCAAGTCCTCGATCACCCTGACCGTGCTTCGCGAGGGCGCCGACGAGCCGCTGAAGATCACTGTCGTGCGCGATGTCATCCGTGTCCAGTCGGTCAAGCACCGCATGGAGGACGACGTCGGCTACATCCGCATTGC
The DNA here is from genome assembly GCA_964487455.1 of uncultured Propylenella sp. Taxonomy (GTDB): domain Bacteria; phylum Pseudomonadota; class Alphaproteobacteria; order Rhizobiales; family Afifellaceae; genus DASWJZ01. Next base: position 5,807 of record CAZARE010000347.1, read on the forward strand.
CTCGTTCAGCGAGCAGACGCTCGAAGGCTTGGAGAAAGCCATCGAGGCAATCGAGAACGCGATTCCCGAGGACGAGCTGAAGGGATTCGTGCTCGATCTGCGTGGCAATCCGGGAGGACTGCTGGATCAGGCGGTGCTCGTGTCGGATGCTTTTCTGGATCGCGGCGAAATCGTCTCGACGCGCGGACGGCGTGCCAACGAAGTGCAGCGGTTCAGTGCGCGGAGCGGCGACCTTGTAAGCGGCGAACCCATTATCGTGCTCATCAACGGCGGCTCGGCCTCGGCTTCTGAGATCGTCGCCGGCGCCTTGCAGGATCATCGCCGCGCCACGCTGGTGGGCACGCGCTCCTTCGGCAAAGGCTCGGTGCAGACCATCATTCCCATTGGCCGCAGCGGCGCCATTCGCCTGACTACCGCGCGCTACTACACACCGTCCGGCCGCTCGATCCAGGCCAGGGGCATCGACCCGGATATCGAAATCTTGCCCAAGCTTCCTGAGGATATTCGTGACTTTGCCACCATGAGCGAGGCGGAGTTGCGCGGCCACTTGCTTGGCGAGGGCGAAGCGAATTCCGAAGCGGTTCCCGAAGCGGATTCGGTGGATTCTCCGACAGAGGAGGCTATGGAGGAGTCCGCGGGCGCGGACGAGGAGGAGGACAACACTCCGCGGGGCGCGCTTGCATCATACGTACCGGAGGACCCGGCGCTCGATAGCCAGCTGAGCTATGCCTTCGATCTGTTGCGGGGCGTACAGGTCAACGCCCGGTTCCCCGCGACGGCTGAGCAAGGTATACCTAACTGACGAATCACCGGGGCGGTACGCCGCCGGTTTTGCCCAGTTGGGGGTCGATGCTGCATAACGACCTCAATCAACCGCTGCATCGCGAGGCCAAGGAGCGCGCTGTGCGCCGCAGGCGCGCGGTCGTGGCGCCGGTACTGATCGCTGTCGCCGCGGTGATCGGCCTGATCGCGGCCTTGTGGGTCGCTGTCGTCGACGATCCCGAGGGTGGTCGGGCCGTGGCCGTGGCGGTGATCGAAGAGGCGGCTGAGCCCGCCGCGACCGGCAGTCTGGCTGACCGCGCAGAAGTCACCCCGACAGCGGCGGCGCCGGCGGCGATTCCGGCTTTTCCTGAAGCTCCCGAGACCCCCGCGCCCGAGGATTCCGAACTGCAGCTCGCCGCTCTTCCCGCCATGCCGTCCTCCGTCGGCGCGGATCCCAGCCTGATAGAGCGCAGCCGCTTCGGGCCGCTTCCGCGGGTTTCGCCCGACGGGCGCCGTCCGCGCGAAGTCTATGCGCGCCGCTCCGCTGCCGTCCCCGCAGGCGTCCCCCGCGTCGTTATCGTCGTCGGCGGCTTGGGTCTCAGCCAGACCGGGACGCAGAACGCCATCGACGTCTTGCCGGAGGACGTCACGCTGGCCTTCGCTCCCTATGGTTCAAGCCTGCAGCGCTGGGTTGGCAAGGCGCGCGCCGAGTTCCACGAGGTGCTCTTGCAGATACCGATGGAGCCCAACGACTACCCGAACGAAAGCCCCGGGGAACACACGCTGCTCGCCTCGGGCGGCGCCGCCAACCGCGACAATCTGCACTGGGCGCTTAGCCGCATGACTGGGTATGCCGGCGTGATGAACCACATGGGCGCGCGCTTTACCGCCGAAGAGGCGGCGCTCATGCCCTTCCTCGGCGAGATCGGTGAACGCGGCCTGTTCTATCTCGACGACGGGACATCGCCGCGGAGCCGCGCCGGGGCCATCGGAGAGGCGCTGCGGGTGCCGGTGCTTTTCGCTGATCGCATCGTTGATCGCAGCCGCATTGCGGCCGACATCGAAAGCGAGCTGGCTGCGCTGGAGGCCATTGCCCGTGCCAATGGCTTGGCAGTCGGGATCGCCTCCGCATTTCCTCTTTCCGTGGAGACGATCGCGCGCTGGGTTGCTGAGGCTGAGAGCCGCGGGATCATTGTCGTGCCGGCCAGCGCGGCGTTCGATCACTGAAATCATGGCAGCGGATGCCGACGGCCTCTATCGGCCATGCGTCGGCGTCGCGGTCTTCAGTCGGCAGGGCCTCGTCTTCATTGGACGCCGGCGCTTCGTCGCCGAGCTCGGCGCGTTGACGCATGCATGGCAGATGCCGCAGGGCGGGATCGATCCGGGTGAGACGCCTTTGGAGGCGGCGCGCCGCGAGCTTTACGAGGAGACGAATATCCGCTCGGTTGCCCTTCTGGCGGAGACCGACGAGTGGCTCCGCTACGATATCCCCCCGCGCCTGGCGGGGGTAGCGTGGAAAGGCCGCTATCGCGGGCAGCGACAGAAATGGTTCGCGTTCCGCTTCGAGGGCGATGATAGCGAGATCGACGTCGAGCGGCCTGGCGGGGGAGGGCATAAGCCGGAGTTCGATGCGTGGCGCTGGGAGCGCATGGATCGCGTGCCCAAGCTGATCATTCCCTTCAAGCGCGCGGTCTACGCCGAGGTGGCTGCGGCATTCAGGCGCTTCGCGGCGCCGGTGAGGGTTGAGGGAGGAGCGGCTTCCTAGCTGCTCAGTCGATGACGATCTTCACCAGCTGGCCGGGAGTGAGCGGCTGCCCGGGCGCCAGGCCGTTCAACAGCCGGAACAGGTGGAGCTTGCGCTCCGTGCCCCGCATCCTCACCGCCAGCTCGCCCGGCGTTTCGCCGCGGCGCACCGGGACCACATCGATCCTCAGCGGACGGAGCCGCGCCACCTCGGTTGGGGTCATCCGCTGAAACGAGCGTAGCGTCGAGTCGAGCGCCCGCTGAATGGCGGCGCCGTCGCTTCTCCCCGCAAGGATGATCCGGTACATGCTGCCGCCGACCTGAACGACGCCGATGCGGAAGAGCCATTCTCCCGCCGCCGCCTCCGCGGTCGCGGCTGATAGCCCGTTGACGGTCGCTGCGCTGATCGAACCCTCGACGAGGCCGTTGATCCAGCCGGAGGCGAGGTAGTCGGCCGGCTCGACATCAGGATCGACGGTCACGCCATCGAAGCGCATCGCGGTGTCGTCACCGGCTGCCGCGAGGACCGCATCCTTGGTGTTTTCCACGCGGAAGCCCAGTGGCGCCTGGAACCTGATCGCCAGGCGCGGATGCAGGAACTCGCGCCCGCGGACGAAGCCCTCCGAAGGATCGTCGCCAAATACCAGGCCGTCCAGCGCATTGAGATAGCGATCCTCGGCGCGCTCGCCGATTCCCGGCGCACCGAACTGGCGCGCCACCACGAGCGCCAGATCGCGGCGCTCATTGGCGGCGGGATGTGACGCCAGGAAGCTGGCAGCGTCGTTGCCGCCGGCAGCGGAGCGGAACGCGGCGTACGCCTCCAGCTTGTCGAGGAACCGCGACGCGGCGAAGGGGTCGAACCCCGCACGCCCGGCGATCGTGATTCCGACCCGGTCCGCCTCCACTTCCTGGTTGCGCGAGAAGGTCGCCAGGGTGAGCCGGGAGCCGGCGCGCGCTGATTGGCTCTCGGCGGGATCGGAAAGGATGTCGGCCGCGACCCGTTCGACGATATTCGTCTGCTCGACGATCTTGGCGCGCTCGATGGCGTGATTGAGCAGGACGTGGGCGATCTCGTGGGAGATGACGGCGGCGAGCTCGGAGGATTCGCTGGTCAGCGCGATAAGTCCGCGCGTGACGTAGAGGTAGCCTCCGGGAAGCGCGAAGGCGTTGGCGACCGGCGAATTCAGGATGGTGATCTTGTAGCGGCGCGAGGGATCGTCGGAAGCGGCCACGAGGCGCGCGACCACCTGCGCCACGGCGGCTTCCACTTTGGGATCGGAATAGACGCCGCCATATTCGGCCACGACGCGCGGATCTTCGCGCGCGCCGATAGCCTCTTCCGCCACGCTGGCGGACGAGCGCGGCGCCATGACGGCAACCGCGTCGACCCGTTGCGGCGCGTCGCCCGTGAGCTGGCATCCGGCCAGAAGCAGGCCGGCCAAGGCGGCCAGGAGACTTCGGTGCATGGGAGCGCAATTGCGCAGCTTCCACGGCAAAATCAAGGCACGTTTCCATTGTTGCCCGGCTCAGCATCGAGCACTTCAAGCTGCATGGGAGAGCGGATCGCCATCATCGGTCCTGCCTTCTCCTGAAGGAAGCCGCGCACCCGCACTCGCTGCCCGGCGAGCGCCGCAAGCGCCGCCTCGCCGCCGAAGCGCCCGCGATCGCGGGCCTCGATTTCCACGGTCACATCGTCCGACCATCGTCTCCCGAAATTCAGATAGGTGCGCGTGCTTCGATTTCCCACCGAGACGATCTCACCTTCGAAGATGACGAAGCGTCCCACATGCGTGTCAAGCGCCTCGGGGGTCGCGCGGGGGAGCGTCACTCCGGCCCAGAAGCCGCGGCCGGCGCGCCGGGCGGCGTCCTCTGCAGCGAGGATGCGGTCGAAACAGGGCAGGGGCTCACCGCTGGCAAAGGCGATGGCGAGGCCTTCGCGGGCAAGCGATTCCTGCACCAGCCCGCCGTTGGCGTCGATCAGCGCCGGGTGGCGTCCGTATCTGTCCGGCTCGGTCGCGGCAAGGCGAACCGCCAGCCTCCTCCCGTCGACAAGTTCCGAGAGACGCCGGCGAAGCTGCGTTTCGGCGTCCTCCGCCAGCGGCAGGAGCAGGTCGAAGGGCTCGATCCCGGCAATGCGCAGCAAGCGGTCGTCGTTGAGCCGCAGCGAGCGCGCATCGACCGTCTCGGCCGCGAGCGCCGCGGCGCCGGGGGGACAGGTCTCCTCCGCTGCAAGCGACCACCCGCCGAGCAGGCCCGTCAGCATCAGCGCCGCGGCCGCGCCGCGGGTGACCTTCAGCGAATCGTTCACTCACCGCCTCCAGCGTAGCCATAAGTGAGCTTCCGCCCGTTTGGTAGCTGGTTAACACGGACCGCGCTTGCACCGCGCCGCGGCGGTTTTCAGCGGACGCGTGTCTTTCAGGACACGTGGCCGTCCGGCATCCGCGTAGGAGCGGCTGGGCCTGACGCGCCTTGGCGACTAGCGCGACTCCCCCCGCGGGACCCTTGCAACGCGTCCGAGGGCTGCCCTAAGTGTTTCTATGCGCTCAAGCGCTGGCCCCGTAGCTCAGTAGGATAGAGCATCAGATTCCTAATCTGGAGGTCGTTGGTTCGAATCCAACCGGGGTCACCAATTTTCTTGAACGAAATCAGAATATTGCGGGATAGCGCGAATTCGTCGACCACCCAAACCGCCTACACATCCCTTTCACAGTTCGAGGCACGTTTGGTCATCGTCGAGCGGGCTTAAGGCGGATCCCCTATCTTTCAAGCCGCAATGAGCCGATAGTGGCCTCTTACGCTGAGGGTTGGCGGCGCACTGACGAATCCATCTGGCGGTCAGCAGACGGGCTCGTGCCTCCGCGAGGTGAGATCGTGGGCCGAGGAGCGCCGCAATGGGATTTGCCGAAATATTGGCAAGCGTGACGTGGCTCCTGCTGAGCGAACGCAGGGTTACCTATCGCCGTCTCAAGCGCGAATTCGATCTGGACGGCGATGCCCTTGAGGACGTCCGCCATGAGCTCATCCAGATCAAGCGTTGCGCCGTCGACCAGGATGGAGAGCTTCTGGTCTGGGCAGGCACTGCCGAGAGCGTGTCCTCGGCGCTCCCTTCTTCTGCTCTTTCGTCAACAGGACCCTTGCCGCCATTGCGCGAGTCCGAGCCCGTCGTTGCGCAGCGAGACCGTTCGCCTGCCGCCGCACTGCCGCTGCCAACCGCGGAGACGAACGCAGCGCCAGCCCCATCGCGCGACGCGGAGCGGCGACCGCTGACGGTGATGTTCTGCGATCTGGCGGATTCGACGGCGCTCTCCACCAGGCTCGATCCGGAGGACCTGCAGGACGTCATCCGCGCCTACCAGCAGACCTGCGCCAAGCTCATCGGGGACTACGATGGGTTCGTCGCCAAATATATGGGCGACGGCATCCTGGTCTATTTCGGTTACCCGAAGTCGCTGGAGCGCAACGCCGAGCGGGCGGTCAGGAGCGCCCTCGGCATCGTCGAGGCGATGGCCGGGCTGAACACGACGCTCGGGCGCGACAAGAAGGTCGAGATCGCCGTGCGCATCGGCATCGCCACCGGCATGGTGATGGTCGGCGAGGTGGTCGGCGAGGGCATGGCGCAGGAGCGCGCGGTGATCGGCGAGGCGCCGAACATGGCGGC
>CAZARE010000348.1:0-7477 GCA_964487455.1 uncultured Propylenella sp.
TGTCGGTCCACCGCGCCGGGCTCAGAAAGCTCGTGATCGTCAATGCGCACGGCGGCAATTCGGAGATCATGGGGATCGTCGCCACCGAGCTGAGGGTGAGGGCCGGGATGCTCGCCGTGAAGACGGGCTGGTCGCGCTTCGGCCTGCCCGACGGGCTCATCGCGGAGCGGGAGCAGCGCCACGGTATCCACGGCGGCGAGGTGGAGACCTCGCTGATGCTGCACTTCCGCCCTGACTTGGTGGATATGGTGAAGGCGCGGGACTTCCCCTCGCTGGCGCGAGAGACGGACGAGCGCTTCCGCCTCCTGCGGCCGACCGGGCCGCACGCCTTTGCCTGGATGGCCAACGACCTCAATCCCGAGGGCGCGGTGGGGAACGCTGCGGCAGCGGGCGCGGAGAAGGGCCGGCTCATCGCCGAGCACCAGGCGGAGGGGTTTGTGGATTTGCTCCACGACGTGCGCGCAGTCAGATTGAAGGACTGGTTCGGATCCCTCTGAGGAGTGGGAGCTCGGAAGGGAACTGCAGCAGTCAGGCGGCGGCGCGGAGGGCAGCCTGCGGGGTCAGCCGGCGCTGGAGCAAGCCCAGTACGGCCGCTTCCTCCAGCTCAAGCCCTTGGAAACTCCTCCTCGGGCCGGCGCGGAGCCTTCTTCCCATCTCGTCGGCCAGGGCGCCCTCGAGATAGCAGCTCAGCACTTCCGGATGGACATAGCACTTGCGGCAAACGGCCGGAGTGTTGCCGAGCCGCGCGGCGACCTTCTTGATCGCAGCCGCAACGTTCCGCTTCGCCTCGGTCTCGCTTTGCGCCGTCTCAAGCTCTCTCAGCGCCGTGGCGGCAAGAACGGTGCCCGCCCAGGTGCGAAAGTCCTTGGTCGAGATGTCGAGCCCGCTGACCTCGCGGAGGTAGGCGTTGACGTCGGAAGACGTGACGGGGCGGCGCGCGCCCTCCGCGTCGAAATACTGGAAGAGGTGCTGCCCGGGTATGTCCTGGCATTGCTTCACCACCCGCGCGATGCGGCGGTCCCTCAGCTTGAGACGCCAAGCCTTTCCGCTTTTCCCCTTGAACTCGAATCGCAGCTCGCTTCCGTTGATCACTGCGTGGCGGTCGCGCAAGGTGGTGAGGCCATAGCTCTTGTTCTGTTCGGCGTAGCCGGAGTTTCCGACCCGGATCAGCGTGTCGTCCAGCAGCCGGACGATCGTCGCCAGCACCTTCTCGCGCGGAAGGCTCCGCCGGCGCATATGCTCATCCACGCGTTCGCGGATCGGCGTCAGCGCCCGGGCGAAGTCCAGCATGCGCTCATATTTCGTGCAGTCGCGGACTTCCCGCCATTGCGGGTGATAAATGTACTGCTTCCGGCCTTTCGCATCGCGCCCGGTCGCCTGGATGTGGCCTCTTGCGTCATCGCAGATCCAGACATCCGTCCAGGCCGGCGGGACAACGAGCGCGCGGATGCGATTCAGGGCCGCTTTGTCACGGAGCTGCTTGCCGTCGGGCCGCTCGTAGGAGAAGCCCGATCCCTTGCGGAGGCGGCGGATGCCCGGCTCCTCGTCGGACACGTAGACGAGGTCGGCCGCCGCGACCGCCTCTGCGGCATCGGCGCCGATCGTTCTGGCTTCTTCGGCGGCGTCCAACGTCATGGTGCGGAGCCCGACCGGTTGCTTGGAGGCAACTTTTCGGCCCCCGAAGGAACAGAACCGTTTTCGGCGGCTTCGGTTGCCGGGCCGGCCGGCTAGTGGTTCGTTTCCAACATTTGCATCCCATTTGCATCAGCCGGGCGGGGCAAATGCTGGAAACAAAAGAACCACTAGCAAGTTTATGATTCTCGTGGAACTTTTGAATTTGACATTCGACCTCGAAGGTCGACATCGGCGGGTATCGAATGTCAAATTCGTTCCACTAGTGTCCGCCCCCCAGGTAGAGCGTGCGGATCATCTCGCTGTTGCGGAGCTCCTCGGCGGTGTCGCCGGTAAAGGCGATCTCCCCGTGCACAATGACGTAGCCGCGGTCGGCCACCTTGATCGCCTGGTTGAAGTTCTGCTCGGCCATCAGGACGGTCAGGTCGCGACGCTCCTTCAGCTCCCTGATCATCTCGATGGTGCGGCTCACCATGATCGGCGCCAGGCCCATCGACGGCTCGTCGATCAAGAGGATGCGCGGCTCCGCCATCATGGCGCGGGCAAGCGCGAGCATCTGCTGCTCGCCGCCGCTCATGTTGCCGGCGAGCTGCCGCCGCCGCTCCCTCAGGACGGGGAACGCCTCCATGGCGAACTCCAGGTTGGCGCCGACGTGCTTGCGCGCCTCGCTGCGATAGGCGCCGAGGAGCAGGTTCTCCTCGACTGTCAGCGCCGGGAACAGACGGCGCCCCTCCGGCACGGTGGCGATGCCGAGATTGACGATCTCCTCCGGCAAGCGCCCCACCAGGTCGATCTCCTCGCCGTCGACCTTGAGAATCACGCGGCCTGCACGCGGGCGCACGACTCCGGTGAGGCACTTGATGAGCGTGCTCTTGCCGTTGCCGTTCGCGCCCAGGAGCACCACCGTCTCTCCGGCATTGACGGAGATCGACACGCCGTGCAGCACGCTGACGGACCCATAGCCGGCAGCGACGTCCTCCACGATGATGCTACTCGCCAAGGTAGGCTCTCTCCACTTCCGGATTGCGCACGACGTCCTGCGGCAGGCCGTCAGCGATCTTGCGCCCGGCGTCCAGGCACACGATGCGCTCGCAAAAGCTCATCACCGCCTGCATGATGTGCTCGATCATGATCACTCCGACGCCCCGCTCGTTGAGCTGGCGCAGGATCAGGAGAATCTCCTCGACCTCGGAGCCGGACAGGCCGGCCATCACCTCGTCGGCGATCAGGAGCTGCGGCGCGGCGGCAAGCGCGCGGGCGAGCTCCAGCTTGCGCATGTCGACCTGGGTCAGCCGCCCCGAGATATCATCGGCGCGGTCCGCCATGCCCACGAGAGCCAGTATCTCGGCCGCGCGCTCCCGCATATCCATGTCGGGGTCCTTGTAGACGCCGACATATTCCAGCGGCACGCGCAGGTTCTCGTAGATCGACATCGACTTGAAGGGCCGCGGGATCTGGAACGAGCGGGAGACGCCGAGCATGGCGCGGCGATGCGGCGCGAGCCCGTTGAGCCGTCGGCCGGCGAAGACGACGTCGCCGCTATGGTTGAGAATGGTGCCGCAGATGCAGTTTATGCTGGTCGTCTTGCCGGAGCCATTCGGCCCGATAAGGCCGAGCCGCTCGCCCGGTCCCACCGCGAACGAGACGTTGTTGAGCGCGACGAAACCGCCGAAGCTCTTGGTGAGGCCCTCGACACGGAGCAGCGCGTTCATCCTACTTCCTGCGGCGCTCGAAGAGGCTGGCGACGAGGCCGACGATGCCGCGCGGCGCAACCGTGATGAAGAAGACGAGCGCGATGCCCACGATCAGTATGTTGATCTCCGACGAGATCGTCGCGGTGGCGATCTGCTGTGCCGAGCCCAAGAGCAGTGCGCCGACGATCGGCCCGAGCCACATCTCAGTGCCGCCGATCATGGGCATCGCAATGGCATTGACCGCGACGAACAGGCTGAACGCGGACGCGGGATCGATATAGGTGGCGTAGAACGGGTAGGGCGCTCCGGCGAAACCCATGAGGGCCCCCATGACGATGGTCGACACGAGCTTCAGCCGCAGCGTCGGCACGCCGGCGCATTCGGCGGCCACCTCGTCCTCGCGGATGGCGGCAAGGCCGCGCCCGAGCTTCGAGTTGTTCATGTAACGCGACACCGCCGTGGCGAAGAGCGCCAGGAACAGCATGACCATGAACAGCTGCTCGACCGGCGAGTTGAACATGGCGGGAGGCTCGGCCGAGATGATGTAGGCGCCGCCGGCGCCGCCGACATACTCCCAATTGTCGACGAACGTCTGCGCCACGATGGCGACCGCGAGCGTGGCGATGGCGAAATAGACGCCGCGGAGCCGCAGCGTTAGCAGCCCGATGGCAAGCCCCATGGCCCCGCAGACGATGCCGCTGGCCACGATCAGCAGCGGCAGCGGCGCCGCGACGAGCTTGTGCAAGAAGACGGAAATGTAGGCGCCCACGGCGAAGAAGCCGGCGCTGCCGAAATTCACATAGCCGGTGAAACCGCCCAGGATGTTCCAGGCGATGGCCATGACCGTCGCTTGCAGCACGACGTAGGCGAAGTTGAAATAGTACTCGTTGTCGTAGAGCTGGGTGAAGCCGAAACCGGCAGCGAGCACCAGGAGCAGCGAGCCCCAGAAGGCGAGCTCGCGGCTCATGCCCGCCCGAACAGACCCTGCGGACGGAGCGCCAGGGTGACCAGGAGAATGGTGAAGGCGACGGCGTTCGACCAGGTCGGCCCGTAGAACGTGGCGACGAGGCTCTCGGAGACGCCGAGAATCAGAGCGGCGATCAGCGTGCCGGAAATGGAGCCCATTCCGCCCAGCACCACGATGGCGAAGACGCGGCCGATGAAGGCACGGCCGATGGACGGCTCCACCGGCCCGATGATGATGAGGAGCGGCCCGGCGATCGCCGCCGTCGCGATGGCGAGGCCGAATGCGTATTGCTTGATCTTGATGGGGCTTGCGCCCATCAGCTGGAGCGCCAGGCGATCCTGCGCCACCGCCTTGATGGCGCGCCCGACAAAGGTCTTGGAGAGGTAGAGCGAGATCGCCGCCGTCATGGCCAGCGCGACGAGGAACGGCACCACCATGCGCAGCGGCAAATCGATCGGCCCGACCTTCCAGTTGAGGCCGATATAGGGCGCCGTGACAAAGCGATAGTCGACTCCGTAGGCGAGGATCAGCAGCACCTCGATGATGAACATGACGCCGAAGAAGAAGACGAGGCCGCGCAGCGATTCCTGCCCGGTGCGCTCGAAGCTCTGAAAGTAGAAGCGGTAGATGACCGCGCCGGCGACGAAGAAGAGCGGCGAAACGGCAACTCCGATGAGGATCGGATCGATGCCCCAGGCGCTGTTGATGATGTAGGCGGTATACGCGCCCACGACCACGAAGGCCGGGTGCGCGATGTTGACGATGTCGAGCTGGCCGAACGCGATCGACAGGCCGAGCGCGACCGCCGCGTAGAACCCGCCGAGCAGCAGGCCCGCGACGATCGCGTTGGCGAACAGTTCAGGCGTGAAGATCACGGCCCGCGCGGCCCGCTGCCCGGTCCAGTCCTATCGTTCGCTCTCAGTCCTTGGCGGCCGTATAAGGGAAGATCAGCTCGCCCGAGGCCCATTCGTCCGGCTTGATGACGACGCGCTTGCCGGCCGTGCGGAACTGGTCGAGATTGTTGTCTTCCACGTTCTGGAACTGCACCTGCAGGACGCGTGGGGTCTCCCACTCGCCCTTCTCCCCGAACTTCACGTTACCGACGACGGTCTCGAACTCGTTCTCGCGCATGTGGGCGGCGATCTTCTCCTGGTCGATCTCGCCCACGGCTTCCACCGCCTGGCCGAGCACCTGCAGATAGGCGTAGGCAAACGGCGGTAGATAGTGCCCGAGCGGATCGACGTCGCCGCCGGCCGCCCGCTCCTGGTACTTGGCCAGGAACTCCTCGATGCCGGGGAACTCGAGCGTCGGCTCCGGCACCCAGAAGTCGTAGTTGACGATGCCGTTCATCATCGAGCCGAGACTCGTCTGGATCGAGGCGTATTGCGCGCCGACCATGCCGCCGCCAAAGAGCTTGGTCTGCAGGTCGAGCTCGTTCGCCGCACGGATCATGCCTACCGTGTCCGGCGGATAGGACCCGACATAGACGGCGTCCGGATTGGTGGCCTGAAGGGCGCGGACGATCGGCGTGTAGTCGGTGGTGTCGGGCTTGTAGGTCTGGTCGTAGACGATCTCCAGTCCGGCGGCCTTGGCGTCCTCGCGCGCGCCCTTCATGGCGTTCTTGGAGAATTCGGCGTCGGCGCCGACAATGGCGATGGTCTTCAGGTCATTCTCGAGCATGAGGTCGATGAAGCCCTGCGCCCAGTTTCTCGCCGGGTCGGGCGCGCCCGCCGGCATGATCTGGAAGTAGCGGTCGTATTTGAACTGCTCGTTGGCATCGAGGCCGAAGAGCGTGATGAACGCCATCTGCTTGCGCATGACGATGGGCATAGCCGGCGCGATCAGATTGGTGCCGTAGCCGGAAACGACGAGATCGACCCGGTCGTCGTCGATGAGCTTGGAATAGATGCCGGGCACGGTCGAGGGGTTGGTCTGGTCGTCGTAGTAGACCAGCTCGACCGGGCGGCCGAGCAGCCCGCCCGCCTCGTTCACGTCGTCGCGCCAGATCTCCATGGCGAGCAGCGCCGCCTTTCCGGCCCCGGCGAGGCCGCCGGTGAGCGCCATGGAGAAGCCGACCTTGACCGGCTCCTGCGCCATGGAGCCGGCCGTGGAGCCGGCCACAGCGAAGGCCGCCGCGGCGAGCCACGCCGCAATCCGCGTCACTTTTCGCATTTTCCTCTCCTCCCTCCAGCGCGCGGCGCTTGGCGGCCGCGCCAACGTCCCCGGGGAGCGGTCGCGCGCCCCCCTTGCGTTTTGCGGATTATCGGTGCGCCGGGTTTGCAATGTCAAACGGACAGTCGCCCGGCGGGCCGCGGCCGGCTTGCAAAGGCCTGACCGATCGAACGATAGTGGAAGCCTTAGCGGGGGGAGCAGCCGTCCAGGCTGCGCCTCGGCGACGCACCGAGGACGCGATGAAGGCGCCGGACTTCGCCTACGACCGGCCGGAGACGCTCGCCGCGGCGCTTGCCGCGCTCGCCGCCGGCGGGCCCGACGCGCGCCTCCTCGCCGGCGGGCAAAGCCTCATGCCGATGCTGAACTTCCGCGTGGCGCAGCCGGCGCTGCTCATCGACATCAACCGGCTGCCGGGCCTCGACGCCATAGAGGCGAGCGGCGACGTCGTGCGCATCGGCGCGCTGGCGCGGCACGCCGCGCTGGAGCGCGCCGCGCTGATCGCGCACGAGCTTCCGCTCATCCACGAGGTGATGCCGCACATCGCGCATGCGGCGATCCGGTCGCGCGGCACGCTGGGCGGGAGTCTCGCGCTCGCCGACCCGGCGGCGGAGCTTCCCGCCTGCATGCTGGCGCTTGACGCCACAATCGTCGTCCGCTCCGCCGAGCGAGAGCGCAGGATCGCCGCGGCGGATTTCTTTCTCGGCGTCTACGAGACGGCCCTCGCCGCGGACGAGATGATCGTCGCGGTGGAGATTCCGAGACAGCAGGGCCGCCGTCATGCCTTCCGCGAGATGGCTCGACGCCATGGCGACTACGCGATGGTCGGGCTGGCGCTGACCGCCGCTGCCGGAACGCAACTCGCCGATCCGCGCATCGTGTTCTTCGGCGTCGCCGACCGACCGATCAGGGTCGCAGCGGCGGAGGAGGCGGTGGCCGGGCTGGCGCCGGGCATCGAGGCGGGGACGCGCGCCGCGGCGGCGCTGGACGGCGCGCTTCACCCGCACGGCGACCT
>CAZARE010000349.1:0-8227 GCA_964487455.1 uncultured Propylenella sp.
GGCAGCCCCGCCTCTTCCGCGATCTCGACCAGCAGGCGCGCGGTCAGAGGCGAAAGCTCCGCTGGCTTGTGGACGATCGTGCAGCCGGCCGCGAGCGCGGGCGCGATCTTCCAGGTGGAGAGCATGAAAGGCGTGTTCCACGGCGTGATGATACCGACCGGACCGATCGGCATGCGGGTCGTGATGTTGAGCTGGTTCGGCGCCCGTAAGGCCGCTCCGTCGCGGGCCTGCGGCGCGCGGTCGGCGAAGAAGCGGAAATTCTCTGCGCCGCGCAGCGCCGCCTTGGCCATGAACTTCAGGGCCTGTCCTGTATCCATGCATTCGACAAAGGCGATCTCCTCCGCGCGGGCGACAATCGCATCCGCGATTTTGTGGAGAAGGGCCTTGCGCTTGGCGCCCTCGAGCGCCGCCCAGGCCGGGAAGGCCGCCTTGGCCGCCTTGGCCGCGCGGTCGATGTCAGCGGCCTTGCCATGCGCCACCTGCGCCAGCGGCTTGAGGTCAACCGGCGAGATGCTTTCGAAGGTGGTGCCGTCGGCCGCCGGAATGGCGTCGCCGTCAATGTGGTTGAGCACACCGCGTGTCTTGAAGCGTGCGAGATAGGCTTCCGCCTTCTTCAGGTTGGCTTCGAACTCGGACATCGCTTCCCTTCACTATGTGCCGCGCAGACGCGGGTGAATGGCGTTCTTCCTCCAAGAGAGCTCCGGATCGATCTCTCGTATCTCGAGCGAGAGCGCGAAGTGAGGCGTCTCGAACAGCGCGGCAAGATGCTGAGAGACGGCAGCAAAGATGGCTTCGCCCGTTCGCTTCTTGTCTGCTGCGCTGCGGCCCGTGCCGATGCGAAACGACATGTCCAGAAAGGCGTTCTCGGCGAGTCCGTCGGCGACATGCCATGCGTCCGCCTTGAAGGCCCGCACGCGGACGGCGCCGACCTCGAAGAGCCCGGTATCGAGAACCGTCCGCGAGATCAGCTGGCAAAGCTCCGGCAGATCGACCCGCGGCTCCAAATTGGCAGAGTACTCGATGGAGAAATGCGGCATTGCGTGTGCTCGCCGAATATGGACACTACTTAACACGTGAATTACATCTGGCGTCGAGAGAGTCAATCCTTGCGGCCACCGTCCGGCCAGCCATAGTAGCATCACGCTCGACGACAAAGGCTTCACGAACGCCGGCAGGGAGGAAGCATGGCCAGAGGCCTTAACAAGGTCGATTCGTCAGCGGAGACCACGAACAGATCTCTTCCGATCTTGTTGTTGCGCGCTCGCGAAGCAACGATGGCGCGCTTCCGGCCGATGCTGGCACGGCACGGCGTGACGGAGCAGCAGTGGCGGGTGCTGCGGGTACTCGACGAGGCCGGGTCACTGGAGGCCACCGAGCTGGCCGTGCGTGCAGCTGTGCTGCCCCCGAGCCTGACGCGAATTGTGAAGAATCTGCAGAATAGAAAGCTTGTTACGCGGGCGAAAGTGAAGGCAGACGGTCGCCGCGCGATGATCGCGATCGCACCGGCTGGTCGCGCGCTCATCAAGGAGCTGTCGCCGGAACGTCGCTCCATCTACCGGGAGATCGAGCATCGTTTCGGCCGCGTCCGGATGAAGCAGCTTCTGGATTTGTTGGAGAGCCTCGTACGGAGCAATGGAGGGGGCTGAGGACCGAGGCCGGATCGCCCGAACCGGCTCCCCAATAGCTGCTTAAGCCTGGAGGAAGACGATGCCACACGTGACACCGCTCGACAGGGCCACGCTGCCGCAATTCGCGGAGCTCTTCGAGCGCTACGACCGCATCCGCGGCTTTCTGCCGAACTCGATCCTGACTATGAGCCGGCGCCCCCGCATCGCGGAAGCCTTCATGCAACTCAATCAGGCGATCCTCTACGAGGGAACCGTGCCGGAAGCGCTGAAGATGATGGTCTCCTACATGGCGAGCTCGGCGGCGGGTTGCCGCTATTGCCAAGGCCATATGGCCAACCTCTCCAGCATCTACGGCTTAGCGGACGAGAAGATCGCGGCGATTTGGAGCTTCGAGGAAAGCGACCTCTTCACCGATGCGGAGAAGGCGGCGCTACGCCTTGCCCGGCATGCGGGCTCGGTGCCCAACACCGCTGCGGCGGAGCATTTCGATGCGTTGCGGAAGCATTTCAGCGAGGACGAGATCGTGGAAATCGTGGCGTCGATCTCTCTGTTCGGCTACCTCAACCGATGGAACGACACGATGGCGACCGAGATGGAACACGTGCCCGCGCGCGTCGCCCAACGCGCCATAGGCCCCGCCGGCTGGTCGGCTGGCAAGCACGGCACGTCATGAAGATTGCAACTGCAGCAGGCCTCCAGGGTCAGGCAATGCGCCATCACTACGGAGGTGGCGGAGGAGGGGGCTCTCCCTCACTTCGCAATGGTGGGCTTTTTCCCCCGGTGCCTCCGGAGGCGCGTTGCGACCTTTTTCGGCTCCGCGCGAGCTACCGTTCAGGCGCTTGATTGGTGTGCGCGTCGTTTAGGCCGCGAGCGGCGTCTTGTCTCCTGTATGTGCCAAAGAGCGACACGATGTGAAGCAGGATCACAAGCACGATGATCGAAAAGATGATCGCTGCGATCGGTCGATCGACAAGGTCGAGCGGTCCATGAATGCGCGGAAGCGCCGAACGCAGCTTGACCTCGGCAATGCCGCCCAGGACCATACCCAGGATGATGGGGACGATCGGGAGGTTAAGCCGCTTCAGCATCAACCCCAGGACCGCGAACACCGAGGCAATGGCGCAATCCGTCGCCGAGTTCCTGAGGGAGTAAACCCCGACGAAGGACAGGGTGAGGATGGCCATGCCGAGGAAGCGGTGGGGGATGGCGATGACGTTGAGCAACGGCCGGGTCGCCAAGATCATGAAGCCGAGCGCGAGTACGTTGAGGATCAACAGACACAGATAGAGCGCGACGACGAAATCCATCTGATCGCGGAACAAACTCGGCCCGGGGATGACGCCGTGCACGTAGAACACCGAAAGCATCATCGCCGTCAGCGCCTCACCGGGGATCCCAAGCGCGAGAAGCGGCACCATGGCTGCGGCCGGCACTGCGTTGTTGGCGGACTCTGAGGCCACGACTCCCTCCGGCGCCCCCTTTCCGAACAGGGCCGGCTCCTTTGAGACACGCTGCGCCCAGGTATAGGAGAGGAACTGGGCGGTGAATTCACCGACGCCGGGAATGATCCCCATCACCGTCCCGAAGCCGGCCCCAGGCAGGACGATCTTGGGATAGCGGAACAGCTCCCGTAGACCGGCGAAGATCCCGCCGGACACCTCAGGAGTGGTCGTTTCCTCATCCCGGCTGATCAAGAGAACGAGCGCCTGGGAGATCGCGAACAGCCCTAGCACGACCACTATCAAATCGATGCCCGAGGTGAGGAACGTCTGGTCGAACGTGAAGCGCTGGGTATAGTTCACCGGCTCCAGGCCGATGGTTTGGAGGAATATGCCGAAGCAAAGGAGCGCCCCGGCGGCCATGGTGCGTCCCCGGTGAGCGATGACGACCAGAACCATGCCGAGCACCGCCGCCAGGAGTATCTCGCGGGAGCCGAACAGAGGTGCGACTCGCGCCAGCACCGGGGATAGTAAGATGAGGGCTACGACTGAGAACAGGCCGCCACAGAACGACGCGCCATAGGCCAGTGACAGCGCGCGTGCAGCTTCGCCACGCTGCGTCATCGGGAAGCCGTCGTAGGTCGTCAGCGCGTTGACCGGCGTCCCCGGGGTGTTGATGAGGATCGCCGGAACGGCACCGCCGTACATCGAGGAGCCATAGATGCCGAGCAGTAGCGTGAGGCCAACAAGCGGCGGCAGCGCGAAGGTCGCGGGGAGCAGGATGGCGATCGCGATCGCAGCCCCGACGCCCGGAATGGCGCCAATGATCACCCCTCCGATGGAGCCGATCAGCAGCGCGACGATGACATCCAGCCGTGCGATGGTTTCGAGGCTGGCGACAAGCACGTCCATCCAGGATGGCCTCAGAGATAGAGGATCATGAAATTGCGCAACGTTGCCGGAAGGTACTCGTAGAGGGCGCCCCCTGGGATCCGAACGCTGAGAAGAGACTTGAAAACGACGACGGTTGAGATCCCGGTCAGGAGCGCAGCAGCGAGAGCGGTCGGCCGGCGATAGCCGAGGCGCCAAGCCAACCCGGCGCAGAAGGCCATCGTTGTCGGCAGATAGCCAACCATCGGCACGACCGCGACATAGATCATGAACCAGACAACGAACTCAAGAGCACGGAACCAGTCGAGCACTTCGGCGGCCACCCCGCCGCCCGGCTGAGCTCTATTGCGTCGCCACACGTTCCATAGTTCGAAGCTCCCGAAGACCAGCATGCCGGCGATCGAGACGACCGGCCAGAAGGCGGGCTGGGACGCGAACGTCTTGCCCGGAAGCCAACTGGTCTGGTTGCCAATCTGGCTTGCCAAGTAGAGCGCGGCGATGAAGCTCGCCGCGCTGAACACAATTTCTGCCCTGTGGTGTTTGGCTTCGACCAGATCCGAGAGGTTCCGTCGGCGCGTGTCTCGGGTCATCACAGAGCCCCTGAACAAGCGCGATCCCCACGGCGTCGGGCGTAAGCGACCGCGCAAACGGTCGCCTAACGCGCTTCGTCTGTTACTCTAGGACTTTATTGATCGTCGCGATAACCTCGGCATCCTTGGCGATCTGCGCATTCGAAGCTTCGGCGTCCTTCCAGTAGATCTGGGCGCCGGTCTCCTCTGCGAACTTCTTGGCCCGATCGCTGGCGATTGTCTGCTTGGCCACAGCCGCAATCTTCTCGCGGGCGTCGGCAGGGGTGTCTTTGTGAACGAACAACCCGTTCCAGAGCGCCAGGCCAAGGCTTGGGTCTATCTCGGCGACCGTTGGGGCATCGGGCGTGAGGGCGGTGCGTTCCTCCGTGACCGTGGCGAGGACAGTCAGGTCATCGAGGCAAGGCAGCACCTGCTGGGCGGTGGTGTTCATGACGTCCACGTCGCCCGATGCCAGCGTGTTGCAGTTAAGTTCATCGAATGCGGCGTCAGACGCATAGGAGAAGCCCATGTTCTTAGCCAATGCCAAGGTCGCCCTGGTTGGCGGCAGTGGCGCACCAAAATGCCCGAGCACTACGTCGTTCGACTTCGCATACTCCGCGAGCTCCTGCATGGTTTGATAGGGCGCGTCCTTCGACGTGACGATGAAGAACGGATACGTGAGAAAGATCCCGATTGGTTCGAATGGGTTCGGGTTGAGTTCCGGGATGCCAATGTTGGGGCCGATGGTGGGTACGGAGATCACAAACGAGCCGACGGTGTAACCGTCAGCCGGCGCCACGGCGACCTCTACGGCGCCCGGAAAAGGCCCGCCGCCGCCGCCTGGCTTGTTGACGACCGCGGCCGGCTGACCGTACTCGGCCTGAAAATCCTCCGCGATCATCCGGGTAAGGACATCCTCCAAGTCCCCCGGAGGCCAGGGAACGATGAACTGGACGGGACGCTCGGGGTATTCGGCTTGGACGGGTGTCGCTAGGGCGACTGCGCATGCAGCTGCCGCCAGCGCAACCTTCAGAATTCCGCGCATTCCTCATTCCTCCAACTTGATTGGATTTCACAGCATTCGAACCAAAAACGGTTCGCTATTATCACCAAAGGTGCAACTCGATGTTGGATTGATGGGAGTTTTATGTCAACCGGCCCCACTGAGGGCGCTGCCCGTGACACGATCCGCAAGTGGGAAGATTTCAAACGGCACGCAGGCCCGTGTCGATTGCGGAGGCAATTTTCTTCACGTCGTCGGATGTAATGATGAGGGGAGGCGACAACAGCAAGTTGTTGCCTGAAATCCGTATCATCACTCCGGCTTCGTAAGCGGCCTCGAAGACCGAGGAGACCACCTGCTTGCCCACCGGCGTCTTGGCCGCCCTGTCGGAGACCAACTCAAGCGCTACCATCAGCCCCTTGCCGCGTACATCGCCGACCAATTCATGCCGCTCCTTCAACGCGACGGCAGCTGCCAGGAGCTCCGACCCGCGTAAGGCGGCATTCGTGGCGACATCGGCTTTCTCGATCTCCGGGAGGCACGCCAGCGCCGCTGCGCAACCCACCGGATGACCGGAATAGGTATAGCCGTGGCCGATCGCGCCGAAGCTGTCCTCGTTGCTCTCGAAAGCCTCGGCAATCTGCTCGCTGATCATCACCGCGCCGAAGGGAAAGTAGCCGTTCGTGATTGCCTTGGCGATGCACGTCAGGTCGGGCCGAACGCCCCATAGACGAGAGCCGGTCCATGCGCCGGTGCGGCCGAAGGCGGTGATCACCTCGTCGGCAATCAGCAGAATGCCGTTCCGATCGCAGATTGCCCGCACTATCGGCATGAAACTCTCGTGAGGCGGCATGATACCGCCTGCGCCCAGCACCGGCTCCATAATGAAGGCGGCTATGGTGTCGGCGCCTTGAAAGGCGATCTCGTCCTCCAGGGCCGCTGCACAGGCGTCGGCGAGCTCTTTTGGGTCGGTGGCCCCGAACGGGTTGCGATAGAGATAGGGGGCGGGCAATTGGAAGCAGCCAGGCAAGAGCGGCTCGTAGTTGCGGCGGAAGTTGGAGTTTCCGTTGACCGACGCGCCGCCCATATGGGTGCCGTGATAACCCTTCTTCAGGCTGAGGAACTTTGTGCGTTCGCCTTGTCCCCGCACCTTATGGTATTGGCGGGCGAGCCTTAGGGCGGTCTCGACGCTGTCCGAGCCGCCGGAGGTGAAGAACGCACGTGAAAGGCCATCCGGCGCAAACCACTTGACGAGCTCGTGTGAGAGCTCGATCGCCCTGCCTGTCGTTGTGCCGCGAAAGGTAGAATAATAGGGAAGCTGTGCGAGTTGGTCTGCGATTGCCTTCTTGATCGGCTCGCAGGAATACCCGAGGTTGACGTTCCATAGCCCGCCCACCGCATCGAGCGTTTTGTGGCCGTCAACATCGGTCAATGTCACCCCCTCGGCGGCAACGACCACCTTGGGCGGACTAGCCTGCATCTCGGCCGGATGCGCCATGGGATGCCACATGTGACGGGCGTTGTTGGCCTTCAGGAAGTTGCTGTCGTGCAGCAGTGTCATCTTGCCTCCTAGTGAGCTCGCAAGCGCCGCCGATTCAGCTTACGCGGCAATCTTCTTACTCGCCGCCGCCAACAGTCCGGGATGCGGCTCCGCTCCCAGGGCGCGGGTAACTTCCACGGCGGCCTGCATCACCTCGCTGGTAATGAAGCGCTCGGCCTTGGAGGTCATCCGCGCTGCGATTGAAGCAACAGCCAATGATCCACAGGCGTGGCCCGACCAGTCAAAGATTGGCGCAGCGGTACCGATCACTTCAAGCTCGAACCCGCCCTCCGCACGGCTAAACCCCTTTCGGCGAGTCTCGTTGAGCTTTCGCCGCAGCGCATCGGCGGAGGTGATAGTGCGCTTGGTGAAGGCCTGAAAGTTGCCTGCACCTAGGACCTTCTCGACCGATTCCTCAGACGCATAGCTGAGATAGGCGATTCCCGATGCTGTGGCGTGGAAGGGAAGGGGTTCCGCGGGGTCAATGTTGACCCGCGTGGCGCGCTTGGGCTCGGCAACCCCTATGGTTCTCATCGAGCCGCCCGAAGCGAGCGAGGCGTGCGCCGTCTCCTGCGAAAGCTCTGCCAAGCGCTCGAGAACAGGTTGTATGATCGATATAACCGGGAATGACGCCTCGCGCACCCGCGCCAATTGTAAGACGCCTGGGCCCAATCGGTACTTCTTGGTTTCAGCATGTTGCTCAACCATCCCGTGGCGAGCGAGGGCCGACAGCAGGCGTAAGGCCGTTGCCTTGTCTAGGCCGGCAAGACGCGCAATTTCGCTGAGGCCGGCCTCTGGTCTGGCGACTGTGAAATGGTCCAGAAGTCCGAGTCCCTTGTCGACAGTTCGCATAATCCGCTACCTGCGGTAATCGATCTCGTGCGATGCCCGAGGCTTGACAGAAGCAGCCAGCCTTTGCAACTTTTTTTTGAACCAGAGGTGATAATAGTGAACCTCCTGTAGGGATACGCCGCGGCGCGCCGCCGCTCCGCGTCGAGCCTA
The DNA here is from genome assembly GCA_964487455.1 of uncultured Propylenella sp. Lineage (GTDB taxonomy): Bacteria > Pseudomonadota > Alphaproteobacteria > Rhizobiales > Afifellaceae > DASWJZ01. The sequence continues at coordinate 8,073 of CAZARE010000349.1, forward strand.
CGCATGGCGGACACAAATCCGCCGTCTCGCCTGGTGCCCGAGCATCGAGAACAAGCATGATCTCCGACCGGAAAACCATCCTCGTCATCGGAACGTACGATACCAAATCGCACGAGCTCGTCTTTTTGACGGAGTGCATCGAGGCCGCCGGCGGG
>CAZARE010000350.1:0-9181 GCA_964487455.1 uncultured Propylenella sp.
AGAAGCGTCCGATGCCGTCTATGCCGCGCTCCGCCGCAAGGCCGAGCTCGTCCTCAAGGCAGGATGCAGCGTGGTCATCGACGCCGTCCACGCATCCCCGGGCGAGAGAGCGGCAATCGAGGCGACCGCAGCCGACGCGGGCACCCCATTTCAGGGGCTTTGGCTAGAGGCTCCCGAGGAGACGATCCTGGCGCGCGTGCGGGAGCGCGCCGACGATGCATCGGATGCCACGGAGAAGGTTGTGCAGCGACAGCTCCGCTACGACCTGGGTGAGGTGAAATGGGCGCGCCTCGACACGACGGGCGATCCGGACGAACGCGCCGACGAAGCGCTGCGCATTGTGCTGCCATGATTCTCGAACGGCAATGCCTGAGATGCTAACTTTATAGAGCTGAAGGGGTCTCGCGAATGGCAGAAGAGAGCAAGCGGGACGACGACCGACAGGGTCCGCTGCGCCACAGCGATGCGCTGATCGTCGTCGATGTTCAGCGGGATTTTTGCCCGGGCGGCTCGCTCGCGATCGAACGCGGCGACGAAGTCGTCCCGGTGCTCAACGACTGGATGAAGAAAGCTGCCGAAGCCGGCGTTCCGGTCGTCGCCTCGCGCGACTGGCATCCGCCCGAGCACCTGAGCTTCGAGCCCCAAGGCGGCGAGTGGCCGGTGCATTGCGTGCAGGAGACGGCGGGAGCGGCATTTCATCCCGAGCTGAATCTTCCGTCCGACGTGCTGGTCGTCACCAAAGGCGACCGCACCGACCGCGACCAGTATTCGGCCTTCGACGCGACGGGCCTGGCCGCGAAGCTTAAACGGCGCGGCGTGGAGCGGGTATGGATCGGCGGGCTGGCGGAGGACGTGTGCGTGCGTGCCACGGCGCTCGATGCCGCCAAGGCCGGGTTCGAGGCAAAAGTGATTGGCGGCGCGACGAAGCCGGTCACGGCCCAGGGCGGCCAGGCCGCTCGAGCCGAGATGCGTGCCGCCGGTGTGACGATTGTCGAGTAGGCGATCGATTAGCGGCGACAATACCCCATGAGTCTCGGGCTTTTCACAGACCTTTACGAGCTCACCATGCTCCGCGCCTACTGGGAGCTGGGGCTGGAGGAGAAGGCGGTGTTCAGCCTGTTCGTGCGCCGGCTGCCGGGGCGGCGCAACTTCCTGATCGCGTGCGGCGTCGAGGACCTGCTGGAGCAGCTCGAAGCCCTGAGCTTCGAGGCCGACGACCTCAAGTACCTTTCAGCCCAGGGCTTTCCCGACGCCATCCTGGATCGGCTGAAGCGCTTCCGCTTCTCCGGCGAAATCTACGCCATGGCGGAAGGCACGCCCTTCTTCGCCAACGAGCCGATCGTCGAGGTGGTCGCCCCGATCGCCGAGGCACAGGTGATCGAAACGCTCGTTCTCAACCAGGTCGGATTTCAGTCCATCATCGCCTCTAAAGCGGCGCGTATCGTCGACGCCGCGGAAGGCCGGAGCGTCATAGATTTCGGCGGTCGCCGCGCCCACGGGATCGACGCAGCCATCAAAGCGGCCCGCGCCGCATTCGTCGCCGGCGCGGCTGCGACTTCCAACGTTTTGGCGGGAAAGACCTACGGAATCCCGATCGCAGGGACCATGGCGCATAGCTTCGTGCAAGCGTACGACAGCGAGGCCGACGCATTCCGCGCCTTTGCGAGCATCTATCCTGAGACCGTACTCCTGGTCGACACGTACGACACGCTCGAAGGCGTGAAGAAGGTGATCACGCTTGCGCGTGAACTCGGGGAAGCCTTCAAGGTGCGCGCCGTCAGACTCGATTCCGGAGACCTGCTCCACCTTTCGCGGGAAGCGCGCAGGATGCTCGACGCGGCGGGCCTCCATTCGGTCGAGATTTTCGCGAGCGGCGGATTGAGCGAGGAGCAGATCGCGGCGCTTGTCGCTGGCGGAGCCGCCATCGACGGTTTTGGCGTCGGCACCGATATCGTCGTGTCAACCGACGCTCCGGCTTTCGACATCGCCTACAAGCTCACCGAGTATGCCGGCGCCGGCCGTATGAAGCTCTCAACCGCGAAACGGTCGCTGCCCGGCCGCAAGCAGGTCTTTCGCCAAGTGCACGCCGGCATACTGGCGCGTGATGTGATCGGCCGCCACGAAGAGGTGCTGCCCGGCACGCCGCTCCTGCGGCAAGTGATGCGGGGCGGCGCTCGCGTGTCGCCGGCCGAGCCGCTGAGCGAAACCCAGGCGCGGTGTAGGCAGGAGATCGCCAGCCTCCCGCCGGAGCTGCGCGCGCTGACGCCCGCCGAGCAGCCCTTCGAGGTTGGGGTGAGCGCAGCGCTCAGCGAATTGGAACGAGACGTCGCCAGACAGGTCGCGCGCACCTGACGGCTGGCGTCACAGCGAACGCACCGAGACCACGCGGTAGGTATGCATGTGCCCGTGCTCATCCCTGATCGATACGTATTCGCCGATGACGAAACGCTCGTCGCCGAGCCGGTGGCCCGTCTCGTCGTCATCATCGCTGCTGTCGTGGTAGTCGAAATACCATTCTCCGCCGGGCTTGCGCGCCAGGCGGCCAACCTGGTCCTCCTCCCCCTCGCGAAAACGGTGAACGCGGCACTGCTCCTTGTGCTTCCGCCATATCTCCGGCGAAAGACGGGAATCCTCATCGAGTGGCGCGACCAGATCGTAGCCGGTGGCGCTGCTTCCGCCGGGATGGCCGGGCTCGCGTGCAAGCTCAAGCCGTATCTGGCTGAATTCGCTGGGAAGAATTGACATGTTTTTGCGGGTTCCGTTCGTTGCTACGTTTCGGCGTCAGCAATCCTACCCGACGTGCGGCCCGCATTGATGCTTGTCAATGGGCGGCGCCGTTCGGTGCATCGGATGCCGCCCGGACCGGAGCGGGACCAGCCGCGGGCCCGCCCCGAAAAAGAAACCTAAACGCCAATTGCATCTGGACGGGTCGGCCGCTGTCGGGCCATGCTGGGGTTGTTTGAATGCCAACTATCCGCGGCACGACCGCCGGGCCGGCGTTCCGGGCGGTCGAAATGACGGTTAGAGGCAGCCGTTCACAGTAATTGTCGAGGGAGGACAACGTGGAACATGGACCACTCCTGAGAGTATTAGCCTCGGCGGCTCTTGCCGGCTCGCTCGTGGCCGGGACCGCCTACGCGCAGGACACGATCAAGATCGGGGCAAGTGCGCCGAAGACGGGACCACTAGCCGCGCCGGCCGCCGTTACCCACTGGCCGAGCATCCAGCTCTGGCTGCACGACGTGGAGCAAAGGGGCGGCATCAAGGTCGGCGACAAGATGATGCAGGTCGAGCTTGTCGAGTATGACGACCGAACGTCGGGCGAAGAGACGGTGAAGAACATACAGCGCCTGGCAACCGTCGACGAGGTCGACTTCATCATCCCGCCCTACAGCACCGGGCTCGCTCTCGCCGCCGCGCCGGTCATGGCGCGCTACGGCTACCCTGCCATCGCAGTCACGGCTGTCACCGATCAGGTCGACGAATTCGCCGCTCGCTGGCCGAACACGTTCTGGACGCTCGGCACGTCGCAGGCAATGGCCGAGTCGGTCGCCGACGTGCTGTCGAAGCTGCACGATGCCGGCCAGATCGGTAACAAGGTGGCGCTGGTGAACGTCGCTGACGCCTTCGGCATTCAGCTTCTCAATGCCGGCAAGCCGGCGCTGGAAGAGGCTGGCTTCGAGATCGTCTACGAGACGTCCTATCCTCTAGGCACGCAGGATCTGGCGCCGGTGATCAACGAGGCGAAGCGCGCCGCGCCGGATGCCTTCGTCGCCTTCTCCTACCCGCCCGACACCTTCGCCCTGACGGAACAGGCGCAGATCGCCGATTTCGCACCAAAGGCTTTCTATGTCGGCGTCGCGACCGCCTTCCCTGGCTATCAGGAACGCTTCGGCTCCGCGGCCGAAGGCGTGCTCGGCACCGGCGGCATCAACACCGATACTGAAGAGATGCAGGGCTACTATCAGCGGCATCAGGAAGTGACCGGCGTTGCGGCAGACTTCTGGGCGGGGCCGGTTGTCTATGCGAGCCTGGAGGTCCTCGAGCAGGCGATCGAGCGCGCCGGCTCCCTGGACAAGGAAGCGATCATCGCAGAGCTCTCGGACGGCACGTTTGAGACCGTTCTCGGGCCGATGACCTTCGATGGCACGGTGAACCGGAATTTCTGGACGGTCGGCCAGTGGCAAGGTGGCCTGTTCAAGGGCGTCGCCTCGACGGGCCTTGAGGGCGAAGTCGATCCAATCGTCAAGGAAGGCTGGAATTAGTCGATATCGCATCTGGCGCGGGACCTTCCCGCGCCGGGTGCCGGGCAGCGTGAGTCGACATGGAGATCCTAGTAACGGGCGTGCTTCTCGGCGGGACCTACGCGCTGATCGCCCTCGGCCTCACACTTCAGTACGGCGTTGCCCGCATCATGAACCTCGCCAATGGCGAAACGCTTGTGGCGGCCTGCTTCGTCGCCTTCTGGCTATTCACGTCGCTGCAAATCAATCCGATCCTGGGCATCGCCGTCATCGCCCCGGGCGCCTTCGTCCTCAACTGGCTGATCTATGCAGCCCTGCTTCAACCCCTGGTGAAACGGGCAAAGAACCGCGGCATGCTGGAAGTCGACAGCATCCTCGCAACCTTCGGGCTGCTGTTCCTTCTCCAGGGACTGATGCTCCTAGCGTTCGGAGGCCGGTTCTTCGGCTATACCTACCTTGCCGAGCGCTTCTTTATCTTCGGCAGCCCCTACGGGCTTAACCGCGTGGTCGCCTTCGTTGCGGCGACGGCAATCGCGCTGGCGACCTATCTCTTCCTGACACGCACGCGATACGGCACCGCCGTGCGCGCGGTTGCTGTCAGCCCGCGGTCGGCGCAGCTTGTAGCAATCGACATTGACCGCGCTTCCGCCTTCGCCTTTGCGCTTGGTGGCGCGTTGACGGCGGCGGGCGGCGCCCTCGTCTCCACCTTCTATACGTTCGATGCCTCGATGGGCGTGCTGTTCACAATGAAGGCGTTGATCATCGTCATCATGGGCGGCGTTGGCGACGTGCGCGGCGCAGTGCTCGCCGCCCTCATCCTCGGCGTAGCCGAGACCAGCGTCGCGAGCCTGATCGATCCCGGATTGACGCTGGCGGCCACGTACACGCTGTTCATCGTGACACTGCTGTTCCGTCCGCAGGGACTTTTCGGAAGGCACGCGGCGTGAGCGCGATCAGCGCACAGGAATGGCGCGTCGCCGCGCTCGGCGCGGCGATCTTGGCGCTCGCCGCCTGCCTGCCGCTCGTCGATCAGGGTTACTATCTCTCGCTCTCGGTCAACATCGTGCTTTACGCGGCGCTGTGCACCGCTTGGACGCTGTTCTCCGGCCCGACCCACTACATCTCGCTAGCCACGGCGGCCTTTTTCGGCATCGGCACATATGCGGTCGGGCTTGGAATTGAATCGCTGCCGTTCCCGGTCTTGATCGCGGCCGGAGGCATCGCCGCGGCTGTCGTTGCCGCGCTCGTGGGCCTGGCGACAATGCGATTGTCCGGTGTCTACTTCGTCGTCTTCACCCTGGGCCTTGCCGAGCTTGTCCGGCAGGTGGTGACGTGGTGGCAGACGAACTTTACCGGCGGGATCGGCCTCTACGTGCTCACCGACACGACGGAATCGGATATCTACTGGATGCTGCTTGCCCTGACCGCGGTGATCTTTGTCACCGGCTGGGCCATCAACCGTTCTCGCCTTGGCTTTGCACTGCGTATCATCGGCAACGACGAGACGGTCGCCACCCATGTCGGCATCGACACCGCGCGGGCCAAGGTGCTGCTCTTCATGATCTCCGGCGCGTTCATTGGCATTGCCGGGGCAATCATCGCACCGCGCTTCGCCTACATAGAGCCGCCCGCGGCGTTCAATCCGATTATCTCGTTCCAGGTCGTGATCATGGCCCTCCTCGGCGGAACCCGCCGGCTCTGGGGACCGCTTGTCGGGGTTATTCCGTTCACCATCCTCTTCGACCTCGTCTCCGCGGAGTTTCCTAATCACACCTCGATCCTGATGGGCATCGCCTTCATGGCAATCGTCTACGCGCTGCCCAACGGCGTCACCGGGCGGCTAGAGGAGGTATGGGAACGAACGACAAGAACCATTCGGCGTGAGGGAGCCGGAGCGGAGCGGTCGGCATGAGCGCAACGCCGGTCCTTTCGCTCAACGGGGCGCGCAAGAGCTTCGGCGGCCTCGTCGCGGTAAACGACGTCAGCTTCGATCTGTGGCCGGGAGAGATGCTCGGTTTGATCGGGCCGAACGGCTCCGGCAAGACGACCGTGCTCAATCTGATATCCGGCGCCCTGAAGCCAAGCGCCGGCGGCATCCTCCTCCACGGTCGCAAGATCTCCGGCCTCCCCGCACACCGCATTGCCAGGCTTGGCGTGGCCCGCACTTTCCAGCTCGTGCGAGTGCTGCCCTCGCTGACCGCAGAGGAGAACGTGATCGCCGGCGCAGCGTTCGGTCATGTACGGACATGGGGCTCGGAAGCGCGAGACTTGGCGAGAGCCCTGCTCGACCGCGTCGGGCTCGGAGGAAGGGCTCAGCTGCCGCCAACGGCCATGACCTATATCGACCAGAAGCGGCTTGAGCTTGCGCGCGCTCTCGCATCCGACCCGCGCGTGCTCTTGCTGGACGAATGGTTGGCCGGTCTCAATCCGAGCGAGCTGAAGATCGGCATCAGCCTGGTGCACAAGCTCAGGGCAGAAGGCCGCACGATCATAATGGTCGAGCACGTCATGGACGCGATCCGCAGCCTTTGCGACCGCTGCGTGGTAATGAGCAGCGGGCTGAAGATAGCCGACGGCGCCGTGCACGACGTGCTGGCGCACCCCGAAGTGGTGCGGGCGTATCTCGGTGAAGAGCATGCTTGAAGCGAAGAACCTCTCGGTCTTCTACGGGCGCCACCAGGCATTGGAGAATGTCAGCGTACAGGTGGACCGCGGGGAAATCTGCGTTATCCTAGGCGCCAACGGAGCCGGTAAATCGACGCTCTTGAGCGCCGTCGCCGGCCTGACCCGCTGCCAGGCGGGTGGGAGCGTTTCGGTCAACGGTACCGACATCACATTGACGAAGCCCAGCCGCATCGTCGAGCACGGCATCTCTCTCGTTCCCGAAAGCGAGGCGATCTTCGGCGGGCTGACCGTCGCCGAGAACCTAGGGCTCGGCGCCTTTCCGTCACGCGCCCGCAAGCACGAAGCGGCGAACCTCAAGCGCGTCTACAAGCTCTTCCCGGCGCTCAGCGAACGCCGGCGGCAGATCGCGCGCACCATGTCCGGCGGCGAGCAGAAGATGCTGGCGGTCGGACGGGCGCTCATGTCCGACCCCGACATCTTGATGCTCGACGAGCCCTCACTCGGCCTCTCGCCGCTGCTATCGACGGAGCTCTTTAAGGCGCTCAGCGAGATCGGCAAGTCGGGCGTCGGCATCCTGCTGGTAGAACAGAACGCCAATCAAAGCCTCAAGATTGCCGATCGCGGTTATCTCTTGGAAAATGGGCACATCGTTGGTGAGGATAGTGCGGTGGCGCTTGCGAACGATCCCGGCGTCAGACGGGCTTATCTCGGCGACGCGGATGTGAAGGGGACGGCGCCGGCGAAAGCACAGCTACCGCCCGCTCCCCCGCTCGCGGGAAAGACTGCCTCCGAGATGAGCGCTTTGGCAAGCGAGCTCGCGGCAAATGCAAGCGCGGTCCAGGCAGCCCATATCCGGAGCATGCGGAGCGCGGTCCCGACACCAACCGCATCAGGCGGGCACGAACGAGAGGGCGTGCGCAGACCTACCGTCTCTCCTCCAGGGGGCATTTCCGACGCCGCCTTAGCGCTCAGCCGCATGGCAGAAAAACTGGCCGAGCGGGCAGCGAGCATCCATGCAGCGCACATACGGAACCAGCGCGAGCAGCGGGCGGCTCCCAGTCAACCGGCGCCGGACGCTGGTCTCAGACCGAGCTCGGGAACGGACAGGTTGTCTCAACCGGCGACCGACGTCTCCGCCTTGACTAAGATGGCGGAGCAACTCGCGAAGCAAGCCGCCGGTAGAGCGCACCAAGACCTGAATGGGGGGCATCCGGGCCGCGGCGAAGAGCCGAGCGCGACGCAGTCGGGCAACGGCGCGACCCCCGAGCAGGCGCCCGCGCTCAGCGCCTCCACCGAAGAGCTGGCGGAGCGCGCTGCGGCGATCCACGCGAGCCACGTGGCGGCAATCCGCAGCCCCCGCGTCACGCCGCATGTATTTCAAACAGCCGGTAATCCCGGCAACGACGACACAGCGTTCACGCGGATGAAGAAGCACAAGAACGACAAGAAGAAGCTCAGGAAGTCGCGCAAGCGCTGCGGCAGATCCAAGGGAGACTAAAATGGCTAGAGTATTCGAGGGGATGTATATCGGCGGCGGCTGGTCAACTACCGCCAAGACGTTCAAGGACCTGAACCCGGCGGACGGATCGGTCTGGGCCGAGATTCCGGAATCCGGCCGCGCAGAAGCGCGCGCCGCCGTAGAGGCGGCGCATGCGGCGTTTCCCGAGTGGTCGTCGCTGCCCTTCAACAAGCGCGCCCACTACATGCTCAAGGTCGCCGAGGTGTTCGAGAAGCGGAAGATGGAGGTCGTTGAAGCGCTTCAGGCCGAGGGCGGCGGCTGGTTCGGCAAGGGCATGTTCGAGACCGGTTACGTTCCGGAGATCTTCCACGCCGCGGCCGCCTCCAACTATGCTTCGATCGGCGAGGTGCTTCCCTCCGAATACGGCAAGCTCTCGATGGCGGTCCGCCGCCCGATGGGCGTCGTCACGGTGATCAGCCCGTGGAACTTCCCCGTCCTCCTGACGGCACGCGGCCTCGCCTTCCCCATCGCCGCTGGCAACACCGTTGTGCTGAAGCCCTCGGAGGAGACGCCTTACACCGGTGGGCTCCTGTTCGCCGAGGTGTTCGAGGAGGCCGGCGTGCCGAAGGGCGTGCTCAACGTCGTCACCTGCTCGCGCGACGCCGTGGCGGAAGTGGGCGACGAGCTGATCGAGCACCCGCACGTGAAAGGCATCTCCTTCACCGGATCGACCGCCGTCGGCCGCCAGGTCGCGGCGAAGGCCGGCGCCCACCTGAAGAAGTGCTGTGTCGAGCTCGGCGGCAAGGACAGCCTCATCGTATGCGACGACGCCGACATGGAGCGCGCCACGCAG
>CAZARE010000351.1:0-7768 GCA_964487455.1 uncultured Propylenella sp.
TCCCGGCTCCGCAAGCACAGGTCGCGAGCGCCCGATTGCGTTTGGCCCGCCATGGCGTCATCCTGCGCCAAGTCGTAGCGTCGGGTGTGGGCATGGCGTGGTTGTTGCCGCCGGAGCGGGACATCGGTGTCCTCGGGGCGCCCATCCGCTCGACCCTCATCCTGCTCGGTCTCTTCCTGCTCGTCCTAGCCGTGTTCGGGCTCTTGGAGCGCCTCGGCGTCGACGCCGGGCTCGCGCCGGTCGGCGTCCTCGGAGCCGCGATCGCGCTTTTCGTCGCCGCCGCGTTGCTTTCGCATAGCCGTCGCGCGGTCGACTTCTACGTCGCCGACCGCAAGACCTCCGCCGGCTTCGGCGGACTGGCAGGCGCCGCCAGCTTTGCCGGGCTTCTGACGATGGGCCTCGCCGGCGGCGCTTTCGAGAGCTATGCAGACTTCTTGGTTGCCGCTGCGGGCATGGCGGCTGGATTCTTGATCTTGGCGTTTGCGATCGCCCCGGGGCTCCGGCGGGTCAGCGCCTATTCCGCCGGCGACTATCTGGCGGCGCGCTTCGGCGGCGTCCGCGTGCGGCTCACCTGGGCGATTGTCGCGTTCACGGTCTGCCTCCTCCTGTTGATCGCGCATCTGAAGATCGCCGCGCCTCTCTTCGCCACGGTCGTGGAGCTCACCCCCGCGCACGCCCTTTACGCCACCGCCGGCGTGACCGTGCTCGCCGTGCTCCCCGGCGGCATGCGCTCGCTCACCTGGACGCAGGCGATCCAGTATTTCGTCATCCTCGGCGCATGCCTGGTTCCGGCCGCCTCCCTTGTCGTGCGTGGCACGGCGGGCGACGTGATGATGGAGCGCCAGTTCGCGGCGCTCTTGGCGGATTCGGTCCCGAACTGGAGGGGCGGCGGCGGCGCCAGCGGGACCGTCCTGCCGTTTCTAATGGCGGCGGCCGGAGCAGCGTCGCTGCCCCCCCTGATGGCGCGCGCACTCACCGCAGCGTCCACCCGCGGAGCCCTCAACTCGATGGCATGGGCGGTGCTCTACACCCTGGTACTTCTCACGGTCGGCCTCGTGCTCGCGATTCTTCTCGACGAGGGGGGGGGTTGGGACGCGGCGGCAGGTCTGCTCCAGATCGCCGAGCTGTTCGCTTCGCTCCCCGCCGTGCTCGCCGGCCTGGTGCTTGCCGGCGCGCTCGCCGCGCTTTTTGCCGTCGGCGTGGGCTCGCTGTTCGCCGCTTCATGCGCGATCAGCCACGACATCTGGGACGAGATCCTCGACCGGCGAGGACCTGAAGGGCGTCGGATTGCGATCGCACGGCTGACGCTGATCGCGGTCGGGGCGCTCGCCGCCGCGCTCGTGCCGCTGTTGAACGTGGAGCCCTCGGCGCTGCTTCTCTGGGCCCTGGCGCTCTCCGCGTCGGGTGGGATCGCGCCGATCGTCATCGGGCTGTGGTGGCGGCGCGCGATCGATGTCGGTGCAATCGCCGGCATGGTCGCGGGCTTCGGCTTCACCGGCCTCGCCTTCGTGCTGGAGCAGAGCGGCCTCTTCAGCGGGCCGGAAGGCGGCGGGCTCGGAGCAATCGGCGCTCCGACTGCCGCAATCGCCGGCCTGGTGCTTTCGGTGGTGGTGACGGTGGGCGTATCGCTGGTCACGCCGCCGCCAGAGCCGCAGCACGAGCGCGAGACCGATGGGCTCGGAAGCCGAAGCGACACGTTGCCGATCCGTGAACGCCCGGCCTGAGGCCTCTAGAGATCTTCTCCGTCCGGCTCGCGCTTCAGCTCACGCACCATATCCACGAGGCGGCGCATGGCGCTGTCGGCTAGGAAGGCCACCCGCAGTATCGCCTCGCCGGCCGGACGCTCTGCGGTCTTTTCGGCTTCAAGTGCGGAGACTCTCGCTTCGAGCTCCGCGATTCGCGCCTCAAGACGCGCCGCCGCGTAACCGCCCGGCGTTTGCGCATCCTCAGCCGCCACCGGCGGCGCGAACGCGGCGAGGAGCGCGACAGCGGTTATCGGAGCGAGGTGTGTCTTCATGGGCACGAGAAGCATAGCTCGGCGCTCCGCGGCGCGAAAGCGGGCTTGCCCGGCCCGCGACGCCCTCTATCCTGACGTGCGCATGTCCGCACTGATCTACAAAATCTGCCACGAGGCGCTATGGCGCGCCGCGGAGATGGCCGGACGCTTCGACGGGGCGCCGGTCGATCTCGCCGACGGCTTCATCCATTTTTCCACCGCGGCGCAGGTGCGCGAGACGGCGGCGCGACATTTTGCCGGGGAGAAGAGCCTACTGCTTATCGCCGTGGATGCCGACCGGCTGGGCGAGGCTCTTCGCTGGGAGCCGTCGCGCGGCGGCGCGCTCTTTCCGCATCTTTACGCGCCGCTCGACATCTCGGCAGTAGCGAGTGTCGAGCCGCTCCCGATCGGGGCCGGCGGCGGACACGTGTTTCCGGCGGACATTCAGTGACCATCGCCGACCGCGCGACGGGCGTGTTGAGACTTCTTGAGCCGGAGCGTGCGCATCGCCTTGCCATCGGGGCTGCGCGACGGTGGCGCTTCAGTCCGCCGGCGGCGGCACGCGACCCGCGCTTGAGCCTCAGCAAGCTCGGGCTCGAGTTTCCCAATCCGATCGGGCTCGCCGCCGGCCTCGACAAGAATTGCGAGACGCCGGACACCATGCTGGCGCTCGGCTTCGGATTCGTGGAAGTCGGCACGCTGACCCCGTTGCCGCAGGACGGCAACGCGAAGCCGCGCCTCTTCCGGTTGCCGGCGGATCGGGCGCTCATCAACCGGCTCGGTTTCAACAACGAGGGACACGAGGCGGCGCTTGAGCGGCTTGACCGGCGCGCCGGCCAGCCCGGTCTTGTCGGCATCAATATCGGCGCCAACCGCGACAGCGAGGACCGCATCTACGACTACGTCGCGGGCGTCAGGCTGTTCGCCCCGATCGCGTCCTATCTCACGATCAACGTCTCATCGCCCAACACGCCGGGCCTGCGCGATCTGCAAGGCGGAGCGGCGCTCGCCGAGCTGCTGACCGGCATCGCAGGGGCACGCGCGTCAGCGGCGGAGGAATGCGGGCGGCGCACGCCGCTCCTCCTCAAGATCGCACCCGACCTCGACGACAGGGCGCTCGGGGAGCTGATCGAGACGGCGACGCGGCACGGCGTGGGGGGGCTTGTCATCGCCAACACGACGGTAGCGCGGCCGACGCTCAAGCCGCAGCGGCACGCAGACGAGCTGGGCGGCCTTTCCGGTCCGCCGCTCTTGGAGCTTTCAACCGCAATGCTGAGCCGCGCGCGCCAGCTCGCCGGCGCAGATTTGGTGCTGGTCGGCGTGGGGGGTGTCGACGGCGCCGCCGCGGCCTGGTCGAAGATCGCCGCCGGCGCCGACCTCGTGCAGCTCTACACCGGGCTTGTCTACGAGGGACCCTCGCTGCCGCGGCGCATCCTGGGCGATCTCCTGAAGCGGCTGGAGGAGCGCAACTTCAAGCACATCTCCGATGTGCGCGGCATCGAGACGGAGCGCTGGGCGGCCGCCTGGCCGCGATGATCCGCGCTATATGGATAGGCTCGGCCATTCGCCTCCTAGGTAAGGGGGAACGTCCGCGGCACTAGCCGCCGCATGCGCCAGTGGAAACTGACGCTGCGCGCGCTCAAGAAGATGAGCAGCGACAGCCACAAGCCGTCATTGCCGAAGAACGGCGTCAGCGCCGCCCACGCGATGAGATAGACGAGCACCGACAACAGCATCATGTTGCGCATGTCGCGCGACCAAGTGGCGCCGATGAAGACGCCGTCCATCTGGAACGCGATCACTCCTGCGATAGGCGTGAGGATCGCCCAGGGGAGAAAGCGGCGCGCCGCCTCGCGCACCTCTTCGGCGGTCGTCATCAGGTCGATGATAAGCGTGCCGAAGGCGAGATAGACAAGGCTCAGCGCGAGCCCGGTGGCGAGTCCCCACCACATCGTGAGCCGCACCGTGCGCTCAAACGCGGGGCGGAAGCGCGCGCCGACGGCGCGTCCGACAAGCTGCTCCGCCGCAGTGGCGAACCCGTCGAGGAAATAGCCCCCAACGATGAAGAAGTGCATGAGGATTGCGTTGGCGGCGAGTATCACCGCACCGAACTGCGCGCCCTGCCTGGTGAAGAAGGCAAACGCGAACAAGAGCACGAAGGAGCGGATCATGATGTCGCGGTTGACGCCAATGAGGCGGGAGAAGCCGCGGCGTTCGAGCACGCGCTGCCACGACGGCATCGCGGAGAACGGCGCGAGCTTGAGCACGATCGGCACTTGCGCCAGCACGATGATGGCTTCCGCGAGTACGGACGCCCAGGCGACGCCCGGCACGCCGAGATCGAGGCCGAGCACGAACCACACCGAGAACAGGATGTTGAGGCCGGCGAACAGCGTCTGAACGCCGAGAACGATCATCGCCCGGCCGAGCCCGACGAGCCAGCCGAGCAGCGCGTAGTTGGCGAGCGTGAGCGGCGTCTGCCAGATGCGGATGTAGAGATAGTCGTGCATCGCCTCGACCACGGCTTGGCCAGGATCCATGAACCAGACGGCCGCTTCGATAAACGGGACCTGGAGAGCCAGGATGGCCGCACTCACGATGCCGGCCACGATCAGCGCGCGGAGGAGCACGGCGACCATTTCCGTCTTGTCGCCGGCGCCCACGGCCTGTGCCGTCAGACCGGTTGTCCCGGCGCGCAGGAAGTTGCAGGTGGTGAACAGAATATCGAGAATGATGGCGCCGACGGCGATGCCGCCGATCAGCGAAGCGACCCCAAGCTGGCCGATGACGGCCGTATCGATAACGCCGATCAACGGCACCGTGAGATAGGCGAGCGTCATCGGCACGGCGAGCCGGACGACCCCTCGGTGCGTCACGTCGAAAGGCCGAATGGTTCCCTCGGCGGGGGCGCGCGACGGCCCCTCCGCTCCACGCTCGCTCATGCGGTGAATTCCAACCGGATGCGCCGCAATAGACCGGCGCGGGCTCTCAGCCAAGCGGCGCCATTGCGCGGCGACCTAGGGGAGCGAGCCCGCCTATTGTTGCGCGGCGGGTTCTTCCTCCCCGTCGACCAGGAACGACCCCGTGCCGACGACGTGATCGTCGATCATGATGGCGAAGTAGTAGTCCTTGCCGGCCTCGGCATCCGCCGGAACCGCCGCCTGGGCGGCAAACCGGCCGAGCGAGTCGATCGATCCGTTGGAGACCGGCCGGACCGCGTCGAATTCCTGACCGCTCCAGATGATGACGGGTCGTTCGGCGGGCAGGCAGCGGGCGGACAGCGCAACCTGGCGATCGGCCGGCCCGCTCGGCGGCGAGACCGCCACATCCACGTCGAGATAGCGGACGGCTTTCTGCGGTCGGCATAGCTCATGTTCCGCCGCGGCAAGCGGATGAGAGAGGAGGGTAAGCGCGAGCAGACCGCCGCACGGGATATACCGGAAGTGCCAACGCAACTTCGCTCTCCTCACTGCCGCCACGCCTCGCCGACAGTATGCCAGCCGCCCTCTCGCGTCTCAATCCGGCCGCCGCGCCCTGCCCCCCAGCCGCAAAAGCCGCATGAGGAGGAACAGCGGCACCACGATTATCGCGCCGGCGACCAGATAGTCGAACGCATCGACGAAAAAGGCAAAGCCCATGTCATAGATGCGCTCCGCCAGACGTTCGAGCCATCGCCAGATCTGCCATGGGCGGACGTCGAGGGCGGCGAGCACCAGCCCCACGATGAAGGAGACGACGACAAGGCGGACGACGACGCGAAGCGGCGTGTCGCCGAGAAAGCGGGTGAGGCGATCCGTCATGAATCCCACCGGTTGGCCGCCGATTACCTAAGCGGCACCAGCGAATGTCACAAGCCGCCTACGGCTCGCGCGGAAGCAGCTTCTCCAGCGTCTCCAGCCGGTCGGCCTCGGCCGGCGGCTTGTCCCACCTGAGCCGGCTGATGCGCGGAAATCGCATGGCGATGCCGGACTTGTGGCGGGTGGAGCGGTTCAGGCCCTCGAAGGCGACCTCCAGCACCAGGCCGTGGTTCGGCTCCGCCCGCACGGCGCGCACCGGCCCGAAGCGGTCCACGGTGTTGTTGCGCACGTAGCGGTCGAGTGCCCGCAGCTCCTCGTCGGTGAAGCCGAAATAGGCCTTGCCGACGGGCACCAGCTCCGCCGCTTCATCCGGTCCGGCCCAGACGCCGAACGTGTAGTCGGAATAGTAGGAGGAGCGCTTGCCGTGGCCGCGCTGCGCATACATGAGCACGGCGTCGACGACGTGGGGGTCGCGCTTCCACTTGAACCACGGCCCCTTCGGACGGCCCGGCAAGTAGGGCGCGTCCCAGCGTTTCAGCATCAGCCCCTCGGCGACCTCGTGGATGCGGTCGTCGACGGGAGGCTCGGCGCGCAGCCGCGCCAGCTCTTGCCAATCGCCGAAAGAGACAAGCGGCGACGTGTCGATGCGCGGCGAAGCGTGGCGCGCAACAAACGTCTCGAGGCGCCGACGGCGCTTGGCAAAGGCGAGCGCTCGCAAATCCTCGCCGTCATCGAGCAAAAGGTCGTAGGCGCGGATGAAGGCCGGGTGGCTATGAATCAGCTTGGCCGACACGGTCTTGCGGTTCAGCCGCTGCTGCAGATCGCCGAAAGGCGCCACGGCGACCGACCCGTCCGCCTCGCGCGCCACCAGAAGCTCGCCGTCGAGAACGCCTTCGAAATCGAGGTGCTCCAGGATGTCTGGAAAGGCGCCGGATATGTCGTCCCCTGTGCGCGAATAGAGCTTTCTCACGCCCTGGTCACCGACAGCCTGCACGCGCACGCCGTCCCACTTCCATTCGGCCGCGTAATCCTCCGGAACGAGTCTCTCAAGCTCCGGCTCGTCCAGCGCCTGGGCCAGCATGACCGGGCGAAACGGCGCCAGCGCGGCGCTGACCGGACGCTCATCTCTACCTTCCAGCCACGCGAAGAAGGCCACATAGGGTGCCTCCAATCCGTGCCAGATCTCTTCGATCTCGATCACGTCCTTCTCACCGAGCCGGGCGAGCGCCTGCTTGGCGAGGCGCGCCGTCACGCCGACGCGCAAGCCTCCCGTGACGAGCTTGA
Source organism: uncultured Propylenella sp. (assembly GCA_964487455.1). Lineage (GTDB taxonomy): Bacteria > Pseudomonadota > Alphaproteobacteria > Rhizobiales > Afifellaceae > DASWJZ01. The sequence goes on from CAZARE010000351.1 coordinate 7,078, forward strand.
TCAGCGCGAATCGGCCCGACGCATCGAGCCGGTCGAGCCAGCCCTCTACGAGGCGCGGGCCTTCAAGACGCGATGCCGCGTGCAGCGCCTCCACGACTTCCGCCAGTCGCGGAACGGATTCCTCGCCCTGCCTGCCGGGCCATACGAGCGCGATCGTCTCAGCGAGATCGCCGACATAGTCGTAGGAATACCCGAAGAGCACCTCGTCCATGCGCTCCACCACAAGGCCGCGCAACATCGCCGGCTTCACGCTGGCGATCGAGAGGTCACCCGTGATGGCGGCAAGCGCATAGCCTCGGTCGGGGTCCGGCGCGGCGGCGAAATAGTCGACGAGCAGCCGAAGCTTGCCGTTGCGGCTCGGCGTCAACACCAGGCGGTCGAGAAGCGCGGCGAAGGCCTGCATGGACGTTTTATATAGGAAGGGTGCCGCTTCTGCCGGCATGCCAGTCGATGGGCGAGTCTCGCTGGTGCCAATGCGACGATTTGCGGGCTCCAGAGTCGGGCCGAGAGCAGGGAGGGCCCAACCTGTACCCGCGGAAGCAGGGATGGCAGGTCCTCCCCTGCCGCCGGCAACGCTCAGCCCGGGCTTGAACTCCGCCCGCGGGTTCCCAACTTGTACCCAGGCGGAACGGTGGCCCCGCGATTCACGCCCCCCGTCTCGCGGGAGCCGCCTGCACCGTTCTTCGGTGAA
>CAZARE010000352.1:0-4955 GCA_964487455.1 uncultured Propylenella sp.
TCGGCACGCCGCACGGCCATTTCGGGTTCGGCCACGGCCACGGCGGCTACCAGCCGCATCCGCAGGCCATGTCCTGCTGGCAGGCCAAGAACTACCTGCAGGGCCATTTCGCCCAGGTGTGGAAGGTCGAATGCCACGGGCAGACCTATACCTTCAAGGTGAAGAACTGGGGCCCGGTCAAGACCGTGAAGATCAACAAGTACAACGGTAACTTCTGGTACGTCTGACGCCGACCCGGCGCGACGCGGAAGAAGGCCCGGGCCTGCTCCCGGGCCTTCTTCATTGGAAGGGGCGCCGCGTTCCGGCCTTGGCCTTGAGGGGGGACATTCGGCTATCCTCGCGGGGAGTCCCGAGCTGCCCGAGGGTCCCGATGAGCAAGCCGAAGATCAGCCGCTTCCCCGTGCCGAAGCTCGCCGCTTTGCCCGCCGACGTCCGCGCGCGCATCGAGGCGGTGCAGGAGAAGGCCGGCTTCGTGCCCAACGTCTTCCTGGTGCTGGCGCACCGTCCCAACGAGTTCCGCGCCTTCTTCGCCTACCACGACGCGCTCATGGAAAAGGACGGCGGCCTCAGCCTGGCGGAGCGCGAGATGATCGTCGTTGCGACAAGCGCCGCCAACCAGTGCCATTACTGCGTGATCGCACATGGCGCGATCCTGCGGATCCGCGCCAAGAACCCCCTCATCGCCGATCAGGTGGCGGTCAGCTATCGCAAGGCCGACATCGCGGCGCGGCAGAGAGCGATGCTCGACTTCGCCATGAAGGTCGCGCTGGAATCCCACCTCGTCGACGATGAAGACGTGAGGGCGCTGAAGAAGCACGGGTTCTCGGACGAGGATGTGTGGGACATCGCCGCCATAGCAGCGTTCTTCGCCATGTCGAACCGCATGGCCAACGTCACCGGCATGCGCCCCAACGACGAGTTCTACGCGATGGGCCGCGGCTGAATGGCAGCGGCGGAACCCCGTTGCTACGCTGTCGGTCAGGCGATGAGGTCGCCGGGATCGGTGACGTTGGTGACGCCGGAGAGGAGCACGGTGTCACCGCTTGAAAAGGTGACCAGCGTGTCCTCGACGCCGTCGTCGTTCCCGTCCAGCTTAGTGAGGGAATCGATTGTGATGCCGTTGAGCTTCAGAGCGTCTGTACCCACGACGAAGTCGCCGATCTCGTCGTCCCCGTCCCCCGCATTGAAGACGAAGGCGTCGCCGCCGTCGCCGCCGAACAGCGCGTCGTTTCCCGTGCCGCCCACCAGTGTGTCGTTGCCGTCGCCGCCGATGAGCGTGTCGTTCCCGCTATGGCCGACGAGCTCGTCGTCGCCGGCCGCGCCGTTCAGCTCGTCATTGCCGCCGCCGCCAGAGAGGACGTTGCTGTTCGCGTCGCCGACTATGCGGTCGTTGAAGCCGGAGCCCACGACGTTTTCGATCGACACGAAGCTATCGCCCTGCGCGTGTCCGCTCGCGGCGTAGTTCAGGCCGAGATTGATAACGACACGGGCATTGGAGCCTTCGTAGGACGCAGTATCGAATCCATCTCCCCCATTGAGGGTATCGAAGCCCGCCCCGCCGGTCAGCGTGTCGTGTCCGTCGCCGCCGATCAGCGTGTCGTTCCCGTTCCCCCCGAAGAGCTGGTCGTTGCCGGCCGCGCCGTTCAGCTCGTCATTGCCGTCGCCGCCCCACAGCCGGTTCACGCCTTCGTCACCCACGATGCGATCGTTGAAACCGGATCCGATGACGTTCTCGATGGAGACGAAGCTGTCGCCCTGGGCATGCCCGCTGGCGGCAAAGTTGAGGCCGAGGTTGATCACGACGCGGGCGTTGGAGTCCGCGTACGAGGCCGTATCGATTCCGCTGCCGCCGTCCAGCACGTCAGCCCCGGCGCCGCCGACGAGGATGTCGTCTCCATCGTCACCGAACAGCTGGTCGTTGCCGGCTTTGCCCATCAACTCGTCGAAGCCGGCGCCGCCCCGCAATGTATTGTCGGCTCCGTCGCCTGCGATGCGATCGTTGAAGCCGGAGCCGATGACGTTCTCGATCGAGACGAAGCTGTCGCCTTGGGCGTGGCCGCTGGCGGCGTAGTTGAGTCCGAGGTTGATCACAACGCGGCCGCTTGAGCCCTCATAGGACGCCGTGTCGATACCGTCCCCGCCGTTCAGTACGTCGCCGCCGGCGCCGCCGGCCAGCGTATCGTTGCCGGCTCCGCCCGCCAGCGTATCGGCGCCGGCTCCTCCTTGCAGCTCATTCGCCCCCGAATCGCCGATGATCGTATCGTTGCCGCTGCCGCCGACGACGTTCTCGATGCCGGAGAGCTGGTCGGTGTCGATCTCCGCGCCGGTGGCCGTGCCCGTCGCCAGATCGACCACGATGCCGAGCGTGGTGCTGGAATAGTCGATCGTGTCGATGTCGGGGCCGCCGATATAGGTGTCGTTGCCGGCGCCCGAGCCGGCGATAATGGTGTCGTTGCCGGAGCCGCCGTCTACCACGTCGTCGTCGTCGCCCGCGAAGAGCACGTCGTCGCCGGAGCCGCCGTAGAGCGTGTCGTTTCCGGGCCTGCCGGTCAGCACGTCGTTGCCGGAGCCGCCCCTCAGCACGTCGTCGCCCGCCCCGCCGTCGAGCGTGTCGTTGCCTGCGTCGCCGTCGATCACGTCGTCGCCCGCCATGCCGGTGATGGCGTCGTCGCCGTCATGGCCGTTGATCTCCGTGTCGCCGAGGCGGCCGGCGATCACGTCGTCGCCGTGCGTGCCGTCGATGACGGCCTTGCGCGGATCGAGGATGTGCGCAAGGATGCCGGTTCCCGAGGGGTCGACGGTCCCGCTGTCGTCCTCATAGGCGACGACGATACGGCCGTCCGAGAGCACCGTGACCGCCGGATGATCGCCGTCCGCCGAGGCCGGGCAGATCAGAAGCTCGGCGCCCACGCGCGTGCCATCTGCCGCGAAGCGTTGTCCGAGGATGTCGCCGCTCGTATCAGCCCAGACGACAAAGAAACCGCCATCGTTGAGCGCGGTTATCTCCGCGTCGCGCTGGTCAAGGGCAATGCCGGTATTGACGAGGAACTCGCCGCCCAGCGTGTTGCCGAAGACGTCGAAGACCTGACCGCGGACGGCGGCGAATTCCGTGTCGAACCCGGTTTCGCTGTAGTCCGTCCACACCACGACAAAGCCGCTGGCAAGCGCGGCGACACGAGGGTCGACCTGAGCGGCGAGTGTCGTGGTGTTGATCAGGAACGGCGTGCCCACTGCGTCGCCAAGCGCATTGAAGAGCTGGCCGCGAATAGCGTCGAGGGACGTGTCCCCGTCGAGTGCACTGTCGTCTTGCCAGACGACGACCAGACCGCCATTGGACAGCAACGCGACGTCAGGGTTCTCGTCCACCCCAATTGCGAAGTCGTTCCCGAGCGGATTCCCGTCGGAATCAAAACGGCGCCCCCTGACTTCAAAGGTTCCCACTGCGGAGGACTCGAACACAACGAAAAACCCTCCATCAGACAGCCCAGTCACGCTTGGAGTCTGCTGCGTCACTGCGGTCGTAGAGTTCACGACGAAATCATTCGCGTCGATTGCGGTGCCGTCCTCCGCAAAGCGCCGGGCGCGAACGGCCAAGCCGTCGGTATCCGCCCCGGTTTGGCTGGCGTCGGTCCACGTCACGATGAAGCCGCCATCTGCCAGGGCAGCCGCGCGGGGGTTGTTCTGCGCCGAGGCGGTCGTTGTATTGACCATGAACTGAGTGCCGACCGGTGCGCCGAGCGCGTCGAAGACCTGCGCCCAGACCTCGCCTGTCCCCCGCCAGACGACGACGAAGCCGCCATTGGCGAGGCCGATGATATGTGGCTGGTCCTGATCGCCGGCCGTCGTGGTGTTGACGAGGAAATCGCCGCTCCAGAAGGTGGGGGTGGTGGTCATCTCGCGCTCCTCCATCTCGCGGCGAGGCCGTCAGTGGGCCCGTCGCGTCGCGCACAAAGGTCTGGAGTCTGGCCGCCGTGCCTCCGAACGAGCCCGCCGGGCCGGGAGCATGCGGCGGGCGCACGCCGATGCTAGCCTCGCGCCGCCGCCTGCCAATGGCACGAAATGGGTAGACGCCTACGGTATTCCGCACGAAAATGCGCGGGGCGTTGCACACGCCCGTGCGGCGCCCACGGCCTCAGACTCAAGCCAGCTCGGGAGCAGTCATGCCGGAGCGAGCGCAAGAGCTTCTGGATCGCTTGAGCCCGTGCGAGAACGACTGCCTGCGGCTGCTCGAGTCAGGCATGCACACGCCGCAGGTCGCTTCCAGCCTCGGAATTTCCGTCTCCACGGTGAACAAGCACCTCGCCTCGGCGCGGCGGAAGCTCGGCGTGAGCCGCACCGCGCACGCGCTGCTCCTGCGGCAGCGGCGCAGCGAGACCGCGATCGCGCCGGAGACCGCCGCCGTGGATGCGATGGGCGGCGACGCCGCCTTGCTTTTCGACTTCGCCGAATCGCTCGAACGGTGCCGGACATTCGACGAGGCATGGGCCGTTCTGGAGGCCTATGTCGGGCAGATCGGCGTCGCGCACGTGAATTTCGGGCTGGTGGCAGAGCCGGCGGGCCATCTCACCAACGGTGCGCGCGTCATAAGGTTCGGCCTGCCGGATGAACTGAACCGGCTCTACGAAGAGACCGGCGGTGTGCGGGTGGACCCGACGGTGCCCTTCGTTGCCAACAACAAAGGCAGCTTCTTTCGCGATAACGAGACGCTGCGAGCAGCGATGCTAGACAGTTTGCCCAAGGCTGCTCGCATGCTGGTCGGGGCGCTCCTCGACAACAGGGCTCGTTTCGACCTGGTGCACTCCGAACGCGATCCAATGACCGGCTCGCCGGTGGCCCTCATTTTCGTGCTTCAGAACCAGACCGAGCGCACCGCACGCGGCGAGGCTGCGCACCTGGCGGCGCTGCTCGGCCCGATGGGGATGCTCTTCCGCGCCTTCTTGCAGCGCAAGCAGATG
>CAZARE010000353.1:0-3540 GCA_964487455.1 uncultured Propylenella sp.
TCCGTCCGCGGCGTGGACCCGCGTCATCACCGGCGGCTCGTATTGCGCCAGGCTGTCGTAGTCGGGGAGGTCGGCATTGAACGTCTGCAGAAGGACGCCAACGGCCACAGCGAGGCTAAGAAGCATGAACGCTCCTATCCCAAATACGTAACCGGATACCCTCAATAACATGAGTTGCCACGCTGTGCGTGAATCGCCCGCTCAACCTCGTCTGATTGGTCAGTTTTATGATCAAACTGAGGCGGAAGCCCATGAACCTGCGTGGTTTTCGCTCGCGCGGCAAATATGGCGCGCCAATGTGGTTTACCGGTCACTTCAGCGAATCGGCTGACCGGCCGTTACCTGCCCTCCGAGAAACGCCTCGATAGCGCGGGCGACCGTGTCGGCCTCCGCGGCGGGCCAGTCCTCCGACTTGAATCTCTCCTCGTCCTCGGCGTTCGAGAGATAGCCGAGTTCCAGCAGCACTGAGGGGACTTCCGGCGCCTTCAGCACCTTGAACGACGCTCGGCGCCAGGGATTGGAGTTCAGCGTAAAGGCGTCTTTCATGTCGTCCACCAGTGACTTGGCGAAGCGCACCGACAGGTTCCGCGTTTCGCGCCGCGCGAGATCGACCAGGATGTCGGCCACATCGTCCGGCTGGTCCTCGAGGGCGAGGCCGGCGAGGATGTCGGAGCGGTTCTCGCGCGCCGCCAGCGCGGCCGCCAGCGCGTCCGAGGCGTCGTCGGAGAGGGTGTAGACGGTCGCGCCGCGCACGTAGTTCTGCCGAACCGTATCGGCGTGAACCGAGATGAACAGCGCGGCTTGGTGCCGGCGCGCCACGTTCATCCGCTCGGCCAGGGACAGGAACGTATCGCCGTCGCGGGTGAGCACGGGGTGAAGGATTCCACCAGCCTTCAGCCGCCGCGCAAGCTCCAGCCCGAATTCGAGCGTGACGTCCTTCTCGATCAGCCCCCCCTCGCCCACCGCGCCCGAATCGATGCCGCCGTGACCGGGATCGAGCACCACGATCTGCCGTCCGCTGCCCGCTAGCGGCGGTCCGGGGTCGCGCCGCGGTGCCTTGACCTGCTGTGGCTGGTCGCGCCGAACATCGGCTTGGAATTTCTCCGGCGAGGTCGGCACTAGGTCGATGACGAGCCGCGCCGGCTCGGGATCCACTGGGTCGAGCACAAAGCTGTTCACGATCTCCACCGGCCCCTTGAGGTCGAGCACGATGCGCGCCTTGCCCGGCGCGATCAGGCCGTAGCGATAGTCGCTCACCAGGCCTCGCCCCTCCCCCGGCTCTGCCGGGGCGTCGAACTCCACGTCCGGCAGGTCGATGACCAGGCGCTCAGGGCGCGACAGGCGCGATACGGCGTATTGCGGCGTCGCCTCCAGGTCCACGACGAATCGCGTCCGCTCGGCGTCGCCGATCACCCGCATGTCGGCGACCGAATTCGCATGGACGCCGCTCGCGGCGAGCGCCGCGGCGAAACCGAGGAGGAGGAGGCGCAATATCGTTCGCATAGAGTGCTTGTCCTTGACCGCCTCCATCGCCCGTCTTCGGCGCGGAAACAAGGCTGAACGGGCCACCGATTGGGGAAACTCACCGGCGCCTGAAGCTGAGCGGCGTTGCGCCAGACCGCGCGCCGGCTCGGCGCAACACCATTTTCTTGGCGATCGGAGGGTCGCCCGGACGGTCGACATTTGGCCGGCGCGGACGGGCATGCCGACACTTCGTTAACCTCTCAGCGCTTGCATTCGACCCCGCGCGTTCTTAAAAGAACGGCGACGGATTCTCCATGGCCGTGGGCCGGCGCGAGCGTGACGCGAACGATCGCCAGCCGCATTCTGCCAGACCTCGCCTTGGACGAAGACGGACTGCCGCGATCCGCGCAGCAGTTGTTGCGGGGCCCTTGGTTCCCGTTACCCCGAAAGGCCCGCCGATGCATTTCCGGCGTTCGATCTCCCCTTCATCGCGACCCGGCGTAGCGTCACGCCGATGGCTGCGCGGCGGCGGATCGGACACGCACTCTTGCAGCCGCGTGGCGAGCCTTTCGCCCATCAACAGAATTGGGCCCGCGGAGCGCGGCGTTCTGCGCCCGGGCCCGGAGTCACTTTTCCATGTCAAACAAGATGCTGATCGATGCGACTCACCCGGAAGAGACCCGGGTGGTCGTGCTCCGTGGCAACCGAGTTGAGGAGTTCGATTTCGAGGCGGCCGACCGCCAGCAGCTCAGAGGAAACATCTATCTCGCCAAGGTAACCAGGGTCGAACCGTCCCTGCAGGCCGCTTTCGTCGACTATGGCGGCAACCGGCACGGCTTCCTCGCCTTCTCCGAAATCCACCCGGACTACTATCAGATACCGCATGCCGACCGGCAGGCGCTACTGCGCGAGCACGCGCGCGAGGATGCCGAACAGGCCGAGCGCGAGGACGCGCAGGCGCATCCGGAGGATGCCGACGAGCCGGAGCCGGCGACGTCTGTCGACGAGGGGTCTGAAGAGGTCGTAGCCGACTCGGCCGAGCCCGGCGATGCCGAGCCCGCCGCGGAGGCGGCGGCCGACGTCGCTGCCTCGGAGAGTATCGAAGAGCCGGTCGCGGCCGCCGAAGGCCTGCAACGCGCGGAAGAGAACGGCGACGCCGAGCTGGAGGATGACGAGAAGGTCGAGAGCGTCGGCGCGGAAGACGCTTTGGAGGAGGTGCCGGAGCGGCGGAAGCCGCGCCCGCGCCAATACAAGATCCAGGAGGTGATCAAGCGCCGCCAGGTCATGCTGGTGCAGGTCGTCAAGGAGGAGCGCGGCAGCAAAGGCGCGGCCCTCACTACCTATCTGTCGCTTGCCGGCCGATACTCCGTGCTGATGCCGAACACCGCGCGGGGCGGCGGCATCTCCCGGAAGATCACCCAGCCGGTCGACCGCAAGCGGCTGAAGTCGATCGCCTCGGAGCTCGACGTGCCCGAAGGCATGGGGGTGATCCTGCGCACCGCCGGCGCCAACCGCACCAAGGCCGAGATCAAGCGCGATTTCGAGTATCTGCTGCGGCTCTGGGAGAACGTGCGCGAGCTGACGCTGCGCTCCAGCGCGCCGAAGCTGGTTTACGAGGAAGGCAGCCTCATCAAGCGCTCCATCCGCGACCTCTATTCGCGCGAGATCGATCAGGTGGTGGTCGCCGGAGAGGAGGCCTATCGCGAGGCGAAGGACTTCATGCGCATGCTCATGCCGAGCCACGCGCGCAACGTCCAGCTCTACAAGGAAACGACGCCGGTCTTCTCGCGCAACAACGTCGAGGCGCAGCTCGACGCGATGTTCTCGCCGCAGGTGACGCTGAAGTCCGGAGGCTACATCGTCATCAATCAGACCGAGGCGCTCGTTTCCATCGACGTCAATTCCGGACGCTCCACGCGCGAGCACTCCATCGAAGACACGGCGCTCAAGACCAATCTGGAAGCCTCCGAGGAAATAGCCCGACAGCTCCGCCTGCGTGATCTCGCCGGCCTCATCGTCATCGACTTCATCGACATGGAGGAGAAGCGCAACAACCGCGCAGTCGAACGAAAGCTC
>CAZARE010000354.1:0-2532 GCA_964487455.1 uncultured Propylenella sp.
GGGAACGACCACGACGGATCGACCGGCTCGGGCACGGCGTCGATGAGCGCGATGATCTCCGCCTCGCCGATGACAATGCTTCTCTTCCGCACGACATCTCCTCGTCCAATGCGGCCGCAAGGGTTGCCCCCGGGCCGGCCAGGTGGTCATGTCTCGCCCTTCCGGCGCCGGTCAAAGAGAAAATTCCTGTGGACGATCACGCTCGCATAGAACGTCAGCGGCGGCAGCCGGCCGCGATCCGGCTCTGGCAGGCACTGCAGCCGCTGAAGTCGGTCGTAACGTTCATGAACACGGGGGCGCACCCCGATGACGAGACGAGCGCGCTCCTCGCCGCGCTTGCGCTGCGGGACGGGGTGCGCACGGTCTTCGTCTGCTCCACGCGCGGCGAAGGCGGGCAGAACGCGCTCGGCAGGGAGTCCGGTCACGATCTCGGGGCGCTCCGCACGCGCGAGATGGAGGTGGCGGCCGAGGCCATCGGCATGGCGGTCCGCTGGCTGTCGGAGAGCGCCTCCGATCCGGTCACCGATTTCGGCTTCTCCAAGCATCCGGAGGAGACCTTCCGGAAGTGGGGCGAGGAGCGTACGATCGAGCGGCTCGTCCGCGTCATCCGGCAGGAACGGCCCGACATCGTCTGCCCTACCTTTCTCGACGTGCCCGGCCAGCACGGACATCACCGGGCGATGACGCAGGCGGCGCAGCGGGCCGTCGCCCTCGCCGCGGACCCCTCGGCGTTTCCAGAGCACATCAAGGCTGGCCTGTCGCCCTGGCAGGTCGCGAAGCTCTACCTTCCGGCCTGGTCGGGGGCCGGTCAGTCCTACGACGACGACCTGCCGCCGCCGAACGCGACGGTGGTTGTCGATACCGGCGCGCGCGAGCCGGTTCTGGGTGCGACCTACGCTCAGATCGCGCAATGGTCGCGCGCGGGACACAAGACGCAGGGGATGGGCAAGTGGCTCGATCCCGCCGACGATTCCCGGCCGCTGCATCTCGCCTGGAGCAGCGCCGGAGGGGCCGGCGAGGAGGACAGCGTCCTCGATCGCCTGCCGCGCTCGCTCGCCGATGTTGCCGCGGACTCCAGCGAAGCCGTGCTCCGCAGCGCGCTGGACGAGGCCGACCGCGAGATGGCGGCGGCGCTCGAGGCGTGGCCGGATGCGCGCGCGGTCGGCGAAGCGGCGGCGCGGGCGCTAGCGGCGGTGCGAATGGCGCGGCGCTTGGCGCCTGACGTAATCCGGCACCGGTTGGAACAGAAGGAGATGCAGCTCTCGCGCGTCATGTTCGAAGCCTCGGGGCTCGCGGTGCGCGCCTTCGCATCGCCCGCGCTGGCGACACCGGGCGCGCGCGTCAGCATCGATGTGCATCTCGACGCGCGCGATGCGCATCTCGACGGGTTGCCGAGCCTCTCTCTCGGCTTGCCTGAGGCATGGCGTGCCGCCCCGGGCGGCCTTGCCGCCTTCGGCGCGTTCCAGGTCGAGATACCGGCCGATGCCCCGCTCAGCGACGGCTATGAAGCCGGCTTCGCGCCCGGCGGCGGAAACGGGCTGGCGCATCTCCTCGCCACCTTCTCGATGCATGGCGTCGAGGCTTCGCATGCCATCGACCTGGACGAGCCGCTGCTGATCGCACCGACGGTGGACGTCCACGCAGAGCCGTCGGCGGCCATCGTCAATACCAGGAGCCCGCGGTCGCCAAGCCGGTTTCGCGTGTCGGCGCGGCCGATCGCGTCCGGCGTCGATGGCGTGATGATCGGGCCGGAGGCAGTCGCCGGGTGGCAGTGCCTCCCGGCAAACGCCAGGCTCGATTTCGCCGCCGGCGACTCGGTTGCGGACTTTGCCGTCAGCGGCGATGCCGGTCCCGGCCTCTACACGATCGGCCTTCTCGCCGACGGCGAGCCGGCCCTGACGGTCAGGCAGATGAGCTATCGTCATACCGGGCCCGTGGTCCGCAGCGTTCCGGCCACGCTGCGCATCCGTGTCCTTGACGCGGCCTTGCCGACAGGGATCCGCGTCGGCTACGCGGGCGGCGGCAACGACCGGGTGGACCACTGGCTGCGGCAGCTCGGACTCGACGTCGTCCCGCTCGACAAGCCGACGATCGTCAGCGGCGACCTCTCGACGTTCGACACGATCGTCGTGGGGGTCTTCGCGTTCGGAATGCGGCCGGAGCTTTCGGCATCCGCCCCGCGACTCCATGCCTTCGTGCGCGAGGGCGGGAACCTGGTGACGCTTTATCATCGCCCCTGGGATGCGTGGGACCCGCATCGCATCCCACCGTCCTTTCTGAAGATCGGCCAGCCATCTCTCAGATGGCGGGTCACGGACGAGACTGCTGCCGTCGATATTCTGGAGCCGCGCCATCCGTTGCTCAACCGGCCCAACAGCATCGGGGCTGAGGATTGGGACGGATGGCACAAGGGGCGCGGCCTCTACTTCGCGGCCGAGTGGGACGCCGTCTACCGGCCGCTCCTCTCGATGGCCGACCCCGGCGAAGCGGTGCTGAAGGGCGCGCTCGTCAGCGCCGACATCGGCAAGGGCC
>CAZARE010000355.1:0-13742 GCA_964487455.1 uncultured Propylenella sp.
GACGACCAGATCGGCACGCTGAACCACATTTCGCCCGAGATGGTCGCCAGCGCCGCCAGGCTGGTCCGCCGCGGCGACGTGTTCGCGCTTGGCATCCCGCTCGACCGGAACGGGCCGCAGACGGGGCTCTTCGGCGGCCGCTTCAACCCGATCCACCAGATGCTGGCGACCGGCACGGATGCGATCGCCGGACAGCAGGACTGGAACGGGATCCGTTACGCCGACGACACGCTCAACCTCTGCGTCCAGGGCGCCACGCACTGGGACGCGCTGGGGCACATCTTCTACGAGGACAAGGCCTATAACGGCCACGACGCGAAGCTGATCGACTCGCGCGGGCTCTCCGTGCTCGGCATCGAGCACTCGAAGAGCAGGATGGTCGGGCGCGGCGTGCTCCTCGACATCGCCCGCTTCCGCGGCGTCGACTGGCTGAAGGACGGCGAGGCGATCGGGAACGACGAGCTCGACGCCTGCGCAAGGAAGGAGGGCGTGACGATCGGCAAAGGCGACTTCGTCATCATCCGCACCGGCCAGATGGAGCGCTGCCTGAGCGAAGGCGAATGGGGCGGCTATGCCGGCGGCGACGCGCCGGGCGTCAGGTTCGAGAACTGCTACTGGTGCCAGGAGAAGGAGATCGCCGCGATCTGCTCCGACACGTGGGGCGTTGAGGTGCGTCCGAACGAGACGGACGAGGCCAACCAGCCGTGGCACTGGGTGGTCATTCCCGCCATGGGCCTCTGCATGGGCGAGATCTTCTATCTCAAGGAGCTGGCGGAGGACTGCGCCGGGGACGGCGTCTACGAGTTCTTCTTCTGCGGCCCGCCGCTCATCATCACCGGCGGCACGGGATCGCCCATCAACCCGCAGGCGATCAAGTGAGGGGAAGGGAACGAGCGGACGCTGTGCGGCACCGGCCCTCCCCCCTTGTGGGGGAGGGTGCCCTTCGCGCTTGCGCGAAGGGCGGGAGAGGGGGATTGACTCAAGGTCATTCGCGGACTCGCCCCCTCTCCCGACCTTCGGCTGACGCCGAAGGCCACCCTCTCCCACAAGGGGAGAGGGCTCGCTCCATGCCGCCCCATCCATGAAACGCCGCTACTACTCCGGGTCGGACTTTCGCCGCGCCATCACCATCGAGGAGCTGCGGCGCATGATGCGCCGGCGGCTCCCGTCTTTCGCGCTCGAATACATGGAGGGCGGGGGCGAGGACGAGCTGTCGCTCGGCTGGAATCGCGACGTGTTCAAGACGCTGCGCTTCGTCCCGCAGATGCTGGTAGACACGACGGCGCGACATCATCGCACCACGCTGTTCGACCGCGAGATGGCGTCGCCACTCGTCATCGCGCCGACCGGACACAACAACATCTTCCGCCGCGGCGGGGACCTGGCGCTGGCACGCGCCGCCGCCGCCGAGGGCATCCCGTTCACGCTGAGCACCATGTCGAACACGCGGCTGGAGCGGTTTCCTGCGGAGGCGGGGGGACGGCTGTGGATGCAGCTCTACGTCCTCGGCGAGCCGGCGCTGCGCGAGGACATCATCCGCCGCGCGGAGGAGGCGGATTACGAGGCGCTGGTCTTCACGGTCGACGTCAACGTCTACGGCCTGCGCGAATGGGACCGCCGCCAATACCGCACGCCGGGAATGCTGACGCTGCGCGGCCTGCTCGACGTGCCGCTGCATCCACGCTGGATGGCGGACGTGATGATGCCGAACGGCATGCCGAAGCTGGAGAACCTCGCCTTCCGGCCCGAGATCGTCACGCCGAGCGACCAGTTCGCCGAGGTGAGACGCATTTTCAAGCCGAACATCACGTGGGAGCTGGTGGATGAGCTGCGCAAGCGCTGGAAGCGCAAGCTGCTGATCAAGGGCATCCTGAGCGCCGCGGATGCGCGCCGCGCGGCGGATGCGGGCTGTGACGGGATCATCCTGTCCAACCACGGCGGCAGGCACCTCGATTCCTGCCTGTCGCCGATGGAGATCCTGCCCGAGGTGGCGGCCGAGCTCGGCAGCCGGATGGCGATCCTCGTCGACAGCGGCTTCCGCCGCGGCAGCGACGTGGTGAAGGCCCTGGCGCTCGGCGCGCACGCCGTGATGATCGGCCGCGCCACGCTCTATGGGCTGGCCGCCGGCGGGGAGGCGGGCGTGCGGCACGCGATCGGCATCCTCAACAGCGAGATCGACCGCGTCATCGGGCAGATCGGCTGCGCGTCCGTGGCCGACCTCGGCCCGCACCTCATCAGGATGAATCCCGCCATGCCGCACTGCCGGGACTGACTGGCTACGCGCAAGAAGGATCGGGCGCAGCGAATGACTAATCCGAGCTCAGTTGCAGATCTGCCGGCGATTGTCGCCCCGGCAGATTCCGCTACCGCGCAATCCCCGCCCGCCCGCCGCCCTCACCCTCTGCCGGCACTCGTCGAGAGTTTCGGTACGGCATACCGCCCTCGGCATGGCCGAATCCGAACGGGTCGATCTTACTGAACCGGAAGACGCGGTGGCCGTTACGCACGTTCCGTTAGAGGTTAGGCGTTCTCCCGATGGGCAGGCCTTGAGCACACAGGAACCATTCTTGATTTCGTAGCGTGCGCCACACTCAAGTGGACAGACACGGTCCTCCTGCTCCTTCACCGCTGAAAACAGCGCGCGCGATGGCGCGGCCACGTCGAGTTCGACGTTTGCCAGGCTGGCAAATCGGGTGGCGGCTCGGCGACTGTTTGGGCCCCAGATTCCATCGACGCGCTGCCCATAGCAACCGACGCGGGCCAGTTCCGTCTGCACCAGTCTCGCCAGATCGTTGTCGCTTAGATTTTCTGAGGGCTCAGGACCGGAGGAGCTGCTTCCGGAGGGAAGGACGCCGCCGAGCATCACGCGGGCAATCTGCGCAAACGCGCCGTCCGGGTATCGCTCGAGGTAGATTCCGAGCAACGTCGGATCCTCGTTGCTTGCCGCTGCGTTCCAGATCGCGAGCTCCACCGGATCGATGGCTTCGACTGTGGAGGGCTCGCCCGAGGCAGCCTCCGGTGGGGGCGAGCTCTTGGGCGGCTGGAGGAAAATGTCGGTTCCCGGCAGCGAGCCATAGGTGAATGGCTCCTGCTCACCGTTCGTGGCGCTCAGCACCTGGTCGCGGACCTTGCGGAACATCAACTGGACGTCAACGCCGGGTGCTGGCAGCTGCTCAAGCAGAGCCGCCGTATAGGGACTGTGGGCCCCAGCGCCGTCGGCAGCCGTCGTGCCCTCCTTAGCGGCGAAGGCGACCAGCGTCGCGAGAGGCGGCTCAACGCGGGCGAGGCCGCGTCCAATCGAGCGAGTCCCTCCCCCTTTCATGCCTGCAAGAAAGGGAGTGTTCCGGCAGGCGTCGAGAATAACCAGCCGCACCCCGTCCACGTCTTCCATGGATGCAAGCACGAGATCGAGTGCAATCGCCTCGTAGTGCACATCCGAGGTATGGCTGAGTTGGGCATCGACCGGGATCAGATAGTTCCCTCCGTCGATCTCGACTCCGTGACCGGCATAATAGACGACTGCCATCTCCGCATCCTGGGATTGGCGGCCGAAGTCGCGGAGCGCCCGGCGCAGGGAAGGAAATTCAAGGTTGGTTTCAAGTCTTACGTCGAAACCAATGCGCTTGAAGGTCGCCGCGACCGCTGCCGCATCTTTTGTAGGATTTTCGAGTGTCGGTACATGCTGGTAGTCGGCGTTGCCGATGACCAGTGCCACTCGCTTTGCCGCCAGGGCATGTCTATCCGAGGCCCCGACGAGAGCGAAGACAAAGAGGGCAAGGCCCAAGATGCGCATTCGATGAGGCATGTCGATCCTCAACTGGCACGCCCCAACGGAGCGGGCATCGGAATCCAGTTTGCAGAGTTTCAGCTCTTTCAGCAAGGATGAATCGATCTTGCTCAAAGTCTCAACGTCTACTGCGGGAGCATCTGCTCTATCTCTTCATGCAGCAGGACTTTGGATTGTCTTGGCAGCCGGTGCGGCCGCTCGTCGCTTCGTGGCTCCCTCTCGCTGTTCACCAAGGTTGATCCTTCCCGGACCTATCGGTCGCCGAAGTAGCAACAGAGACCCTGGTGCGGGTTCTACCCCGAGAGGGCTCGCGGTCAGTCTCCGCATTGCCTTCTGCCTTCAACGATGTGCCGTAAAGCCGCGGAGCAGCGCCGGTATGGCGGTGATCTCGTTGGACTTTTCCGCGCAGGCCTGTTGCCCTAGCACCAGCCGCTGGCGCGACGCCCAGGCGGAGACCAGATGCAGCGGGTTCTGCCCCTTGCTACGATTGTGAGCGCGGCGCGAGGTCTTGCCGTCGATGGCGACGATGTCGGGATCGGCATCGCGCAGGCAGACGGACCGTCTGAGACTTTAGGCCTGCAAGCAGCTTATTGATCGGCTCCACCCTTGCGCAAGACGCAGCATTCTTGCTCCACATCGAGTTTGCCCCAGCATCCACTAAAGCCTCGACTCATGGACTCTCTTCTCTAGGATAGCAGATGCGCTTGTCCTGAGACGAGCTGACGGAGATCCGCATGGGCGCATTCGTAAGTGTCGTGATGCCGGTGCGCGATGCATTGCCCTTCCTCGATCGAAGCATCGAGAGCATCCTCTCGCAGAGCCACGGTGATTTCGAATTCGTGATTCTTGACGATGGTTCGACCGACGGTACAACCGAGCGTCTGCGCCAATGGGCAGCTTTGGATCGTCGGATCAGGCTTTTCGAAGGGGCCCAAAGCCTCGGGCCTGCCAGGAGCTCGAACTGGGTCGTGGCACAGGCGTCGGGCGCCATTGTCGCGCGCATGGATGCGGACGATATTTCCCATCCGGACCGGTTGCGTCGCCAACTCCACGTTCTCGAGGACAATCCTGATGCCTGCCTGGTTGGATCGCTCTGGGAGGGGATAGACGAGCGCGGCCGCCTCGTGCGACCGCGCGATCGGTGGCGGCTCGCCAGGCCCTCCGCTTTCGCTCCGTTTCCGCATGGCTCGATCATGTTCCGGCGCTATGTGTTCGAGAGGGCCGGCGGATACCGCCTCGAAGCCAATTTCTGGGAGGACGCCGACCTTTATCCGCGCATGGCGCGTCTCGGCCGCCTGCTGGTATTGCCGGATGCGCTTTATCTGCATCGCTCGTCACCGATCAGCACGCGGCTGACGTCTCCACCGGAAGTCGTCGAGGCAGCGATCGACCGTATGTACCGCCACATGGGAGGTATCGCATCGCGGGCGCAGACGGCCCCCGATGCGAAGGTCTCTCCGAAGGTATTCCGTTCGCTGGGCTCGACGCGGCTCTGGAGCGGCCGCTCTCCGGCCGTTCTCGGCGGCTTGCTTCGGCGCGGAGCCATTGGCTGGAACCGCCAGACCGCGGCAATATTGTTCTGGGTGTTGTGGGGAAGCGCGAGTCCGCGAAGCCTTCGGCTGTGCATGAAGGCGCTCATAGTCACGCGGGACTACTGGGTGCGCAAGCATGTCGTGGACGGGCAGGCGTATGCCTGGCCGGGCGCGGACGCGCCGTCCAGCGAACCCACTGCGGCGGCCGCTTATTCATCGGCAGGCCCAAATCCCGTCGAGAGCAAGATCGAACCGACGAGAACCTGACCGGCGCGGATCGTCATGGTGTCAGGCCGCGGACGAAACCAGGCCTGCCGGTTCTCGCGCCCGCCCACAGTCTCTCCCCCCGCCGCACGCAGCAACGTCTCGCACAGGCTACCGCCGGATCGGGCGGGAAAATCTTCCGGATTCGCTTCGCCGCGCGTTCTCCTATCTCCCGCCATTTGTCGCGGCGATGCCCGGCCCGTTCCATCGTCTTGTCGAAAGCCGCTTTGGTCGCCGCCGCAGCGACAAGCCGGTGACGTCGTCCTCCACCACCTCGCAATTGCGGGCGACATCGGTGACGATCGGGACTCGCCCGCACAGCATCGCCTCGACCAGAACCAGGCGATCAAGGACGGGGGCAACGGGGGCTGCGCCTGGCGGCAGAGCTAGGCAATGACTTTCGACGAGACCGGGTTTACGCGCCGCGCCGCCCGACTTCTTCGCCTGGCGTAGACGGTGGAAAAGGCGCGGCGCGGAGCCGAGCGGTGACGATCATCGATATAACCAGTCGTTCAGGCTCCTCAAGTCTTCCACCTCTTTCCTGAACTGGCTTTTGCGCAGCGACGTCAGATATTTTGGCAGGCGAGTCGTCGCCACTCGCCACCATTTGCGGGGATAAAGGAGATACAAGCGCAGTGAATCCGGCTCGGCCCCATGTTCCGCGGCCAGGCTCCGTCGGCTCGGAAACAGCTTGCCGGCGAGGAATGCCATCCTCCCGGACAGCGAAGCTCTTCCGTCCATCCGCATCGCGAGCGAGGCCTCCTGCCTTGCCTTGAAATCCCTGAGCATCAGTCGCGCGGCGATATCCAGGACGTCGCCGTTGAATTTCGAGGCCTCAGCCGGCCCTGCGGGCCAGACCACATGACGCGCGCCCCAATATCGCTCCATCAGGCGAAGCGCGAGCAGCGCGCCGCGGCGGTGACCGGTCGAACCTGCAAGCTTCCAGAAGAAAGGCCAGTCGATCTCGTCGCCTTGCAGGAGAAAGGCCATGTCGCTCAGGACCAGAGGCCCATTGTCGAACTGGTGGTCGTGAACCGAATGCACGATCAGGTGCAGCAGGAGATCGGTGGGCGATGCGAAGCGGACCGCGACTTCCGCGACTTTCCGCTCAATGGTACGCTGCCAGAATGAAGGGTCGTCGCTGAGCTCGGATTGCCCCTCGTGCGGACCTTTGAGGTGGAACAGCCGCGGGTGCAGCTCGATGCGGATAGCCCCGAAAGGCGATCGCAAGGGCGGCAGATGGTGCGCGGTTTCCGGATGGCCGTGACCAGAATCGGAGCGCACGGCGCCCTGCGCGAGCAGGGCATTGAACGCTTCCCGCGCCCGTGCCCGAGGCACCAGGATGTCGAGATCGCGCATGGGACGAAGCCCCGGGTGCGGATAGGCGTGGAATGCGAGATAGGCGCCCTTCAGCAGCAGGTACGGGATCCCGACATCGTCCAGGAGGCGGTGAACCAGCTGCACTTCGCGCTGGATATTCAGGGCGCGCACGGTCGAGCGTTCGAACGCCAGGACGCATGACGATCTGATATCGTCCGGTAGGCTGAGCTGCGGCTTGTGCCGATCGAGCTGCCAATAAAACAGGGGCTCGAGCCGGTGCTGGCGCGCCATAGCATGGATCGTCCGCCACTCGTCCGGGCCAAGCGCATCCAGCTCCTGCTGGCCGACCTCGCGATCGGGAGAAAGCAGATCGAGGAGCAGGGACTGCAGGCTCGCCAGCGGCTGGCTCACTCCACCCTTCCCAGCGTGGCGCGTGCCTCCGGCCAGGTCCCTTGTGCGGCGACGCGGCCGCCCTCCAGCACGATGACCTGATCGGCATGTTCTAACGTTGGCAGGCGATGGCCGATGATCACGACCGTCAAGTCTCCATGCAGATGCTCGATAGCATCGCGAACCTTGGCTTCATTGTCGATATCGAGAGCGCTGGTGGCCTCGTCGAGGATCAACAGGCGCGGCGCTCCGAGCAGGGCGCGCGCCAGGGCCAGGCGCTGGCGTTCGCCGCCCGACAGGCGAACGCCCCCGTCGCCCACGAACGTCTCGAGCCCCTGCGGCAACGCGAAGACGAAGTCGGCCGCGGCGCGTTCGAGCGCGACTTTCAATTCCTGCTCGGTCGCCTCCGGGCTGCCCCACAGCAAATTCTCCCTGATGCTGTCGTGAAACAGGAAGGTTTCCTGCGGCACATAGGCCACGTTGTTCCTCCACGATTTTCGGTTGCCGCCGCTGACCGGTACGCCGTCGACGGCCATTGTCCCGGCGTCCGGTGCGAGCAGCCCCATCAACAGGTCCGCCAGGGTGCTCTTTCCCGATCCTGACGCCCCCATGACGGCGGTGGTCGTGCGGGCCTGGAAGCGCAACGAGACATTGGACAGGGCCGCCACGTCGCGGCCCGCATAGGTCAGGCTGACGCCGTCGAGAACGATGCCGTCGCGGATCGGCCAGGCCCCATTGTCCGTCGGCTCCCGCGGTTCGGCAGCGGCTCTGCACTGATCGAGCAACTGCTCGGTTTCCTGCAGCGCCGGCATGGCGTGGGCCCAGTTGTGCAACTGCTGCTGGCCGGCCATGAACATCGGAACCAGCCGGCTGAAGATCAGCACCAGGGTCAGGAGCTCGGGCACCGGCACATGCCAGAGGCTCAGGCCGGCATAGAGGTAGGCAACCAGGAGCACGGCCCCCCCGAAGAAGAAAATCGCGCGCGACAGGCTGGCATTGAGCGCGAACTTCAGTTGCTGCTGGCGCAGCCGGCCGATCGCCCGGATGAAGAGCTCGATATGGCGGCGCTCGCTGCCGAGAATCTTGGAAAGCTTGATGCCTTCGAGACTCTCCTGGACGTTGCCGTGAAGGTCCCGGCTCGACTTGGTCTGTCTGTGCCCCAGATCCAGCGCTTGCCGGCGAAGTCCGGAAAGCGCCCAGAAGACGATCGCGCCGCTCAGCAGCGCCAAAAGGGTCATGCGGGGGGAGAGAATGAAGGCGACGCCGAGATAGGCGATCATCGCCGCCACCGTCGCCACGAGGCTGATGCCGACATTCAGCCCGGCGCCGATCCGGCTGATATTGCTCAGCAGCAGGTTGGCGTGGTCCGAGCGGCGCGTGGTCACCAGCCAGCGCCACTCGACGTCGAGCAAGGCGGCAAAGCATTTGAGCCGTAGCTGGTCGACGATGCGGCACTGCACACGCACACCAAGCTGCTCTCGCGCCAACTGGACGAAACTGCGCACGCCGACCAGGAGAATGAAGGCGCCCAACAAGCCTTCCGTCGTGGGCGGAAGGCCGATGACGCTCAGGCCCTGCATCAGCTCGCGGACCAGCGGAGTGCCGCTTCCTCCACCCCCCAATGTGTCGAGCAACGGCACGAGCAGGAGAATGCCGACGCCGTCCGTCACGCTCGACAGCACCATCAGGGCGAACAGGCCTATGACTTGCGCCCTGGGGGCCTGCGCCAGCAGATGCAGGAAGGGGTGGATTGTGCCCATGGGCGAAACCCTATACCGGGCGTGAAGCGACAGATACACTAGACGGCCATGCTCGCGCTCGACAGTGAGGCGAGGCGGCGAGACAGGCGGTCTGAAAGCGATTGGCTTGCGGCCATGATACGCAGAAAGTTCGCCAGCCTGCGTCGAATGCGGGGGCGTCATCGCGCCCTGATATTCGAAGCGACGATCTTCTTGCTGCTCGCCCAGCTCTGGCTCATGATCGCGCCCTTTCGTGTCGTCGCGCGTCGCCTTGGAGAGGCGCGCAGCGCTGACCAGGCGCCCGAATGCCCGAAGGGATCTTCGGCCGGACTGGCGAGGGAGATCGGATGGGCCGTTCGCCTCGCGGCGGCGCATGTTCCGTTCAGGGCCGTCTGCCTGCAGCAGGGGGTCGCCGCCAAGCTGATGCTTCGCCGGCGCGGCGTGCGCAGCATTCTGAGCCTGGGCGTGGCGGCTCCCGGACTGGAGCAGGAGCCCTTGCTCGGCCATGCCTGGCTCGACGCTGAAGGCGTCAGGGTGACAGGCTATCCGATCCCGCCGAACTGCAGGAAGGTTGCTTGTTTCGTCTGACCGCGGGGCCGTCGGATTTCACTCGTGCGGATGGCCCGCACCCCTCAAATCATTGGCGAACGAAGACCGCGCCGACGCGGATCAGCCCGGTAAGGAGCGTCCGAAGCCCGCGCGCCTCGTTCGCGCTCAATCCCTCCCGAAGCGCGCCGAAGCGGATGTCGGCGGCGCTCGAAAGCATGACGAGCCGATCCGCTACGGCGGGGAGGCACGGCCACTCGCGATCATCGGCGATGATCAGCTGCTCGCCTGGATCGTCGCCAGCGATGCTGTGCAGCCGGCGCTGGCCCGCGAGCCGGAGCAGGGCCGCGTCCGCCAGGTTCGCGCCATCGAGCGGACTGCCGCAATCGGGAAGGTTGAACAACGGCCGCGCGGCCTGTTGGGCTTCCCAGGACAGGAAGAAGCGGCTCGCCGTGCCCATGCCGATCCCGTCGCTCACGTGCGTGCGAATCCTGTCCATGAAGCTTTCAAGGTCGGCGGGCGTACCGGATCTCGGGAAGTCGGCGCGCAAGGCACTGTCGTGGCCCAGTTCGTCCACCAGCCATCGGAGGAAATCGATCCCGTTCGGCGGCCGGACCGCAACGGTCAGGTGGAGGCTCGGCTCGTCAACCGGCGTCGCGACATGCGCCCAGCCGCGCGGTATGTAGAGCATCGCGCCGTCTTCCAGCGTGCCTTCCCAAGCCGGCGGGTCGTCGGCCGGAGGTGGCCGGAAGCGGTCCTTCTTCAGCGGCAGCGGATAAGCCGGCCGATGAATCCGCCAATGCTTGCGGCCGCTGACCTGCAGCACGATGACGTCATGCGAATCCCAATGCAGCGCGAAACCATTGTCGACGCGCCAGCTGGCATATAGATTTACGTTCGTTTGTGATCGCAGCGCCGCGGCGATCTCGTCGCCCAGCGCGGCCACCGCCGGCAGGATCTCGTCGACATAGGCGAGTACGAGCGTCGCGCCCTGGCTGAGGAGGGCCGAGAGCGCGCCTGCATTGATCCGCTGGTTCGGGCCGCGCGCGAGTTGATAGCGATCGGACGGGATCTCGCGTCCGCTGCGCACGACCTGGAGCCGCGGCGAAGGCAGCCGATGGCTAGAGAGGATGCGGTTCACTTCGCTCCAGGGTGCCAGATGTGCAAATCGGCCGGGCGTCCCCGCGAGGTGCAGCGGCGCGCGATTCCAATGGTCCGCGAGGAAGGCGGCGCGATCGAGCGGCGCGATGACACTCTCGAACCGTTCGCGCGCCTCCCCCCCGGCATCCGCTTCGGTCGCTGACTCGTTTCCCAATCCGGACCTTCCTTTGAATTCGCGGCTCGCAGCGTATCGGCTCCGGCGGCGGCCATGCAAGCCTTCATAAGCGTCGTCGAACGGCGAATTTGACCGTGCGGCGAGGCGGATATACGCTGTGTGCATCGGCTGTTTAGCCGCGGCTCAGAGGGATCGTAAGAACATGGTGCGACGCGTCGCCAAGCCGGATGGCGTAGTCGATCTTGGCCCCGTGGACGTGAGACGGCTCCGCGAGAAGGTGTCCGCGCTTGGTGAGCGGGCCTGGGCGCGCGAGGATGCGCGGAAGGAAAATGCCTTCCCCTGTTTCCACGATACCCGGCACATCGTGTTCCGGTTCATCGAGGGCAATCGCGATCCCCGCCGCTTCTACTCCAATCCTTCGTGGTCGGTGTGGGAAACGCTGTTGATGCCGGTGATGCGCCAGGCGGTCAGCTTCTATGGCTTCAGCGATCCCCTCTTCCCCAAGGCGATGCTCGCGCGGCTGGCGGCGGGCCGGAAGATCGACCTCCATTATGATGGCGCTGGATCCAATCTGCTGACGCACAAGATCCACGTGCCCCTCATCACCAACCCCGGGGCCAGGTTTCTGACCGGCGATCGCGAGCACGCGCTCGCCGTCGGCCGCGCCTATGAGGTCAACAATATCGGCCTGCACGGCGCGGCGAACGAAGGCGTGGACGATCGCATCCATTTCATCTTCGAAGTCTTCGAAGGCGGCGACGCGAAGGCCGGGCAGTCCGCGGACCACGCCGCGTCGGCCTGACCGGAATGCCGCATTATCGCGCGTACGGGATCGAGTTCACGTCCGAACTGGAGCTGCCGCTGTTCCCCGAGGGCGCCGGCACCGAGCCCGGTGCGAGCATCAGCCTCGGGCCTGTTGACGACAATCCCGGCGAAGGCGGCTTTCGCTTCCGCAACTGGTATGCAACGCCTGATCGTCTCTTGTTCGATGCCCGCGGCATCGGGCGAATGCTCGTCGCAGAGGGACGATCGATTCGGGTCGATCGCGCGCCCGGCGCGACCGAAAATGACATCGCTTCCATCGTTCTCGGCACGGGCGTGGCGACCCTGCTCATGCAGCGCCGGATGCTGCCGCTCCACGCCTGCGCGATTGCCACGCCCGCCGGCGCAGTGCTCACCATCGGGCGGTCGGGCGCCGGCAAGTCGACTTTGCTCGCGGGTTTCCTGGACGCCGGCTACGCGATGCTGGCGGACGACGTCACCGGCCTTACCTTCGATGCGGACGGAACGCCGGTCGCGCACCCTTGCAGGCCCGCGATCCGACTGTGGGACCATTCGCTGGCGCTGCTCGGCAGGACGGCCGAGGGGCTCGAACCGGTGCGCGAGGGGCTGGCCAAATATCTTCTGCCTGTCGAGCGCTTTCACGGCGATCCAATGCCGATCCGCGCCATCGTCTATCTTAGCGACCGAAACGTGGAGGCGCCGACCTTCAAGCCGCTGGAGCACCTCCACCGCGTCGAATGCCTCTCGCGATTCATCTTCCGCAAGAACTTCCTGCGCGGCCTGCATCTTCAGCGATTCGCCTTCGATGCGATGGTCGCGCTGGCGCGGCGCGTCGAGATGATGGCGGTAAGCCGGCCCGGCGGCTCAGTCGATCCGCTCTTGCTCGCCCGCGCCGTCATCGACCGTGTCGATGCATCGCCGGCCGCAGCCGCGTCGCCATGACCCCAACTGCCGCCCCGCGGTCGATCGTCTGGCTGGCATCCTATCCCAAGTCGGGAAACACCTGGCTTCGCGCACAGCTGACGGCGCTTCTGCGCGAAGGTCCGGTCGATCTCGACCGACTGGTCGGCGGCGGCCTGGCCGAGGACCGCCACCTCTTCGACGACATGGTCGGCCTCGACTCGTCCGAATTGCGGCCCGACGAACGCACCTATTATCGGTCGCTCGTCCATCTCGAGCTGGCGGGCGAGTGCGCCCTGCCCTCGTTCGTAAAGGTGCACGACAGGTTCTCGGGAGGGGCGCCGGGCAAGGGGCTGTTTCCGCAAGCAGCGAGCGCGGGTGCGATCTATGTCGCGCGCAACCCGCTCGACGTGGCGATCTCGCTCGCCCATCACAACGGCGAATCCGTCGACCGCGCGATCGCGCGGATGGCGGACGCGACCGCCACGCTCAATTTCTGGTCGGACCGGATTAGCAGCTCGCATCCTGTCGAGTTGGGAGGATGGAGCGCGCATGTGGAGAGCTGGATCGAGCAGTCCGTCATGCCGCTCCTTCTGCTGCGATACGAAGACATGGTCGCCGATCCGGCCGGATGCCTGGTGCGAGTCGCCGAATTTTCGGGGTTGGCGGTCGATGGTCACCAGATCGGCGATGCCGTCGAGCGCGCGAGCTTCCCTGTCCTTCGGCGCGCCGAAGTCGAGCGCGGCTTCGTCGAGCGGCCCGCCAGCCTGTCCAGCTTTTTCCGCGAGGGACGCGCGGGGGGCTGGCGAAGCGTGCTTGGCGCCGATCAGGTCGAACGGCTGGTTCGCGACCACGGCGAATGGATGAGCCGGCTCGGCTTCCTTCCGCAAGACGGTTGAACCGCTTGCAAAAACGCGTATTCCTGGGCTCTCTTCCGCCGATGCGAGGGTCGAATCTTTCTCATTTCAGGAACTACAGATGTCGAACGAAGCCTTGATCGACGACGATGCCGTGATCACCCGCTCGGATTCAGTCCTTTGGAACGCGACGGACGGCGCGATTGTCATGATGGATATCGACAATGGGAGCTACTACGTTATCGAGGCGACGGGCGCGCGAATCTGGACGTTGCTGGAGGCGCCGATGAGAATGGCGTCGCTGTGTGATGCGCTGACGGCCCGGTTCGAGGTCGATCGGGAAACGTG